>NZ_LN555523.1:1554404-1908808 GCF_900015215.1 Romboutsia ilealis | reverse complement strand
CAACATTAATGATAATAGAGAATGCTGAAAGATTTGGTCTTGCTCAACTTCACCAATTAAGAGGTCGTGTAGGTAGAGGAAGTCATAAGTCTTATTGTATTTTAATATATGCATCAAAGAGTGAAGTTTGTAGACAAAGAATGTCTATAATGGAAGAAACAAATGATGGATTTAAAATATCAGAAAAAGACTTAGAAATAAGAGGTCCAGGTGAATTTTTTGGAACTAGACAACATGGACTTCCAGAACTTAAAGTTGCTAATATATTTAAGCATATGAAGATATTAAAGCTAGCTCAACAAGAGGCTAGATATATTATAGGATTAGATTATAAATTACAAAATAATGAAAATAAGATGTTGAAAAGAGAGATTCTGACAAAATTTGAACATTCCGTTAAAGAAATTTCATTAAATTAATTAAAATTATGTTAAAATATACAAAGAGGTGAAGTTTGTTGAGAGTAATATCAGGAAAAGTAAGAGGACTAAAATTAGATACTCCAAAAAATGAAGATGTAAGACCTACTACAGATAGAGTTAAAGAGTCTTTATTTAATATAATAAATCCATATATAATAGATAGCAATGTATTAGATTTATTTGCAGGCACTGGTTCATTAGGTATAGAATGCTTATCTAGAGGTGCATCATCTGCTACATTTGTAGATGTTAGCAAAGAAAGTATAAATATAGTAAAATCTAATATAAAGAAAGCTCGTGTAGAAAATGAAAGTACAATTTTAAATTTAGATTTTAAAAATGCAATAGACAGATTAAAGATTCAAAATAAAAAATTTGATATAATTTTTATGGATCCTCCATACTATAAGAATATGTTTATAGATGCTCTTTCAAATATAGACGAGGCAGATTTATTATGTGATGATGGGATAATAGTTGTTGAACACGATACAAAAGATAAATTTGTAGAAAAAATAGGAAGATTAGAAAAAACTAGAGATAAAAAATATGGAAATACAACTTTAACATTTTATAAATTGGAGGAATAAAATGAAAAGTAGAAAGAGAAAAGCTATATTTGCAGGAAGTTTTGATCCCATTACAAATGGTCATTTAGATATAATTTGTAGAGCTTCAAAACTATTTGATGAGTTACAAATAGGGGTGCTTTATAACCCAAATAAAAAAGGTTTATTTAATTTTGATGAAAGAGTAGAATTAATTAAATCTTGTACAAAGCATCTAAAAAATATAAAAATAGTTAGCTTTGATGGACTTTTAGTAAATTATTGCCAAGACCATGGGATAGATACTTTAATAAGAGGTGTGAGAACAGGAGCGGATATAGAGTATGAACTACAAATGGCTCATATGAATAGAGAGCTAAATCCAAATATAGAAACTATTATACTACCTACAAAAACAGAATATTCATTTATAAGTTCGTCATTAATAAAAGAAGTATTAACATTTGGTGGAGATGTTAAAAATTTAGTGCCAGAAACTGTTTTAGATGAACTACAAAGAAAAGCTAATGGGGGGAACGAAAAATGTATGTAGATTTAGAAGTTATGGATAGATTTGAAGAATTAGAATGTATAATAAGTAATGCTTCTTCAATACCATTTTCACATAAAAGTGGTATTGATAAAGATGAAGTATTAGAATTAATAAATAATATAAAAGCATCATTACCAGAAGAATTAAAACAAGCATCTTGGGTAAATAAAGAAAGGCATAAAATTATAAATGATTCTAAACAAGAAGCTCTTGAAATAGTTGAACAAGCTAAGAAAGAAGCTGAAAGAATAAAGGAAGAATATGAAAATAATATAGAAGAATTAAAGAAAAATTCTCAAGAAATATTAGATGCATATTTAGAAGCTAGTGAGCCAGTTGTGAAGGCTGAAGAAAAAGCAAATGAGATGATTTCAAGGGCTGAAATTGTTGCAAAAGAAATAAAACTTGGGTCAATAGAATATGCAGAAGATGTATTAACGACTGTAGAGCATAACTTAAAAAGTATATTACAAGAGATTGAACGAAATAGAATTGAATTAAACCCAGGAAAGTAAAAGAAAGCTAAAATTAGCTTTCTTTTTTTAGATTATAACTAGTTTTTTCTAATATTAATAATATCATAAATATGTAAAGGATTATAAATATAGGAAGAATTATATTATAATTTCTTGAGTAAAAATTCCATACTGAATTATCATAAACTAAATTATACATTGTATCAAAATTAGATACAAATAAATCTGATTTTAATATTGGATATAATAAAAAAGTAAATATACTAGCTATACAACCGTGTAAAAATTTACTGAAAATATAAAATTTTGTATTTATATCAGTTTTAGCTATAAAATTGCAACACTGAGCTAGTATAGATAATCCACTAAATCCAATTAAAAAGCTAGAAAGAGAAGCTCTTAAAACTTCAGGGGTTGATAATACGGAAGATACTCTATCGCATCCTATAGTAATTTCAAATAATCCACTTATGAATGCATGACAAAGTTCTTTAGTAACACCAAATAAGGAAAGAGGAAGATAAAGGATTGATGAAATTAAAGAAATTACATTAAAAAGTGAAAATATTTCAAAAACTACGGAAAATACAATTACAAATCCTCCAATAGAAAGCAATGTATTAACACCATTAAATACAGCGCTTCCGAATAAAACAAAAAAACCCCTCTCATCTTTGTATCTATTATTTATTGTATTTAATACATTTGTTTTTAATGAGGACTTGTCACTACTTAGAGACTCTTTACCATAATTTCTAAATAATAGTCCTACAGATATAGAACCAAGATAATGACAAATAAGCATTAAATATCCTAATGAAGGGTTTTTAAACATTCCTGTTGCTACAGATCCAACTATAAATAATGGACCGGATGTAGAACAAAATGAGACTAATCGTTGACCTTCAAATTGAGATATTTGATTGTTATTTCTAAGTTCTGATGCTAGCTTTGCACCTACAGGGTAACCGGATACGGTAGAGATAACAAAGACTAAAGCGCTTTTACCTGATACATTAAAAATAAACTTAGTAATAGGATTAATAATATATCCTATTATATCTACAACTTTTAAGTCTACAACTAAATTTGCCCCTATTATAAAAGGTAATAGTGAAGGTATTAATACATTAGTCCAAATAGATAAACCTTTTTTAGCTGCCAAAATAGATTCATTTGGATAGCTTACGATACCTAATATTAAGGTAACAACAATTAAAATAGGAAAGAAAAAGTTGATAATTTGTTTTTTACTAATTTTGACCACCTACCATCCATCTAATATAGGATTATTATATTAGATGGAGTAGTCATATATGATAAAAGGTTGTATACTTATTTTACATATTTAGGTGATATGTAAAAGTCCATAGGACCCTTTAATAGATTTTTATTGTTTTTATAATAGATAAGATTATATATATTACTTGCTTTTATATCATAGTCTATTAATGTTTTGAATATATCATCATCTTTAGAAAATGAAATATTAGAGAATTTATTTATGATATTTACCTCAGAATTGTTTTTTATATTTTTTATTATTTCACGTCCTTTGTCATTAAAAGCTAATATTCTTATATAAGGTATACTATTAATGTTTTTTATTTTCTTCATATCATTTTTAGTAATTCCAAGTAATATATTATTTAAAGTTCTTTTTATTTTGGTCATAGTATATCTTTTAGATTTTATAGATTCCTTCAAATCACCTAATGTTGAAGATGTAAAAATATTTTGGTATATTCTATTTTCAATCCCCTCATTCACATCAAAGTATGTATTTAAAATATCTTTATCTCTAACTATTATTGATGATAGGATTTCAAAATAATTATCATCAAACATAGGATAGAAATTATCATTAAATTTACCTTTTAGAACATCGAATGTATTATTAGGTACAACTTTAGAGATAGAAGAAATATCATTTAAATTTTTTAATTGCTTTCTTATTGCAGTTGCAGAACAAATATTACTTTCTATAGTTTCGCTATTATAATCTGATTGAACTCTAGTTATAGTGTAAGGTTTTATTTTACTATTTAACTTTAATATACTTTTGATGTATTCTAAACCTAGTATGTTGTTTGATGAATTTAATATATCTAAAAGTTTTTCTTTTGAAATATCTAAAAGTTTAAATTTATTAATATAATCAAATAATGCTAAACTTCTAGCTGTTGGAAATAACATTCCATCATCTAGATATTTTTTTAGGCATATTTTAAATTCTTTAGGCTCATCTACTAATATTTTAGATATTGTATAAAGAATATCGATATCTCCTTCTTCACTTCCAAAGCAAATTGAATCAACGCAATTTAAAGTATTTAGAGTAGTTATTGCACCATGAGAAAAGATTTCTGCACTTTGACAAGCAAACATTGTGGGAAGTTCAATAACTAAATCAACACCATTTTTAACAGCGGCATGAGCTCTTGTATATTTATCAAATAAAGCAGGTTCTCCTCTTTGTAAGAAATTACCACTCATAATAGCTATAGTATGAGTAGCTTGAGTTTTTTCTATGGATTTTTGTAAATGATATAAGTGACCGTTATGAAAAGGATTATATTCAACTATAAGTCCAAGTATTTTCATGAAAATTTCTCCTTTTTTTATTTTTTAATAAAGGTTATTAACAAATTTCAAAAAAATATTATTTTATATTAGAAATAAATTTGTTAATTCTATTATAATATTATAACAAATGGAGAAAAATAATGTAGACTAATATAAATATCTTAAATTATATATACTTTTCTAAAAAAAAAGTGGTATATTAATTATTGTTGAAATGTTTAATGTATACAAATTATACTTAGTATATTTTAAGCCTAAAGCTTATTACATATTATCTTTGAAATTTTAAGGAGGTATACTAATGAAAATATTAGTATTAAACTGTGGTAGTTCTTCATTAAAATATCAGTTAATAGATATGTCGAATGAAGAAGTTTTATGTGTAGGATTAGTTGAAAGAATAGGTATAGAAGGTTCTGTACTAAAGCAAGAAAAAGATGGTGTTGAAGGAAAACTTATAGTTGAACAACCAATGAAAAACCATCAAGATGCTATAAAGTTAGTATTAGACGCTGTAGTTGATTCACAATACGGTGGAGTTAAAGACATAAAAGAAGTTGAAGCTGTAGGACACAGAGTTGTTCACGGGGGAGAAAAGTTCGCTGGTTCAGTATTAATAACTGATGAAGTTAAAGCTGCTTTAGAAGAATGTATAGAATTAGCACCACTTCACAACCCAGCTAACATAATGGGAATAGAAGCTTGTGAAGCTATACTTCCAGGAGTACCAATGGTAGGAGTATTCGATACTGCTTTCCATCAAACAATGCCTAAATCATCTTACTTATATGGATTACCTCATGAATTATACACTAAGTACGGTGTAAGAAGATACGGATTCCATGGAACTTCTCATAGATATGTATCTCAAAGAGCTGCTGCTATGTTAGGTAAAAACATAGAAGATTGTAAAATAATAACTTGTCACTTAGGAAATGGAGCTTCTGTAGCTGCAATAGATGGTGGTAAGTCAGTTGATACAAGTATGGGGTTCACTCCTCTTGAAGGATTAATAATGGGAACTAGATGTGGAGATATAGACGCAGCTATACTACCATTCTTAATGGAAAAAGAAGGATTAGACGCTAAAGGATTAAGTGATTTAATGAACAAAAAGTCAGGGGTATACGGAATGACTGGTATATCTTCAGACTTCAGAGATATAGAAGATGCTGCTGCTCAAAATAATGAATTAGCTCAAGTAGCTTTAGAATCATATGCTAAAAAAGTTAAGAAATATATAGGATCTTACGCTGCAGAAATGAACGGTGTTGACGCTGTTGTATTCACTGCTGGTGTTGGCGAAAATGGTATAGGTATGAGAGCTGATATAATGGCTAACATGGACTTCTTAGGAATGAAGTTAGATGAAGAAGCTAACAAAGTAAGAGGTAAAGAAAGAGTAATATCTACTGAAGATTCAAAAGTTAAGATATTATTAATACCTACTAACGAAGAATTAATGATAGCTAGAGATACATTAGAATTAGTAAAATAATTATAAATGGATATAATATTTTATAAGGTAGGGTAAAACCTACCTTATATTTTGTAGATATACAATATTAATGGCAAAAATATCTATCAAGTAAAAATACTTGACAAACAAAAGCCAAATTTGTATAATAAATTGGTAATGTATTGAGGTGAATCTGATGAAGATAAATCTAGACAAACTAATTAGAAGAGAAACTGACAAATTAGACTTGAATTTTTCTCAAAAAATTGATACTATTAATTATTGTAATAATAGTTATAAACTATCCTCACCAATAAATATAAAAGGTAAAGTATCTAATACTAATAAGGGTTTATACTTAGATATAGATGTTGACTTTATACTTATTGACAATTGTTCAAGATGTTTAGATGAGGTAGAAGTACCAATAGAATATTCTATACAAGGTTTTTTAGTTAAAGAAGGCTTTGATGAAGATGAATTTGAAGATGATGATGCATTAATATTTGATGGACAAGAAGTAGATTTTGTTGATATAATAGAGCAGACATTAGATTTCAAAATACCTGCAAGTGTTCTTTGTAAAGAAGATTGTAAAGGGCTTTGTCAAGGATGCGGAGCAAACTTAAATATAGAAGCTTGTTCTTGTAATGAAAGTGCGAACGACGAGGAGATCATAGATCCCCGTTTTGCTAAATTAAAAGATATATTTAAAAATGACTAAGGAGGTGGCGTAAATGGCAGTACCAAAGCGTAAAACATCTAAATCAAAAACTAAAATGAGAAGAGCAGCTAACTCTAAAATGGTAGCAACTGGATTCGTAAGTTGTCCACAATGTCATGAGCCAAAATTACCACATAGAGTGTGTCCAGATTGCGGATATTATAAAGGTAAAGAAGTTGTATCTGAATAATAACTTCTAAAACATGTAGAATGTATTCTACATGTTTTTTTTGCTTTAAAATAAAAATATATAATATATTGATAATTTTATAATAATATAGCATACTACTATTAGTATTTATCAATAATTTAAATATATTTTTATAAAGGTAATAATTACTTGTATATAAATTTAAGTTAGGAGGAATATCTATGAGAATTGTAGTAGATGGTATGGGTGGAGATAATGCACCAAAGTCAAATATAGAAGGTGTAGTAAATGCTATAAAGGAATATAATGTAGATATAATAATAACTGGAGATAAAGATTTACTTGAAAAAGAATTATCCAATTATGATTTTGATAAAAGTAAATTAGAAATAGTACATACTACTGAAGTTATAGAAAATGAGGATAAGCCAGTAAAAGCGATTAGAAGTAAAAAAGATTCATCTATGGTAGTTGGACTTAGACTTGTTAAGGAAGGTAAGGCACAAGCCTTTATATCGGCTGGAAATACTGGTGCAGTACTTGCAGGAGGTGTATTTGTAGTAGGAAGAATAAAAGGTATAGATAGACCATGTTTATGCCCAGCTTTACCAAATGTAAAAAGAGGGATGACTATTATAGCAGACGGTGGAGCTAATGCAGACTGTAAACCTATTAACTTGGTTCAATTTGCTGGCATGAGTAATATATATGCAAGTAAGGTATTACAAATAAATAATCCTAAGGTGGCATTAGCTAATATAGGTATAGAAGAAGGTAAAGGAAATGATTTAGTTAAAAAGTCTTATGAAGAATTAAAGAACTTAGATTTAAACTTTATCGGTAATATAGAAGCAAGAGATGTTATAAATGCACATACAGACATAATAGTTTGCGATGGATTCACAGGGAATATATTGTTAAAATCAACAGAAGGTGTAGCTATGTCTGTAATGAAACTTATAAAAGAAACATTATTAAGTAGCACAAAAGGAAAGTTAGGTGCTATGCTTATAAAAGATGATTTAAAAAAATTAAAGGGTTACATGGATTATTCTGAATATGGTGGAGCACCGCTTTTAGGGGTTAATGGAGGAGTTATAAAAGCTCATGGAAGCTCAGATTCAAAAGCTATAAAAAATGCTATAAATCAAGGGATAAAGTTTGTAAAAGGGAATGTAGTTAAGGAAATAGAAGAATTTTTAGAAAAAAATCAACCCGGAGATAAATAGTATATATACTTATATTAACTAAGTTGAAAAGTTGTAAACAGATATTATATAGGTACTTAAATATAAATAAAGCCTAGTAATTTAGAAAAATTACTAGGCTTTATTTATATTTATAGGATAATTTATCAGTTGTAAAAGATTATTAAAAAAACTTTTTTAAATATATGTATGTAATATACAATAACTTATATTAAGTAAATTTTTATAAAAAATAAGTAATATTTTACTTATATCATAAATATAATGATTATATAAACAAGAGAGGAGGACAAGGTATGAGTAAAATTTCAGAAGAAGTTATAAACTCACTTTCGATTAACTTAAGAGAAATGATAAAAAGTATATCAAGAGATAATGTAAACATAGAGGAAATAAGACTAAGATCTTTAAAGCCATTAATAGTAAATTCAAATAATAAGGATTATTTTTATAATACTAGATTAAATAAATTAGATTTAAATATGGACAATCCATATATTGTTAGTAAAGATGATATAGAGCAAACATTTCAGATAATGTGCAAATACTCAATTCATTCTTTTATTGATGATATAAAAAAGGGTTTTATAACTCTTAGGGGAGGACATAGAGTTGGGATAGTTGGAAAAACCATTATAGAAGATGGACAAGTTAAAAATATAAAACATATATCTTCGTTAAATATAAGAATTTCAAGAGAAGTTTTAGGATGTTCAGATAAAGTTTTAAAGCATATTATAAAAGGCAAGGACAAAATTAATAATACTTTGATAATATCGCCTCCTCAATGTGGGAAAACCACTTTAATAAGGGATATTGTAAGAAATATAAGCAATGGAAATGAAGAATTTTTATTTAGTGGTATGAAGGTTGCTTTAATAGATGAACGTAATGAGATATCAGGATCTTACTTAGGAGTACCTCAAATGGATGTGGGTATTAGAACTGATGTAATAGAAACATGTCCTAAGGATATAGGAATTATGATGCTTTTAAGGTCTATGTCTCCTAATGTTATAGTTACTGATGAAATAGGAAATATGGATGAAATAAAAGCTTTATATACTGCTTTGAATGGTGGTGTAAGTTTAATAACCACAGTTCATGGAGATTCAATCGACGATATAAGAAATAGAAAAGAACTAAGTAATTTATTAGATAGTGAATTATTTAAAAAAGTTATAATACTATCTTCTAAAAAAGGACCAGGAACAATTGAAAAAATATATGATTTAGAAGAAAAGAGATGGTATTTTGCAAATTAAAATTTTTATAATTGGTGTTTTAATAGTTTGTAGTTATTTAATAGGAGAATATATATATAAAGCTTATACAAAAAGGCATAAAGAGGTTAATGACCTAATAAGAATATTAGAGATAATGAGGATGGACTTGTCGTTTGGATTATATACATTGGAAGAGATTTTTAAGCGATTAGGGGATAAGGAAGAATTTTGTACCTCTAATTTTTTTAAAAGGTTAGAAAATGAATTACATAATAACTCATATAAGGTGTTAGATGAAATATTAAATGATAGTATTCAGATATTAATAAAAGAAACTTATTTACAAGATAAGGAGATTAATGAATTAAAGAAACTTATATTTACTCTTGGGAAAAGTGATATAGAGTCTCAATCAAGGATGATAGATTTATCTATTGAAAATCTAAAAAAAATAACTGGAGAGACAAAAGAAGATATAAAACAAAAGGGTATAGTATATAGAAAATTAGCAACTATTGTAGGAATAATAATAGGAATAATTTTAATTTAGGAGGTTGAGTATGGATATATCATTGATAATAAAAGTTGCGGGAATAGGTTTATTAATATCAATTCTTAATATGGTTTTAGAAAAAACAGATAGAAAAGACTGGGCAACATTTACTACACTAGCAGGTGTGATAATAGTATTAAGCATGGTATTAACTGAAATAAGTGCGTTATTTAATACAGTAAAAACAATGTTTCAACTTTACTAAATAGGGGGGAGATATATTGGAAGTAATGCAAATTATAGGTATTGCAATTATATCAACAACACTTTGTTTGGTAATCAAGAAAGATAGACCAGAGATAGCGATGTTTATAGGAATACTTACAGGAGTAGTTATATTATCATCTGTAATATTTAAATTAGGTTTTATAATTGAAAGTATAAATAATTTAGCGAATAAAGCTAATATACCAAGTGTATATATAACTTTGATAATAAAATTAATCGGCATAGCATATCTTATGGAATTTGCAATACAACTTTGTAAAGATTGTGGGGAAGGAACTATAGCATCTAAGCTTGAGTTTGGAGGCAAGATAATAGTAATGACAATGTCATTCCCTATACTTTTATCAATAGTAGAAATGGTGTTAGATATTATCCCATAGGAGAATTATAACTTATGAAAAAAATATATTTAAAAATACTAATTACTATTTTAATAATCATAGGATCTTTTTCCGTATCTTTTGCAAATGAAGATGATACAGAAGATTATAATGAAACTAAGAAAAGTATAGATTCATATATAGATAATCAGTTAGGGAAAATAGATTTAGAAGAGATACAAAAGTATATAAAAGAATCATCTACTATAGATGATATTGATTTAAAAATATTTATAAAAGACTTGATAAAAGGTGATAAGAATATATTAGATTTATTTGATAAAGAAAACATAAAGATGATTTTCTTTGACGAATTAAAGAGCAGTATAAAAGTATCAATGATAATATTAGTTTTAGCACTATTATCATCACTTTTAAAGAGTTTAGATAATTCTTTTTCATCAAATGCAATAAGTCAGATAACAACGTACATAGTATTTGTAACGATGGTTTCGCTTACACTAATTGGGTTTAAAGATGTATTAGAAATTTGCAACAATACTATAGATTCAACTATAGGTATTATGCAGGTTATAATGCCAATACTAATAGCACTTCTTGCGCTTATGGGATGCCCGATAACATCAACAGTATTAAATCCTATATTTATAGGAGGAGTAGCATTTATAAATGTTATTTTTAAACAATTCATATTCGTATCAATATCTGTTGCTTTTGCAATATTAGTAGTTAACAATATATCTAAAAATATAAAACTTAAAAAATTATCATCATTTATAAAACAAATAAACTTAGTATGTATAGGTGCTATGTTCACTATATATTTAGGATTAGTATCGATTCAGGGACTGTATGTAACTAGTGTTGATAATTTCACTGTAAAAACAGCTAAGTTTGCAATAGGAAACTTTATTCCAGTAGTTGGAGGATTTGTATCAGATTCTGTAGATATTTTATTATCATCTTCTCAACTTATAAAAGGGGTATTCGGTGGAATAGGTTTAATAGTCTTAGTGGGAATATGCTTGGTTCCAATTATAAAAATAACATCAATAATATTAGTATATAAAGCATCTGCAATAGTTGTAGAGCCTATAGGAGAAGATAGTATATCAAGTTTTTTAAATGAAGTAGCAAATTTAATGATGATATTGCTTGCATGCATAATAGCTATAATAATAATGTTTTTTGTAACGATAGCTATATTAACATCTATAAGCGTAGTTTCGGGAGGATAGGTGATAATTTGTTAGAAAGTATAAAAACATGGATTGTAACGGTTTTGATAGGAGCATTTATAGTTAATATAGTTGATATGATTTTACCGTCTTCTAAAATGAAACCATATATAAATTTAGTTGTTAATTTCATATTTGTTTTTATAATTTTAAGCCCAATAGCAAACTTTTTTTCAAAAAATATGTCTTTAGAAGATAAAGTACTAAAGTATATGAATGAATATAATAAGAAATATGTAGATAGTATAAATGGACTAGCAGATAAAACAGGAAATAGTAGCTTATCAAAAGGGTATGAGGATGGTCTAAAAGAAGTTTTAAAATTAAAATTAGATGAATATGGATATGAATTAGATGATATAGAGCTTGAAGGAAATGAGATTGGAAAAATAACTGTGAAGGAAAAAAATAATAGTAATAAAAGTAAAAATGAGGACATACAATCTAAAGAAAATGAAAAATCGAAACAAGTATTTAATGAAGATGATGAACAAGAAAATACTAAACATAGTTTAAATTTAAGCAAAGAAGAACTAAAGGAAGATTTGGTAAAAATACTTGATGTATCAATTGAAACTATAGAAATTGATTAATAGGGGATGAGGAGATGTTTAAGAATCTAAACGAAAAGGATAAAAAAAAGATATACTCGCTATTATCTCTAGCAGTAATTTGTGGCATTGCTCTTATAGCTATATCAGGTCTAGAAGATAAAGAAACAGCAAGTAAAGGTGAAAGTAATAATGAAATAACTCAGGAAGATTTAAGTAATGAATCATCAAAATCTACATTAGAAGAAAAGCTTAAAAATATATTATCACAAATTGAAGGTGCTGGAGAAGTAGATGTTATGATTACATATGAATCAAGTGAAGAAATTCAACCAGCTTTTAATACTAATACTACAACGGAAGAGACAAAGGAAGTAGATAAACAAGGTGGAGAAAGAACAGTTACAACATCTAGTGAAAATAAAACAATGATAACATCAAGTTCAAATGAACCTATAGTTATAAAAACTAATCAACCTAAAATTAATGGTGTAATAGTAGTATCAACTGGAGCTAAAGATCTTACTGTAAAAGAAACACTTTATAGCGCAGTACAAACAGCGTTACAAGTACAAGGGCATCAAGTAGAGATATATAGTAAATAAAAATATTAAAATAAACTTGGGGGGATAAAAATGAAATTTAATTATAAGGGAAGAGGATTTGTAGTAGTAACTTTAGCGGCAATGTTAGTTGTAGTAGGAACTGTAAATTATCAATTAAGCAGAAAGTCTTTATTAGAAACTTCGAGAGAATTTACAGCATATGAACAAGCTCAAAATGAAAAAAATATGGATACAAATGAGAAAGAAGATGTTAAAGTAGTTGATAGTAAAGAAAGTCAAGTTGAGGAAAAAGTTACAGAAGCTAGTAAGCAAATAGAAAAGCAACTTACATCAGCGCAAAATATGAAAAAAGCTACTTATATACTAGATATGAAAATGACTAGAGAAAAGCAAAGAAATAGCTTAACTCAAGACTTAAATGAGATGATAAATAACCCATCTACATCTGAAGAGGCTAGAAAAGAAGCATCTGCAATGAAGTTACAATTAGTTAAAGACCAAGACGTAGAGTTAAAAATAGAAGATCTATTAAGTACTAAAGGATTTGAGAATGCATTAGTGTACATAAGTGAGGGAAAAGTCAATGTAGTTGTAAGTGAAGAAAAATTAGACGAAGCAGATGCTGCTAAAATATTTGATTTAGTTGCAGAACAAGCTGA
This sequence comes from Romboutsia ilealis, assembly GCF_900015215.1. Taxonomy (NCBI): domain Bacteria; kingdom Bacillati; phylum Bacillota; class Clostridia; order Peptostreptococcales; family Peptostreptococcaceae; genus Romboutsia; species Romboutsia ilealis. The sequence goes on along the minus strand of NZ_LN555523.1, from coordinate 1,895,319 downwards.
TGTAAAATATGAAAATATAAAGTTAATGAATAATAATAAAAATTAAAGGATATTATATATATAATAACCTCAGAAAATAACTGAGGTTATTTTCTTGCAAAGTAGAGTTGTATTTGGTATTATTATATATATAAATATAGTTCCTTAAAATAAGGGGGTAGTATTTGCAATGGAAAATAACAATTTTGGACAAGTAAAAATATCTAATGATGTAGTTGCTACAATAGCAGGTCTTGCAGCTTTAGAAGTAGAAGGTGTAGAGACTAATACAACATTTACAGATAAAATACTTAAAAACAATGGTGTAAAGATACAAATAGAAGAAGAGGAAGTTAGCTTAGACGTAATGGTTATGATAGATTATGGTGTATCTATACCAGATATAGCTTTAAAAATTCAAGAAAATGTAAAAAATACTGTTGAGACAATGACAGGTCTTAAAGTTTCTCAAGTAAATATACATGTTCAAGGAATCAGCTTTAAAAAAGAAAAAGCTGAAAAAGAAGAAGCTAAACAATCTAAAAAAAGTTAATAAAAAACCTCTGAAAAATCAGGGGTTTTTTTATTGTTTAATATGTGCATAATAAACCTGAAGGAGGATTACAACTAATGAAAAGTGATAAGGCGAGAAAAGTAACTAGTAGAGAATATATTATGAAATTAATATATCAAATAGAAATGAATAAAGAGGATATAGAAAATATAGAAGAAAGATTAGATATATTTTTAAATGACAATCTTGAATATATAATAAATAGATATGAAGAACTTAGACTACAATATTCAAATAATCCAAATGTAGAACTTGATAATATACAATTAGATGATGCGGTAGATAGAGAATACATGAATACAATATGTGAAAATTTAAAAGAAAATAAAGATAAGATAGATGAGTTAATAAATAAATATGCAAATAATTGGTCGGTAAATAGAATGCCTAAGGTGGATTTATCTATATTAAGGCTTGCTATATGTGAATTAATATTTATACAAGAAATACCAAGTAAAGTTTCTATAAATGAAGCAATAGAGTTAGCAAAACTTTACTGTGATGATAAAGCTCCTAAGTTTATAAATGGAATATTAGGTAGTGTTGTAAATGAGTTTGAAACAAAATAATATAATAATTGGAATTGATACTAGCTGCTATACAACTTCTATAGCAGCTATATCTTTAGAAAAAAGCATTATTTTGAATGAAAAGATAATGTTAAATGTTAAGGAAAATTCAAATGGATTAAGGCAAAGTGAGGGAGTATTTCAACATATAAATAACTTAGGAGAGCTTAGCGAAAAATTAAAATCATTACATGATAATTATAATATAGTAGGAGTTTGTGCATCTAAAAAGCCAAGACCAATAGAAAATTCTTATATGCCGGTATTTACAGTAGGTTATAATTTTGGAAAGGTTATGGCTAATTCGCTAAATTGTAAATTTTATAAAACTACTCATCAAGAAAATCATATTGAAGCTAGTTTATTAAATAGTAAAATAACTAATAGGGATAGATTTTTATCTGTACATATGTCAGGTGGGACAACAGAAATACTATTATTGAGTAGAAATAAGAATTCGCTAGAATACAATATAGAAATAGTTGGTGGAACAAAAGACATAAGTTTTGGTCAACTTATAGACAGGATAGGTGTTAAATTAGGATATAGATTTCCAGCAGGTAAATATATAGATAAAAATGCACTAGATTGTGAAAGAAAGATTTTAAATGGGCTTAAAACTTCAGTAAAAGATGGATATATGAATTTATCTGGGCTTGAAAATCAAATAAATAAGATAATAGATTCAGAGGATTGTAAATATATATCTAAATTGGTTCTAGATGCAGTGGTTAGAAATATGTATAAGTCTTTAATTTATATAAGTAAGTTATACAATATAAATGAAGTAGTATTTTGTGGAGGAGTAGCTGCGAGTAAGTATATACGTACTAATTTAAGTACAAAGTTAAGAAGAGAAAAAATATATTTATACTTTACTAAGCCAGAATACTCAACAGACAATGCATGTGGATGTGCTATAATAGGGGTTGATAAATATGAAATTGAGAGCTTTAGAAATAAGCGAAGTTAACTCATATATAAAGAGAGTACTAACTAATGATGCAATTTTATATAACTTGAAAGTAAAAGGAGAAATATCAAATTTAAAAGTACATAGTAGTGGTAATGTGTACTTATCTTTAAAAGATGAAAAATCTAAGATAAATTGTGTTATATTTAAGAATAATTATAATAAAGATTTGCAGCTAGGTAACGGTTCAAAAGTAATAGCTAATGGGTATATATCACTTTATGAAAGAGATGGATCGTATCAATTATATATAAACGATATCGAGATTGAAGGATTAGGTAATTTATATATTGAATTCAACAAACTTAAAGAACAATTATCTGAAGAAGGTTTATTTGACATTAAATATAAAAAATCAATACCCACTATGCCTAAGTCTATAGGTGTTATTACATCTGAGACAGGAGCAGTTATAAGAGATATTATTAATGTTATAAAAAGAAGATATCCAAAAGTAAATATAAAGCTATACCCAGTCAATGTGCAAGGACATCAATCGAAATATGATATATGCGATGGGATTAAATTTTTTAATAAGGAAAATAATGTAGATACAATTATAGTTGGTAGAGGTGGAGGTTCTATAGAAGAACTTTGGTCATTTAATGAGGAGATTGTAGCAAGAGAGGTATTTAACTCTAAAATACCGATAATATCTGCAGTAGGTCATGAAACAGATTTTACTATATGTGACTTTGTAGCAGATATGAGAGCTCCAACACCATCAGCAGCGGCTGAAATAGCTACTCCAAATTTAGTTGATTTAGAATATAAACTTGAGAATATAAAAAACAGACTTACTAGATCAATGATAAATCAAGTTAATTTTGATAAGAATAGAATTGATTATGTATTTGAAAAGATAAGTAACTACTTAAAATTATACACAATAAAAGATAAAATAACACAAATAGACAAGATATATGATAAAATAAATTTTGAAATAGAAAATACTATAAGTATAGAAAATGAAAGATTAAAAAATATAGGAACAATACTACATAACTTAAGTCCTTTGGCTACATTAGACAGAGGATATAGTATAGTTCATAAAAATAATGAGATTGTAAATAGTATAGAACAAATTAGACTTAAGGAAAATCTAGATATAAAATTAAAAGATGGAAATATAAAGTGTAGTGTAGAAAGTATAGAAGGTAAAGAGGTGTAAATATGAATTTGACATATGAAGAAGCCTATAATAAGCTAGAATCTATTTTAGAAAGATTAGAATCTAAAAACACTAGTTTAGATGAATCACTTAGTTTATATGAAGAAGGGATAAAGCTTTATAAACATTGTAATAAACTTTTAGAAAATGCAGAACTTAAAATAAGTAAATTTAGTCAGTTAGGTATAGAAGAAGATTTTAATATTATGGAGGAATAATTATGGAATTTAAACAAACCTTAAAACAAAGGGCAAATCAAGTTGAGAGTTTATTAAAAGAATATATGCCATCTGAAGAAGGTTACCAAAAAACTATAATGGAGTCTATGAATTACAGTTTAAGTGCAGGTGGAAAGAGATTAAGACCAATATTAACAATGGAAGCTTGTAAAGTAGTAGGCGGTAATGTAGAAGATGTTATACCTTTTGCTATGGCAATCGAAATGATACATACATATTCACTTATACATGATGACTTGCCAGCACTAGATAATGATGATTTAAGAAGAGGTAAAAAAACAAATCATATAGTATATGGAGAAGATATGGCAATACTTGCTGGAGATGCTCTTTTAAACTATGCTTTTGAGGTTATGTTATCAAATTCAATAGATAAAGAAAATCCAAATAAATATTTAAAGGCTATGAATGAAATTGCCAAAACTTCTGGTATATATGGTATGATAGGTGGACAGGTTGTTGATATTCAAAGTGAAAATAAACAAATATCAAAAGAAAAGTTAGACTATATACATAATAATAAAACAGCAGCTATAATAATTGGATGTATGAGAGCAGGAGCTATAATAGGTGATGCTAAACAAGAACAATTAGACAAAATAACTAAATATGCGAAAAACATAGGTTTATCATTTCAAATCGTAGATGATATATTAGATATAGTAGGTGATGAATCTAAATTAGGTAAAAAAGTAGGAAGTGATATAGAAAATCACAAATCTACATATCCATCATTAATTGGTTTAGATGAATCAAAGAATATAGCATATGATTTAATACAAGAGGCTAAAGATAGTATAAATTCAATAAATAAAGAAACTAAGTTTTTAAGTGATTTAGCGGATTATATAATAGACAGAGAATATTAAGGAGGAAAAATGAACTTTTTTTCACAAATTTTTAGTAATAAAGTCTTGGGAATAAGTATATTTGCTTGTTTTTTGGCTCAATTTATTAAAATATTTACAGGTAAAGAAAAATTTATACAATTTTCAAGATTGTTTACTTCAGGAGGAATGCCAAGCTCACATAGTTCTTTTGTAACAAGCTTAGCTACATTAGTTGGAATTGAAAGAGGATTTAACTCTACAGATTTTGCAATAGTAACTGTATTTGCATTAATAATAATGTATGATGCTTCAGGTGTTAGAAGAGCTGTTGGGAAGCAAGCTGCTATATTAAATCAAATATTAGATGATTTTCATCATAAAAAACATATAGAACAAAAAAGATTAAAAGAATTAATCGGACATACTCCAAAAGAAGTTATATTTGGAGCGATATTAGGTATAATAACAGCTATAGTTTTTGTATAAATTGAAAAGATATGTAACATATGATATAATTTTTATGTTTTATTTTGTTATAAAATTAATGTTTTTAAGTCAATACTAAGATATATTAATTTTTAAGGTTTATCAAAGTTATGCAAAGAAAAGGTCTTCTCATAGAAGACTTTTTTAGATAATAAAAATTAAAACTTATAATCTTAAATTTATGTTATTTTTAAACTATATTATAATTATTAAATGATAGTTTGAAAGATATATTATGAAGATAAAATTTTTAGTTAAATTAGTTGTTCAAATAAGAATATCATTAGATAAAAGTGTGAACAAAATTTGGTCAATAAAAGGTGAATGAATATGTATAAATATTTAGACAAAGTAAATTCTCCACAAGACATAAAAAATATGACTGTAGATGAATTAGATTTGCTAGCAAAAGATATAAGAAAGTTTTTAGTCAGATCTGTATCACAAACAGGTGGACATTTAGCATCTAATTTAGGAGTGGTAGAATTGACTTTAGCATTACATAAGGTATTTGATAGCCCTAAAGATAAAATTGTATGGGATGTTGGTCATCAATCTTATGTGCATAAAATTATTACAGGTAGAAAAGATAATTTCAAAAGTCTTAGACAATTTAATGGAATGAGCGGTTTTCCTAAAGAATCTGAATGTGAACATGATATATTTGATACAGGTCATAGTAGTACGTCTATATCAGTCGCTCAAGGGATTGCTTGTGCTAGAGATATAAAAAAAGAAGAAAGTGATGTTATAGCAGTAATAGGTGATGGGTCTATAACTGGAGGAATGGCGCTTGAGGCATTAAATCATGTAGGATATACAAATACTGATATGATAATAATTCTAAATGACAATGAAATGTCTATAGATAAAAATGTTGGAGGAATGTCTAGATATTTATCTAGTATAATAAGAAATTCCACTGTTAATAAAGTAAAAGATGAAGTGGAAAAGATATTACAAGTATCTCCAGGAGGTAATATAATATCTAAAACAGCAAATAAGGTTAAAGATAGTATTATTAGTAAATTTATACCCCAAGAATGTTCTTTATTTGAATCTATAGGGATAAAATATTATGGTCCAGTAGATGGTCATAATACTAAAGAAATTATAGAGAGTTTAAATAAAGCTAAATCTAAAAAAGGACCAGTACTATTACATGTAATAACTAAAAAAGGTAAGGGGTATCGATATGCAGAAGAACAACCAGATAAATACCATGGAGTATCAAAGTTTGATATAAAAAATGGTATAAAAGCTTCTAATTCTGTTTCAATATCTAATCAAGTTGGTCAAAAGCTTAGTGAAATGGCAAATGAAAATGAAAATATAGTTGCAATAACTGCAGCTATGCCATCTGGAACAGGGCTTAATATATTTGAAAAAAATCATCCTAATAGATACTATGATGTTGGAATAGCAGAACAGCATGCTACTACATTTGCTGCAGGGTTAGCTAAAAATGGTATGAAACCTTATTTTGCAGTATATTCATCATTTTTACAAAGAGCATATGATCAAATTATACATGATGTTTGTATAACAAGTAAGCCGGTAACATTTTTAATAGATAGGGCAGGTATTGTTGGTAATGATGGAGAAACACATCATGGAATGTTTGATTTAAGCTACTTAAATAATGTACCTAATATAACTGTAATGGCACCAAAGGATAGCAAAGAGTTAGATTTAATGTTAGAATTATCTTTAAAAATAAACTCACCAGTTGCAATTAGGTATCCAAGAGGAAATAGTTACTATTTAGAGGTTGGCTCTTACGATCCTATAAATTTATACAGTTATGAAATATTATGTCAAGGAAAAGATATAGTTATATTAGCTATTGGAAGTATGGTAAAAAATGCATTAGAAGCGAGAGATATATTATTAGAAGATGGCATAAATCCAACTATAGTTAATGCTAGATTTTTAAAACCTATAGATAAAGAATTATTAGATAGACTATTTAAAGATCATAAAAAAGTAGTAACTATAGAAGATAATGTGATAACTGGTGGATTTTCAACCAATATAAATAAATTTATTATAGATAATAAGTATGATATAGATATAACTAATATAGCTTTACCGGAAGAATTTATACCTCACGGAAGTGCGGATGAAATATATAATAGTATCGGATTATCACCAATTAAAATAGCAGAGAAAATAAAAAGTTTATAAACTAGAAAGGCAAACTTATGAAGAAGAGAATAGATTTATTATTAGTCGAAAAAGGCTACTTTGAAAGTAGAGAAAGGGCTAAAAAGGCTATAATGGCAGGTGTTGTATTTGTAAATAATCAAAGATGTGATAAGGCTGGTGTAGATGTTGATGAAGATGCAGATATACTAGTAAAAGGAGATCCAATACCTTATGTAAGTAGAGGTGGACTTAAGCTTGAAAAAGCAATGAAAAACTTCGACTTAACATTAGAGGGTAAAGTATGTATGGATATAGGTGCATCTACTGGAGGGTTTACAGATTGCATGCTTCAAAATGGAGCTACAAAAGTATTTTCTATAGATGTAGGATATGGACAACTTGCTTGGAAACTAAGACAGGATGAAAGAGTTGTTTGTATGGAAAGAACTAATATAAGACATGTTACAATAGAGGATACAAAAGAGTTCGCGGATTTTGCTTCTATAGATGTGTCTTTTATTTCCTTAAAATTAGTACTTCCTAAGTGCAAGGAACTTATTCGTGAGAATGGAGAAGTTGTAGCACTTATAAAGCCACAATTTGAAGCTGGTAGAGAAAAGGTTGGTAAAAAAGGTGTAGTAAGAGAAAAATCGACTCATATAGAAGTTATACAAATGATATCGGATTTTGCAGTTGAAAATGGGTTTGAAATCTTAGACTTAGACTATTCTCCTATAAAAGGTCCAGAAGGTAATATAGAATACTTAATACATTTAAAAGTTACAAGTGAACCTTTTGAATTTAATAGAGAAAATCATAATAAAAAAATATTAGAAGTAGTTGAAGCTTCTCATAATTTAAGTAAATAGATAAATAAATATTAAATATATAAAAAAGAGGGGGATTTAAATTGATCCTTGAGTTATATATGAAAAACTGTGCACTAGTTGAAGAATTAAGATTAGGAATAGATCAAAATTTAAATATATTAACTGGTGAAACAGGTTCAGGGAAGTCTATAATAATAGATGCACTAGGATTATGTCTAGGTGAAAAATATGATAGATCCTTTTTAAGAAAGGGTGCAGAAAAAGGCGTAATAGAAACTGTATTTCATTCAGAAAGTAGCAACTTAAAAAAAGTTTTACAAGAAAATGATTTAGACCTAGATGAAGATAATTTATTAGTAATAACTAGAGTTATATATTCTGATGGTAAAAGTGTTGCTAGAGTTAATGGGAGAACGGTTAAATTATCTATATTAAAAGATATCGCATCTACATTAATAGATATACATGGACAACATCAGAATCAAGCGCTATTCAATAAAGAAACTCATTTAGATTTCTTAGATCTGTTTGGAGAGATTGAGTTAGAAAAATATAAAAAAGAATACAAATATATATATGATGAATATAGTGAAGTTAAAAAAGCATTAAATATATTAACTGAAAATAAAGATGATATGCAGATACAAAGAGAAATAGATTTGCTTAAATTTCAAATAAATGAAATAGAATCTGCAAATTTAAGCAAAGATGAATATGAAGACTTATTAAAACAAAGAGATGTATATAGAAATAGTGAAAAAATATACAGTAATCTCAATTTGGCATATCAGAATTTATATGATGGTTCTGTAAATTCTGTTGATTTAATAGGAAATGCAGTAAAAGAACTTAGTTTAATATCTCAATATGATAAAACTTTAAGTGATTATAATAATGATATAGAGAGAATTATGTATGAGATTCAGGATATATCGAGAGAAATAAGAAACTATAAAGAAAATATAGATTTTGAGCCATATGAATTGGAGCAAATCGAATCGAGAGTAGATGAAATAAATAATCTAAGAAGAAAATATGGAGACTCTATAGAAGATATATTTGAATATTATGAAAAAATAAAATCTAGATTAGAAGAAATATTAAATAGAGATGAAAAAGTAGAAGAATTAAAATTAGAAATAATAAAACTTGAAAAAACTCTTAAAAATAAAGCAGATGAACTAACAAGAGCAAGAAAAGAAGTAGCTTTAAAGTTAGAAGAAGTTTTATTAGTAGAGTTAAAGAGTTTAAATATGAAAAATGTTGTATTCAAGGTTAATTTTGAAGAAGCGGTATTTAATATAAAAGGTCAAGATGATATAGAATTTATGATATCTTTCAACTTAGGAGAAGATATAAAGCCTATATATAAAGTTGCATCAGGTGGAGAAATGTCTAGATTTATGCTTGCATTTAAGACGATACTTGCAGATATTGACCAAATAGATACATTAGTATTTGATGAAATAGATACAGGAATAAGTGGTATAGCAGCTCAGATAGTCGGAGAAAAGCTTAGTAATATAGGTAAGAAAAAACAAATTATATGTATAACACATTTACCGCAAATTGCTGCTACAGCAGACACTCATTATTGCATAGAAAAAAGTACATCAAATGAAAGAACATTCACAACTATAAGGAAGTTAGATAATAATCAAAGAAAAGATGAAATAGCAAGACTTATAGCTGGAAGTAATATAACAGAGAAAACAATGGAACATGCTACTGAAATAATAGAATTAGCAAAAAGAAGCCTATAAGGCTTCTTTTTTTGTATAAAATTTACTATAAATGGAATTATAAATACATAATATATAAGGGTTGGAGGTTAATATGAAAGGTAAAAAAATTATAGTATCTTTAATTTTAATTAGTTGTTTTATATCATTTGGATATTATTATAAAAGAGTGTATTTAAGTAATAGTATAGAAGCTATAAATATGAGAACTGAGAATAAAAAATATGTATATCCTTTAGGAGAGATTGTAGGTATAAAAGCAACTACAGATGGAGTTTTAGTTATAGGATATGAAGATATAGAGTATATAGGTGGTATAGAAAAGGGCGATAATATAATAGCTATAAATGATATAAAAATTGAAAATGTTCAAGATATATCTAGAATATTAGAAGATATCAATAAAGATGAAATTAAGGTAACTTTAATAAGAGATGAAAAGTTTATTGATGAAAATATAAAATTAAAAAAGGATGGAGAAAATAAAAGATTAGGATTATGGGTAAGGGATAAAATATCAGGAATAGGCACGCTTACATTTTATGATCCACAAGAATCTGTGTTTAAAGGTATTGGTCATGCAATAACAGATTCTGATACGAATGAGTTGCTTAAAATAAAACAAGGATATATATATGAACCTAAAAATTTAAATATCGAAAAGGGAACAAACAAAAAATCAGGATATTTATATGGTGATTTTGATTTAAAAAACCCAATTGGTGAGTTTAAATATAATTCTAATTTTGGAATTACTGGAATATATAATTCAGAAAAGAAAAAATCAACTCAGTTAATGGAAGTAGGTAGTGAAAAAGATATAAAATTAGGAAAAGCGTATATATTATTAGAAGATCAAAACCAAAATATAGTAAGCTATGATGTAAATATAAATGATATATCAACAGGTAAACAAAGCACTAGACAAATTTCAATAGAAGTTACGGATGATAGATTAATTAATTATACAGGTGGTATTATTCAAGGGATGAGTGGTGCTCCTATAATACAAAATAATAAGATTATTGGAGCTGTAACTCATGTAATTAAAGATAATTCTAAAAAAGGATATGGTATTTTTATAGATGAAATGATAAAATTAGAGAATAAGTAAAAAAAGGTAATAATAAATATTAAAAATTTAAATAGATTGAAGGAATATAAATTTAGTATGTCGAATATGCTTAAAGTGAAAAACTTTCGATATTATTTAAATATAAAAAATAAAATGTTTTATTAATAGGGGGAATTTTAGTGAACGAGAAAATAAAAATAGTATTAGCAGACGATAATAAGGACTTTTGTCAGGTATTAAAGGAATATTTATCAAATGAAAGCGATATAGAAATATTAGGTATAGCAAAAGATGGTATAGAAGCTTTAGATTTAGTTAAAAAGACTCAACCAGATTTACTAGTATTAGATGTTATAATGCCACACTTAGATGGTTTAGGAGTAATAGAAAAATTAAACTCTATGAACCTTCCTAAAATGCCAAAAATAATAGTTTTATCTGCAGTAGGTCAAGATAAGATAACTCAATCTGCTATAAATTTAGGTGCAGATTATTATATAGTTAAGCCTTTTGACTTTGTCATATTCATAAATAGAATAAGAGAGTTAGTGACGAATAAGACAAATCATATTGAAGCTAAGCCAAGAACACATGCGGATATACAAATGACTAGAAGTGATTTTGTAAGAAATGCAGGGAATATAGAGACTGAAATAACAAATATAATACATGAAATAGGGGTTCCAGCACATATAAAAGGATATTTATATTTAAGAGAAGCTATAAAAATGGTTATAGAAAATGTTGAGCTTTTAGGAGCTGTAACTAAAGAATTATACCTAAGTATAGCTAAGAAGTTCAATACTACTCCAAGTAGAGTAGAAAGAGCTATAAGACATGCGATAGAAGTTGCATGGAGTAGAGGTAAAGTTGATACTATAAACCAATTATTTGGATATACAGTTCATAATACTAAAGGAAAACCAACAAACTCTGAGTTTATAGCTATGATTGCAGATAAATTAAGATTAGAGCATAGTATGGTTAAATAAATTATATAAATAAAGCCTTCTGAAATAAGAAGGCTTTATTTTTTACGTTTAAGGATATTATAATACTTAAAAAAATGTGGATAAATTCTGAATGTAAGTAATATCAACAAATTGGTTTTGAGCGTAAAAAAGATTTTGAAATACTTCGCCCACGCAGTGGCTCAAGCAACGGACGAAGTCGTTGGCGACATGAAGTGTTTCGCCGACACGTCGCTCAAGCGAAGCGAATTTTTTATGTTTTATTATAATATATTGTGTTATAGGAAAACTTAATATATAAGAGCATATTAAGGAGGTTCTTTAATGGAGATATTTATACCTAAAGATGTTAGTTTTTTAATAGATATGATATATGAAAATGGGTATGAAGCATTTATGGTAGGTGGATGTGTTAGAGATAGTGTACTTAATTTAACACCTAATGATTATGATATTACAACTAATGCAAAACCAAAAGAAATAATGAATATATTTAAAGATTATAAAATAATAGATACAGGAATAAAACATGGGACAGTATCTATTATTTTAAATAATAATATATATGAAATAACTACTTATCGAATAGAAGGAGAATATGAAAATAATAGAAGGCCTAAAACTGTAGAGTTTACATCGAGCATAGAAGAAGACCTTAGACGAAGAGATTTCACAATAAATGCAATGGCTTATAATAAACAGTTTGGAATAATAGATAAATTTAATGGATTAGAAGATTTACAAAATAGAATAATAAAGACAGTAGGAAATCCTGATGAAAGATTTAAAGAAGATGGGCTTAGAATGATAAGGGCGATTAGGTTTAGTAGTAAACTAGGCTTTAATATAGACGAAAATACATTAAATGGTATATATAAAAATTCATATATAATAAAAAATATAAGTACAGAGAGGATTAATGATGAATTTACAAAAATTCTATTAAGTGATAATCCGCAGAATATAATTCTATTGTATAAGACTAATATATTTAAGTATTTAGGAATTCATTGTAATTTAAATAGAGATTATTACAAAGAGTTAGAAAAATATATAAATATATTAAGTTATTGTGATAATAATTTACTAGATAAATTAATAATTTTAGATTATTTAATTTCAAATGAAATACTAAAATGCATTGATAAATGTGAAAAATATAAGTATTATTGTGAAAATATAAAAAAGGTAAATATTATAAATAATTTAAGATATTCAAATAAAGTAATAAATTACTGCAATGATATTATGGAATATATGATTAAAGATATTGACAAAATAGACAAGATAGTTATTAAAAGATATTTAAATAATATTGGATATGAAAAATTGAATAAAGTTTTTAAATTAAAACTAATATATAATGTATTTTTTAATAACAAAGATAATGTTGAATTTTTTAAACGGTGTATTAAGCAATTAGATGAAATAGAAAATAGCAAAGAATGTTATGAAATAAAAAGTTTAGAGATAGATGGTAAAATACTTAAAGATTTAGGATATAAAGGTAAAGAAATAGGTGAAAAATTAAGTTTTTTATTAGATCAAGTTATAAAGGATCCTTTGCTTAATAAAAAGGATATTCTAATAAATTTATTGAAGTTATAAGTAATTTATGATATTAATATAGATTAGATGTAATATATGAATAAATATATAAAAACTTAAAATATTTCTTTTATTGTTAAATAGTGCTATAATTGAATGTGATTTTAAAAAAGATGTCGGAGGTTTACAATATGAAAGTCCAAGCACCTATAAAGGTGGATAGAAAAACTAAGAGACTTGCTAAAAGGCTTACCGGTGGAGAGATAGCGGTTATAAATCATGTAGACATAGATGAGGTTGCTGCAAACTCTTTAGTAGAAGGTAAGATTAAGCTTGTAATTAATGCAGCAGAGTCTATAAGTGGAAGATATCCAAATAAAGGACCAGGTATATTAACAGAAAATAACATACTAATAATAGATAATGTAGGAGAAGAGTTATTTCATAATTTAACTGAAGGTCAAATAATAGAAGTTATAGATGGAAATATATATAGAGATGGAGAACTTTTAGGAAATGGTGAGGTATTAGGTAAGCAAGAGGTTTCAGAAAAGTTAAAAAAAGCATACGAAAACTTATCAGTAGAATTAGATAGATTTATAGACAATACTATAGATTATGCTAAAAAAGAAAAAGGATTTATATTAGGAGAAGTTGAGATTCCGCATGTTAAAACAAACTATGCAAATAAACATGTACTAATAGTTGTAAGAGGTCAAGATTATAAGCAAGACCTAAGTACAATAATATCGTATATAGAAGAAATGAAACCAATTTTAGTTGGTGTTGATGGTGGAGCAGATGCCTTACTTGAGTTTGGGTATACTCCAGATGTAATAGTTGGAGACATGGATAGTGTAAGTGACGAAGCATTAAAAAAAGCGAAAGAAATAATAGTACATGCATATACAGATGGTAGAGCACCAGGATTAAAAAGAGTAAATGATTTAGGACTAGATGCTATAGTTTTTCCTGCGCCAGGAACTAGTGAAGATATAGCTATGCTTATTGCTTATGAATATAAAGCAGAACTTATAGTTGCTTTAGGAACACATTCAAATATGATTGATTTCCTAGAAAAGGGCAGAAAAGGTATGGCAAGTACATTTTTAGTTAGATTAAAAATCGGTGCTAAATTAATAGATGCAAAGGGTGTTAATTTATTGTATAGAAGTAAATTAAAGATGAAATATATTTGGGCATTAATAGCAACAGCTTTATTCCCAATACTTATAATTGCATCTTTTACACCTAGCGTAAAACAATTTATACATTTGATGCAATTAAAGATAAAGTTTTTATTACAAATGTAATTTAGGAGGATTAATATGCATATAAATATGAAATATTATATAGTTAGTATAGGGGCTATATTTATATCTTTAGGAATTGGTATATTAGTAGGGTATAACTTGAATTATGACCAAGAACTTAGCAAACAACAAGCAAGTGTTATAAGTGATTTAGACAAGAAATTTGATTCTCTAAAAGTAACGAATGATAATTTAGAAAAAAGTTTAGCTGATTTAAGTGATGACTACGATGAAGCTATAACATTTATAAATGATAATATAAATAGCTTAGTAGGAGAGAGACTAACAGATAAAAACATAGGTATAATATCTACTAATCAAGAAAATGACTATACACAAGAGATAGATGATATAATAACTACTGCTAATGGAAAAGTAGCTTTTGATATAATATTAAATAACAACATATTTAATGAAAAAAAGATAGAAGAAGTAGCAGATAAGTTAAATATAGACATAAAAAGTACAAAAGATATTATGATATATATTGAACAAGCCTTAAGTGAGAATAATGCTAGTGAAAGACTAAAAAAACTTGAAGATTTAGATATGATAAAAATAAACTCATTAAATGAAAATTATCAAAGTTATGATTCTGTAGTAATAGCAGGTGGAAATAATGGTAAGTCAGATGAAGGACAATATGAAAATATAGATAAAATACTAATAGAAACTTTAAAGGATAAAGAGAAAAATATAGTAGGTGTTCAACAAAGTAATACTAAATTTTCATATGTAGATTTATATTCTAATGATAAGGTTACAACTATAGATAATGTAGATGAGGGTATAGGTAAATTATCTTTAGTTATGGTACTTCAAGATAGTAGTATAGCAGGTAAATTTGGGAAGCTAGAAGGTTCAGATAGTATAATACCATTTAAAAAATAAAAAGGAGAGATGAGAATGAATCCTTACATAAGTATAATAATACCAGCTTATAATGAAGAAGATAAAATTAAAGATACTTTAGAAAATATAAAAGACGTTAGTGAGATAAATGAAATATTAGTTATAGATGATGGATCAAGTGACAAAACAACTGAAATTGCAAGATCAGTTGAAAGCGAAAAGATAAAAGTTTTTACTCTAGATAAAAATAGAGGGAAAGGCTATGCTCTTAATTATGGATTAAAAATAGCAATGGAAAATGCAACTATTATAGGTTTTTTAGATGGAGATTTAGGATCTACATCTAGTGAAGTTAAAAAGCTTATAACTCCAATATTAAATAATGAAGCAGATGTTATAATAGCTAAGTTTCCACCAGCTACGAAAAAGGGTGGCTTAGGATTTGTAAAGAGACTAGCAAAAGAATCTGTATTAGAAATGACAGGAAAAGAGCTAGATGCTACTTTATCAGGGCAAAGGATATTTAAAAGAGAAGTATTAGAAAAGTTTAAAGAAATGCCATATGGATATGGCGTAGAAGTAGGTATGACTATAGATATATTAAAGTATGGATATACTATAAAAGAAGTTTTAGTTAATATGACTCATAGTGAAACGGGTAGAAACTTAAAAGGATTTATACATAGAGGAAAACAGTTTTACCATATAAAGAAGGTTCTAAGAGAAAAGAAAAAAGAGTGGAGGTAGTATTAGATGAATAATTATATACTTTATGCCATTTTAATTTTAACTGGATTACTTGGTACTTATGCTGTAATACCTTTATTTAGAAACTTACTAATTGATAGTAATGTATTAAGGCCAAACTATAAAAAAGATATGATACCAGTTAGTATGGGAATAGTATTTCTTCCTATGCTAATTATAAACTCTATAATATTAGCTTATTTTACAAATAGTTTTAAAGATATGTTACATATATTCATATTCCTATTTGGATTAGTATCTATGTTTTTTGCAGGAATATTAGATGATATCATAGGAAATAGAGATGTAAGCGGACTAAAAGGTCATTTTAAAAGTTTATTAAAAGGAAAACTGACAACAGGTGGATTTAAGGCTTTATTTGGAGGATTCATAGGTATTGTTATATCAATAGCTATATCTAAAAATATTTATGATATAGTTATAAATACATTGATAATAGCTTTATCCACAAATCTGATGAATCTATTAGATTTAAGACCAGGGAGAGCCATAAAAGGATATTTAGTAATATCATTGGTATTATTATTTACATTAGGTGAATATACAAGAAATCTTTTATTACTAATACTCCCAAATGTAGTTGCATACTTTAATCAAGATTTAAAAGCAAAAGCAATGATGGGGGATACTGGTTCTAATGTGTTAGGAATATCAATTGGAATATTATTTGTAATGGGATATTCGTTAAAGGTTAGATTAATATGGTTAGCATTTTTAATTTTCATTCATATACTTACAGAAAAGTATTCATTAACTAAGATAATAGAAAATAATAAGTTTTTAAATTTCATAGATAAGTTAGGAAGGTAATCTTATGATAAGTAAAAAAATAGGAAAAGTTGAATCTATAGTAGATCAAAATGGAGAATTAGATGATATAAGAGTAAGCATAAATGGAAATATACAAAGGGCCTATAATTATCCTAAGATTACAGGAAATATAAATGTAGGAGATGAAGTACTTCTAAATACAACAGCTGTAGAGCTAAGTTTAGGTACAGGTGGATATCATTTTGTTATAGCTAATTTAAATAACGTAGAATCAAACTTTACTAAGGGTGGGCATATAATGAAGTTAAGATATACTCCACTTCAAGTAAAGGTGGACTCAGTAGAAGAGCAAGAGAGTGCTTATCATAAAAATATAGAAGAATTTTCTAGCTTAGATGATATGCCAGTTGTGGTTGGAAGTTTACATAGTATGTTAACTCCTTTTGTAGCATCATACAAAAGATTAAATCCTAATAAAAAATTAGTATATATAATGACAGATGGAGCAGCTCTTCCTATATACCTAAGTAAAAATGTTGATACACTAAAGAAAAAAGGGTTAATAGATAATACGATAACAATTGGTAGTGCATTTGGTGGAGAATATGAATGCATAAACATATACACAGCTTTAATAACGGCAAAAGAGGTTTTAAATGCAGATGTTGTATTTGTAAGTATGGGTCCTGGAATTGCTGGTACAGGAACTAAATATGGATTTACAGGTATAGAGCAAGGTCCTATACTAGATGCAGTTAAAAAGCTTGGTGGTATTCCTATATCTATACCAAGAATAAGTTTTGCAGATCAAAGAGATAGACATAAGGGAATATCTCATCATAGTATAACTGTACTTAAAGAAATAGTAAATGTAAGCGTAAATATACCTATATGTACTTATAATGATGAACAGTTATGTTATATAAAAGAACAGCTAATGAATAATAGTTTAGAGTCAAAACATAATATAGTATATATCGAAAATAAAAATTCTAAATCTGATTTAGAATACTTTAATCTAAAAGTAAGAAGTATGGGTAGAAGTTTTGATCAAGATAAGGAATTTTTTGAGGCTGCAAGTACAGCAGCTTATTATCTAGCGGAGGTTTGTAATGATAGTAGAAGAGAAAACCATAAGTAGTGAAAGGATATATACTGGAAAATTAATAAGTTTAAAAGTTGATACTGTAGAAATAGAAAATAAAGGGTATCAAAAAAGGGAAATAGTAGAACATCAAGGGGCTGTAGCAATAGTTGCAATAACAGATGAAGATAAAGTTGTGCTTATAAAGCAATTTAGAAAGCCAATAGAACAAGTTATATGGGAAATACCTGCAGGAAAGCTTGAAATGGGAGAAAGCCCGAAGGATTGCGCTATAAGAGAATTAAAAGAAGAAACAGGATATAGTGCTAAAAATATTAAATTAATACACAAGTTTTTTACATCAGCAGGATTTTCAAATCAAAAAATATATATATATTTAGCTACAGGTATTACTAAGGGTGAACCTGAATTTGATGAAGATGAAATTATAGAAAAATATGAAATTGATATAAATGAAGCTCGGAATATGGTAATAAATAACCAAATAGAAGACGCAAAAACTGCAATAGGAATTTTATTAGCTAAAGAATTAATATAAAAGGAATAACCTCCTCTTTTTGTACATACTATTTTATAAGATGTAAGAGGGGGTTATGAATTTGAGAGGAACATATAAGAAAAGTTATTTTAGGGAAATAAATAAACAATTAATAGTTATTGGACTTATATTTTTAACAGCAGTAGTAATTGGTACATATTTAAATAAAATATGGCCAGATTATCAAGGTAATATAGCAAATAGCATTAATTCTATTGTAGAGTATTATAGTTCAAAAATATCGATAAAAAATATAGTGTTAGCTAATTTAAAGTCTGATATATACTTTATGATGTCTATTTCTTTATCAACTTTATTGGTAGTAACATTTCCAATAACGCTGATATTATTTATAGTAAAAGGAATATCTATGGGCTATACTATAAATAGTGCTATATTAGCTATGAAATTAAGAAGTATAAATCTTATTTTTATAACTATATTTAAAAATTTAATTATTATATTAGGTAGTATTGTACTTATTTTAATTTCAATTAACTACATAAAAGAAATGGTATTTGAGTTTAAGAAAAGTAGAAATAGAAGCAAGATGATTTTTTTAGTTTCAAGATATCTATTAAATTCAATAATTGTACTAGCTATAACTAGTGGTTTACAAGTTTTATTAAATACTTTAATTGTTAGTATTATTAAGTTCCTAGTCAGATAAAGGAGTTTACTATGGAAGTTGTAAAGGAATATATAAACTATATAAAAGATAAAAAGAGATTGTCAAATAATACGGTATTATCTTATTATACGGATATAAAAAAGTATATGGATTATTTAAAATCTATAAACTTAGAATTAAGTGATGTAGTAGAAAATGATATAATAGGGTATATAATAAATTTAGAAAAAAATAGTGTATCTGTAGCTACAGTATCTAGAATGATATCCTCAATTAAATCTTTTCATGATTATTTATTTTTAAGTAATATAACAAATAATAATCCAGCAAAGACTATAAAAAAGCCTAAAGTTGAAAAGCATGAAGTAGATATATTAACAGAGCAAGAAATAGAATCATTATTAAATTTTCCTAAATTAGATACACCTAAATTGATAAGAGATAAAGCTATATTCGAGGTTTTATATGGAACAGGAATCAAGGTTTCAGAATTGGTTGATATGGATATTGAGGATGTAGATTTAGAATTAGATTGTATATACTGTAATATATCTAAGAGTAAAAGGGTTATACCACTTTCAGATATAACTAAGGTTTACTTAGAAAAATATATAAAAGAAGCAAGACCTAAAATAGCTGAAGATACAGAAAATGCCTTATTGGTAAATTCATTAGGGCAAAGGTTTACACGACAGGGTCTTTGGAAACTTATAAAGAAATATGCAAGTATTGCTAATATAAATAAAAATATTAATCCTAGTATGCTTAGACACTCGTTTGCTATTCATTTATTAAATGAAGGTGCAAATATAGCTGTGGTTAGTAAAATATTAGGAAATGCAAATTTATCTAGTTTACAGGCATATTTAAATCATATAAATAAAAATATGAGAAGAGAAATAAAAGAAAAACATCCTAGAAAATAAACAGCTAAGGAGGAAAAATATGAATAGAATTATATGGATAGTAATTGATAGTGTAGGTGTAGGTGCATTACCTGATGCTAAGGCATTTGGAGATGAAGGTGTAAACACATTAGGTCATATAGTTAAAGAATTTAATGATATAAAAATACCAAATATGATAAAACTTGGATTAGGAAATATAGATGAAATTGACTATATAAATAGTATAGATTCTCCAATAGGTTCTTTTGGTAGATGTAATGAAGTGTCTCAAGGAAAAGATACTACTACAGGACATTGGGAGATGACAGGATTATTAGTAGATACACCATTTAAAACTTTTGAAAATGGATTCCCAAAAGAAATAATAGATGAGTTTGAAAGAAGAACAGGAAGAAAAGTAGTAGCTAATAAACCAGCATCAGGTACTGCTATATTAGATGAGTTTGGAGAACACCAAATGAAAACTGGTGATGTAATAGTTTATACTTCAGCAGATAGTGTATTTCAAATTGCAGCTCATGAAGATATAATTCCTTTAGAAGAATTATATGATATGTGTAAAATAGCTAGAGAAATAATGATGGGAGAATATGCGGTAGCTAGAGTTATAGCAAGACCATATGTAGGACCATGCAAAGGACAATTTGAAAGAACTTCAAATAGAAGAGATTATTCATTAAATCCTTTTGATAAAACAGTTCTTGATAATATAAAGGAAAATGGTCTGGATGTAATAGGTGTTGGTAAAATAGAAGACATATTTAATGGACAAGGGATAACTGAAGCTATACACACTAAAGATAATATGGATGGTGTAGATCAAACTATAAACTATATTAAAAAAGATAATAAAGGATTAATATTTACTAACCTTGTTGATTTTGATTCAAAATATGGTCATAGAAGAAATATAAAGGGATATAAAGAGGCTTTAGAAGAGTTTGATGCTAGAATACCTGAGATAATAGAATCTATGAATGAAAAAGATATACTTATAATAAATGCAGATCATGGTAATGACCCAGCATATATAGGAACAGATCATACTAGAGAATATATACCTTTACTAGTGTATGGTAAAGATATAAAAGAAGGAGTAAATTTAGGAACAAGAAAAAGTTTTGCAGATATAGGAGCTACTGTTGCTGATATATTAAATGTTCCTAAAACTAAAAATGGTACAAGTTTTAAAAATGAATTAATGAAGTAATTTTGGAGGATTTAAAAATGGAAAACATATATGATAAAATACAAGAGAGTGCAAAATTTATAGAAAGCAAATCTGAAGTAAAGCCTTCAATAGGTTTAATATTAGGATCAGGACTTGGAGTATTAGCTGATGAAATACAAAATCCTGTTAAAATAAAATATAATGAAATACCTAACTTCCCAGTGTCAACAGTTGAAGGGCATGAGGGATGCCTTGTAATAGGAAAATTAGAAGGTAAAATGGTAGTAGCTATGCAAGGAAGATTCCACTACTATGAAGGGTATACTCAACAAGAAATAACTTTCCCTGTAAGAGTTATGAAAGCTTTAGGTGTAAATACTATAGTTGTAACTAATGCTGCAGGTGGAGCAAATACAAACTTTAAGCCAGGAGATTTAATGGTTATAAAAGATCATATAAACTTAAGTGGAAATAATCCTTTAATAGGTAAAAATGATCAAAGACTTGGACCTAGATTCCCAGATATGTCTAGTGCATATACTCCTAAGTACGTAGATGTAGTTAAAGAATGTGCTAAGAAGTTGAATATAGAGTTACAAGAAGGGGTTTATGCATTTTTTAGTGGACCAACTTATGAAACTCCAGCTGAAGTAAAAATGGCGAGAATATTAGGTGCAGATGCAGTTGGTATGTCTACTGCTCCAGAAGTTATAGTAGCTTCGCACTCAGGAATGGAAGTTATAGGTATATCTTGTATAACTAATATGGCAGCTGGTATACTTGATCAACCGCTTGATCATGAAGAAGTAATAGAAACAACAAAAAAAGTGAAATCTGAATTCTTAAACTTAGTTAAATCAGTTGTTAATAATATATAGATATAATAATTAAGGAGAATTATTATGAGAGTTTATGATATAATCAGAAAAAAAAGAGATCAGCAGAAGTTAAGTAAAGCTGAAATTGATTTTTTCGTAGAAAAGTATTCAATAGGTGAAATACCTGATTATCAGGTAGCAGCACTTTTAATGGCTATATATATAAATAAGATGGATAAAGAAGAAACTGTATATCTTACAGAAGCTATGATGAACTCTGGAGAAGTAATAGATTTATCAGATATTGATGGAATAAAAGTTGATAAGCACAGTACAGGTGGAGTTGGAGATAAAACTACAATAGCCTTAGCGCCATTAGTGGCAGCTTGTGGAGCACCAGTTGCAAAAATGTCAGGAAGAGGTCTTGGGCATACAGGAGGAACGTTAGATAAGTTAGAAGCTATACCAGGATTCTCTATAGAGATGGACTCTAAGAAATTTATAGACTCTGTAAATGAACATAAAATAGCTGTGTGTGGACAAACAGCATCAATAGCTGTTGCAGATAAAAAAATGTATGCACTAAGAGACGTTACAGCTACAGTTGATAATATATCTCTTATAGCAGCTAGCATAATGTGTAAAAAACTAGCTTCAGGAGCGAATGCTATATTATTAGATGTAAAAACTGGCGATGGAGCATTTATGAAAACTTTAGATGATTCATTT
This sequence comes from Romboutsia ilealis, assembly GCF_900015215.1. Lineage (NCBI taxonomy): Bacteria > Bacillati > Bacillota > Clostridia > Peptostreptococcales > Peptostreptococcaceae > Romboutsia > Romboutsia ilealis. The sequence goes on along the minus strand of NZ_LN555523.1, from coordinate 1,872,580 downwards.
GAATTAGCGAAAGCTATGGTTGATATAGGTTGTGGAATGGACAGAGAAACTATAGGTATGATTACGGATATGGATGAACCATTAGGGTTTGCTGTAGGAAATTCTCTAGAAGTTATAGAAGCGATAGAAACTTTAAAAGGAAATGGTCCTAAGGATTTTGTTCTTTTATGTGAAACATTAGGTTCTTATATGTTAGTTTTAGCCAAAGTTGCAAAAGACTTTGATGAAGGTCTAAATATGATAAGAGAGGCTATAACTTCAGGTAAAGCACTTGAAAAATTAAGGGTATTTATAGAAAATCAAGGTGGAGATAAGAATGTAGTTGATGATTACACATTATTGCCGCAAGCATCAAAAATAATTCCTATAAAATCTAATAAATCAGGGTATATAAGTAAAATAGAAGCTGAAGAAGTTGGTATATCTGCTATGATTTTAGGTGCAGGTAGAGAAACTAAAGATGATATACTTGATTTATCTGCTGGTATAGTGTTAGAGAAAAAAGTTGGAGATTATGTAAATGAAGGTGACATATTAGCTTATATGCATCTAAATAAAGAAGAAAAATTTGAGCAAGCAAAAGAAAGATTTATAAATGCTTATTCAATAGCAGAAGAAAAAATAGAACCTAAAAAGTTAATATATGGAGTTGTAACTAAAGACGAAGTTAAAAAATTCTAATAATATGATTAATAAAAGCCTAACGTGTAAAAAATAACGTTAGGCTTTTAAAATTTTCAGAATATCAAATTTTCAACTTGTTCGACAAATTTATTGAATTTTTTTATGCTTAGATTTATAATATAAAAGATATAAATATATATAAGGAGTAGAAAACTTTATGAATACAAATAAGAAAAGGTTAGGTATAATAGGGGGGATTTCTATTATATTAATAATATTGATATCAGTATTTATATTTACACAAATAGGTCCGTATGATAAAAATAATAAAAAAGATATAGTGGTTGAAATACCTCAAGGGGCAACAACAAGTACTATATCAGATATTTTATATAAAAATAAATTAATAAAAAATAAAGTAATTTTTAAAGTATCTGTAAGATTAAGCAATAAAGCACAGTATTTTAAAGCAGGTAAATATTTATTTAATCAAACTTATTCAAATAAAGAAATAATTGATGAGATATCATCTGGTAATATATATAATGATGGAATAAAAATAACTATTCCAGAAGGATCTACTTCTAGAGAAATTATTTCAATTCTTGTAGGACAAAAGTTAGGGAATAAAGAATCCTATGAAAATTTAATATCAAATCCTCAAGAATTTTATGAAAAATTTGAATTTCTAAATGAAGAAGATATAACTTCATTAGAAGGATTTTTATATCCATCAACATATTACTTTGATGAAAATGCATCTGAAAAGGAAGTATTAAGTGCTATGCTAAGTCAGTTTGATAAAGTATATACTGAGAAGCTAAGAGATAGACAAAAAGAATTAAAAATGACGACAGAGCAAGTTATAAACTTAGCGTCTATAGTTGAAAAAGAAGCAGTATTAGATGAAGATAGACCTATAATAGCTAGTGTATTTTATAATAGGCTAGAAATAGGAATGCCAATTCAATCAGATGCAACTATACAGTATATATTTAAAGAAAGAAAAAAAATTGTGACATATAAGGACTTAGAAATAGATTCTCCATACAATAGTTACAAAAATAAGGGGCTTCCTCCTACGCCAATAGCAAGTCCAGGAATAGAGTCAATAAAGGCTACATTGTATCCTGAAAAAACTGAATATTTATATTTTGTGGCTAAGATAGATGGTGGAAATAATTATAGTGTAAATTATGAAGATCATTTAAAATATGTAAAAGAGTATAAAGAAGAAAGAGATAAATTAAATAAAGAAAAATAAGGGTTATTAGTTGAGATTTAAAACCATGGATTATGTCTTAAAGTCTTAAGACGTAATCCTATATTAATGTTATTACTACTGTAAGGAGTGGATTTGATGAGTAATATAGTAAATAATTTAGTAGAAGATTATATAAGAACTACGTTAAAAGAAAAAGATGGATTATTAAGAGAATTAGAAGAATATGCAAATGAGCATAATGTACCAATAGTTCATAAAGAGGTATCTGAACTTTTAAAAGTGTTATTAAAAATTCAAAAGCCAAAGAGAATATTAGAAGTAGGATGTGCTATAGGATACTCTTCTATACTTTTTGCATCTGTATTAGATAAAGATGTTGAGATAATAACCGTAGAGAGAAATGAAAAAATGATAGAAAAGGCTAAAGAAAATATAAAATTAGCTGGATTTGAAAAGAATATAACTATATTAGAGGGAGATGCTGAAGAAATATTAAAAGAAGTAGAAGGTCCCTTTGATATGATATTTTTAGATGCAGCGAAAGGACAGTATAAGTTATTTTATGATATGGTAATAGACAAACTAAGAGTAGATGGTCTTTTAATTTCTGATAATATATTATACAAAGGTATGGTAGCTCATGATGACTTTGTTATAAGAAGAAAAAAGACTATTGTAAAGAGAATGAGGAATTATTTAGACTATATATGTAACTGTGACTATTTATCTACCTCTTTAATACCAATAGGCGATGGAGTTGCATTAAGTTATAAAAATAACAAAAGAGGTGATGTTAATGCATAAAGTAGAATTGTTAGCAGAAGCTTTTAATTTAAATTCATTAAAGTTAAATATAGAAAATGGTTGTGATGCAGTTTATATAGGAGATGAACTTAAAAACTTTTCTATAGGAGAATTAAAGAAAAGTGTAGAGTATGCTCATAATAGAGATAAAAAAGTATATGTATCTTTAAATAAAATACCCCATGAAAATGACATAAATGAAATAAAAAAATATATAAAATCTTTAATAGATACGGGTATAGATGCAATAGTAGTAATAGAACCAGGCATATTGAATATTGTAAGAGATGTTTGTAAGAATATAACTATACATTTAAGTGATCAAGCTAATGTAACAAACTACGAAACTGCTATCTTCTGGTATAATCAAGGTGTAAAGAGAGTAATAGTTTCTAAAGAATTATCATGTGAAGAAATAGGACAAATAAGATTGAAATCTCCTATTGATATGGAGATAGAAGCATTAGCACATGGAGCATTATTTATATCACATTCTGGTAGGAAACTATTAAGTAATTTCCTAACAGGTAAAAAGGCTAATAAAGATAAGATGATAAATTCTAAAAAATATAGTTTAGTTGAAGAAAAAAGACCAGGAAAATATTTCCCGGTATATGAAGATGAGAGAGGTACATTTTTATTTAATACAGAAGACTTATGTATGATAGAATATATACCAGATCTTATAAAATGTGGTATAACAAGCCTTAGAATTGATGGTAAAATGAAAGATGAGAAATATGTAGCAGCTGCCATAAAAGCTTACAGAAAAGCTATTGATACATTTTATTCAGAACCTAATGCATGGAAATTTGACCCTATTTGGTTAGAGGATTTAAATAAATTAAATAACAGGAATTTTACATCGGGATTTTATTTAGATAATCCTAATAAAGAGGAGTAAAATAAAGCTATATATTAAGGAGAACTGACATTATGAAAAATAACAAAAGACCGCTTATAATAGGCATAACGGGAGGAACAGGATCAGGTAAAAGTACTGTTTGTAAAGCGATAATAGACAATATACCTGAAGAAAACATAGCTATATTAGAGCAAGATGCATATTATAAAGATCAATCTCATTTGACTTTTGAAGAAAGATTAAAAACAAATTATGATCATCCACTTTCTTTTGATAATAAATTACTTATAAAGCATATAGAAGAATTATGTGAAGGAAAAACTATAGAAAAGCCTATATATGATTATGAATTACACACTAGAAAGCAAAATGAAACTGTAACTATATCTCCTAAAGATATAATTATAGTTGAAGGAATAATGATACTTGAAGATGAAGAATTAAGAGATAAGTTAGATATAAAAATATATGTAGACACGGAAGATGATATAAGAATACTTAGAAGAATACAAAGAGATATAAAAGAGAGAGGAAGAACTGTAGATTCAGTTATAGAACAATATTTATCAACAGTAAAACCTGCTCATGATCAATTTATAGAACCATATAAAAAATATGCGGATATAATAATGCCAGAAGGTGGACAAAACGAAGTCGCTATAGATATAGTTATAACTAAAATAAAAACTCAATTAAATTAATTATAATAAGTATTAACCCCTTAGATATTGTCAAATATAAAAATATCTAAGGGGTGATTTTATGCCAAGAAAAACTATTTTACCAAAACAAATAAGTAGAAGAGCATACAGTATATTTTTTATATTCATAATAGGGTATTTAGTATTAGTATATAAAGTTGTAGATATCCAGTTTATAAATGCAGATTTTTATAAAGAAAAAGTAGAAAATCAAAATACTAGAAAAATAGAACTAAATAGTGGAAGAGGTACAATATACGATAGAAATAATAAAGCACTAACAGATACAAAGGTATCTAAAATCATAGTAGTACAAAAGGCTCAGATTTTAAATGATAATGAAACTCAAGAATTAGTAAATAAAGTAATGAAAGATGAAAATGGAGATTTAAAAACAGATATTGAATACAATGTATTAGAATCTGTAGTTGAAATAGAAACTGAAGTTATAGATAATAATTTAGAAAAACAATTAGAAGAAAAGGGCATAATAGTAGAAGATAAAAAACTAAGATATTCATCCGATGGTATTTTATCTCATACAATAGGTTACATAAGTAGTGTAGACAAAATAGGCCAATATGGGATAGAGAAAGATATGGAAGAATTGCTTAATAATTCTCATGAAGAATATATATCTGTATTTAAGGCAGGTCAAGCAGGAAATGAAGGTAATAAAAATGTAGGTATATTAAAAGGTACTATAAAAACAGTAGATAAAGATGATGATGATAAACATATTAAGTTAACAATAGATAAAGATATTCAAAGTATAGTTGAGGAAACGGTAGATAAAGAAGAGAATCCTAGTGCAGTAGTAATATCTGATGTGAATACAGGAGAGATATTAGCAATAAGTTCTAGGCCTACATTTGATCAATATGATTTGTCTAAATACATAAATAGTAGGGATGGAGAAACTATGAATAGAGCTATTCAAGTTAATTACCCTATTGGATCTATATTTAAGATAGTAGTTCTTTATGCAGCATTAGAAAATAATATAATAGATGAAAATTATACATATGAATGTAGTGGAAGTATAACTATAGGAAATAATAATGAAGTATTAAATTGTAATAAATTAGATGGACATGGATTACAGACATTAAAAGATGCATTTTCTAATTCATGTAATCCTGCGTTTTTAGATATAGCAATGAAAGTAGGAAAGGAAAACATAATAGAGGCGGCGAGAAAACTACATATGGAAGAAAAAGTAGATATAGGATTAGAAGAAGAGACCTTTGAGGTTATTCCAAAGGATATATCTATAAGAAACTTAGCAATAGGTCAAGGAAGTATGGAGTTTACTCCAATACAAGTAAATCAAATGACTCAAATTATAGCTAATAATGGAACATATAAACCATTATATTTATATGATAGTGTATTAGACTCAAATCAGAATATAATTAAAACATTTAAAAGTGCTAAGAATGAAGAGATAATATCTCCATATTCACTTAGCAAAATAAAAGAATTAATGAAAAATGTATCTAAAGAAGGAACAGGTAAAGAATTAAATGATTTACCTGGTGGATGTGGTGTAAAAACTGGTACAGCTCAAAGTACTGTGAATAGTATAAAGGTAAATCATAGTTGGATAACTGGTTTTTATCCTGAAAATGACCCTAAGTATGCTATAACAGTAATAGTGGAAGGAAATGAAAATGGAAATAAACAATCGTTACCAATATTTAAAGAAATATGCATGAAAATAAATAATAAAATTAAATAAAAAAAATTAAATATAGCAATTAAAACAGGTCACCCTCATATAATTAAAAATGACATGGAATAAAAAAAAGGGGGTGGCCTTTTGACTATTTTAAAATCATTTGAAAAACCATTAACCCCTGAAGAAGAATTAAAGTATCTAACAAAATTTAAGGAAGAGCAAGATAAACATGCAAAGGAAATTCTAATAGAGAGAAACATGAGACTAGTAGCCCATATAGCTAAAAAATACAATAATTCTAGTGAAGATCAAGATGATTTAATATCTATAGGTACTATAGGGCTTATTAAGGCTATAGAGACATATAATATAGAAAAAGGTACGAGACTTGCAACTTATGCATCTAAATGCATTGAAAATGAAATTCTTATGAATATTAGAACTAATAAGAAGAATAAAGCGCAAGTATCACTTCAAGATCCTATAGGAATGGATAAAGAAGGTAATGAGATTAGCCTTATTGAAGTTTTAGGTACCGATATTGATTATATATTAGATCAAGTAGAATTAAAGGTTCAAATTAGTAAACTATATGAACAATTAGATAAAATACTCACTAAGAGGGAAAAAGAGATTGTACTATTAAGGTATGGTTTAACTACATGTGGATATAAAACACAAAGAGAAATTGCTGAAAAATTAGAGATATCAAGATCATATGTATCTAGGATTGAGAAGCGAGCATTGAAAAAATTACAAAAAGAACTAAAATCAGAAAAAAGCCTTATTTAACTAAATAAGGCTTTTTTTGTTGAAAAGTTCATGATTAGACAATCAAAAACGACAAAAAAACTTATATGAATCTGTTAACATTAATTATATAGCAAAAAGTATTAATATCATATTAGTTTAAACATCATAATTAGTTAAAAATACAGTTAAATTTAGATAACGTTAGTGAAATGAAAAAAAGGTTGGTGATTGATATAATGAATTTATACAAATATAAAGAAATAATAGAAAATATAAATATAATTGTTATATTTTCTATTCCTATTATATCTTTAGTATTATATACATTAAATAAAAGAAAGATGATGTTATTAGAATTTATGATATATATAGGAGAGCTTATAATATATATATACTTAAATAGCTATGTAATAATAGGTAATATAAATTTGGTTAGTATGATACTTATTTTAAAATTTACAATTATATTAATCATAAAAGAAAAATTAAAGATTAATAACTTTTTACATAAATCTATATTAATTTTAGGCCTATTATATATATGTAATATTAAAGCTGAACATAGTATTTTAATAAATATAATATTGAATATTATAATCCTAAAATATTCAGTTATAGATTATATAAAAGTATTTAATAAAGAATTATTAGATAATAAATATAATTTAAACAAAAAAAAATCGTATATAAAAGAAATAAAAAATAAAATAAAATCGGAGAAAGAGTTTCAAAAAAATTATAAAGATGAAATACTAGGAGTTAGCAAGAAAATAAACAAGTCAATAGAAGAATCTGACATTCCAATATTTATCCTAGATATCAATAAGGAATTCATTTATAGTAATGAATCATTTAATAAACTAATAGAAGATTATGAAAATAAAGAAAATAGGATAGACATATCTAAATATTTGCAGTTTAAATTTCCTAAATATCAAAATTTAATAGATGAAATAAAAAAAATAGCAACGGAATCTAGAGAAAGTTTTAATATTAAATCTTATGATAAAAAAATTTACAGACTAGAATGTACGATAGATACTATAGATGAAAAATCAGTAATAATATGTATACTAAAAGATATAACTCAAACTACATTAATACAAAATAAGTTAGAAGAAAGTGAAAAGATGTACAAGAACTTAATGAATGTATTAAATGAAGGGGTTATAATACATGATTCTAAAAATATAAAATATATAAATGATAAAGGATTAGAAATATTAGATATAAATATTAGTAAAAAAGAAATATCTATAGGAGATATAAAGAATATTGTAAGTAAAAAATTTAGAGAAAGATTTTTATCAAATATACAATTAGTAATAAGTAAAAAAGAAGAAAAAATTACAAATAAGATAGAGTTAATAAATGGAAGAATAGTTGAGTTAGTTACAACTAATATAAAATTAAATGATGAAGATTTATTGATTAGTATAGTAATAGATATAACAGAATTAGAAACTACAATAATGAATATAGAACAAAGTGAAAAAACGTATAAATTATTAATTCAAACATTACCAGAAGGAATAGTAATAGTAAATCCAATGACAAATAAGCATATTTATAGAAATGAAGCAAGCATAAGGATGCTAAAAACTATAGGCTTAGATAAGTTGAATGAATCTATAAAAACCTATCTTAAAGAAGAAAACTATGGAGAGTTTAGAAGATTTACAATAGACAAGTTAAATAATATTGATATATCACTAGCTATTGTTAAAAGAGAAGAAGAAGGAACTCTTATAGTAGTATTTAGAATGTTAGATTATGAATTTAAATCAATGAAATTAGAAAAAGAACTAAATAGAATGAAAGAAAAAAATAAATTTAAAACAGAGTTTTTATCTAATGTAGCTTATGATATAAAAAAGCCTATTAATACAATATTTGAAACTAACAATAATTTAATTGAGAACAAAGTAAAGTATAATTCAGAAAATATAAATAATCATACTAGGCTAGTTAAACAAAATTGCTATAGGCTCATAAAACTTTTAAACAATATAGAATATGTAAGTAGAATTGATAATGGGACATGTACTTTAGAATTAAGAAAATGTGATATTGTTAAGTTATTAGAAAATATAGTTAAAATATCTAGAGAGTACACAGATAGAAAGGGAATAGATATAAGTTTTAAGAGTGAGATAAATAAGAAAATATTAGTTTTAGATACAGAAAAGGTAGAAAAAATAATTCTAAATATATTATCAAATGCAATAAAATTTACTGATACAGATGGGAAAATAGATATAAACTTATATATGGAGAATGAACAGGTTTGTATATCAATAAAAGATACAGGTATAGGAATACCAAAAGATAAGATAGAAGTCATATTTGAGAACTTTGAACAGATAGATACAACTTTATCTAGAGGGTGTGAAGGAACTGGTATGGGTCTGTCCGTTGTAAAAAAATTAGCAAATCTAAATAACATAAATATAAATGTAGAAAGTGAATTGAATAAAGGTAGTGAATTTAAAATAATATTGCCTAATAATATATTAAGTAAAAATATTAAATTGCAAGATAAGTTTACTCAAAACGAAAAGATAGAGATAGAGTTTTCAGATATATATCTTAATCTAACTTCGTAAGAGATGTTAATAAGGAGATTAATATGTATAAGTATATAAATTTATTTAGTATATCAATTTTTCTTACTAGTACATACATATTATATGCAAATTTGACAGCTAAAAGAAATAAGAAAAATACGATGTTATTGATGCTTTTAATAACTATAGTCCTATATCAACTTACGATAATAATAAAAGGATATGATACAAATTTATTACATAATAATAGTCAAATACTTATGATGCTATTAATTTTAAAGTTAAATTTATATAAATTTAAAAAGCATAATTTGAAATTTATTATGAATATAAATTATATTTTAGCATTATTACCAATATTAATATCAGATAATTATAAATTAATAGAATATGATAAGTTAGTTTTATTATATATGCTAATGGCAACTGTATATATGTTTTCAATTAGTGTATATAACTATAATTTAGATAGAAGTTCAAAGGTTACACTAATTTTGAATTTATCTTATATAGCTATACGTTTATTAGTAAAAAAAGAGATATATATAGTAAATATGGGGGATATATTAGAGCTTATATCATCTATTGTGATATTAAAAAATATATATAAGATATATATAAAAGAATCAGAGTTAAAAAATATAAAACTTTCCAAAAGAATAAGTTTATTTAGCAATGAAATCATCAATAATGATGAAAAATTAGATATAAATAAAAATATATCTATGACTATAAAAGAAAATTTAGATAAAAAGAATAAACTTTTAAATACTATTTTGGATCAAAGTAATAAATGTGTAATTTTAATAGATAATCTAGGTAATATAGTTAATGAAGATGAAAGTTTTTATAATATGTGGAAGGAGTATAAATCTTTTAAAGGGGATTTAAGTATATTAGATTTTTTAGATAATAGCGTAAAAAATAAGGATAAATTTTTACAATACCTTAATTTATTAGATAAAAAAACAGATAAACTTAAAGGTGAATTTGAAGGCAAAGATGGACGATATTTTGAATGTACATATTGTAAGATAATTATAGATAATAATGAGATTGGTTTTATTTGTTATATAGAGGATATTACATATAAGAAGAAGAGTGAAATGAAAATAAAAGAGAATCAGGTGAAATATAAAAAAATAGTAGATAATATACCATACTCAATACTATTAACTGATGAAAATAATATTATATATAATAATAAGAAGAGTGAAAATATAGATTTTAGAAGTAAAGAAATAAATAATGCACTATTTAATTCAAATAAAAATGGAGAATTCAAATATATATATGAAGATGATAAAGAGATTTTTTTAAATATAGATAGAGCAAGCTTTAGAGATATAAACAGTAAGAAAAATGTAATAGCAATTAGAGATATAACTGAATATAAAAAATTGTTACAAAAATTAAAAATAAGTAAAGAAAAATACGAGTCATTAGTCAACATAATACCAGAAGGAATTTATATAGCAAATTTTGATACTAAGAATATAACTTATGCTAATTCTAGATTTTTAGAAATGACAAATTATAAGACAGTAGAAGATATAGATATAGATAATATAAGTAAAAGTATGATAATTACAACTTCTAAGGATGATGAAAATATAAAATTTCAAAGAAGGACTGTTAAATCAGGGCAAAAAGATATGCATATAGAGTGTGGAGGAACTATTATAGAAGTAAATAAAAAATTAAATGTTGTAGGAATAGTAAGAGATATAACTAAGCAAGTTAATGCTGAATTAATGGAAATAGAGATAGAAAAGCAAAAAACAGCTAATAAAATAAAGTCTGAATTCTTTATAAATATGTCTCATGAACTAAAAACACCTTTAAATGTAATATCATCATCTAATCAGCTAATGTCAATATTGCATAAAGAAGATATAAAGCTAAACCCAGATAGTCAGCTGTCAGATGCAGTTAAAGTTACAAAAAAGAATGCAGATATTTTAATGGAAATAATCAACAATATAATGGATTTATCTAAATTAGAACTAAATGTTTATGAAAATAATAAAGATTACTACAATATAGTAACTTTAGTTGAAGATACAGCTATAGAATTTAATGACTATGTAAAATTAAATGATATAGAAATTTTCTTTGATACAGATGAAGAAGAAAAAATTGGTTTTGTAGATCCTAAAGATATAGAAAAAATAATATTAACTTTATTGACGATGATACTAAGATATTCAGATAAAAAGAGTTTAGTAGATATATCACTTACAAGTAAACGTAGTAAGAGTATAATAAGCATAAAAAATACTGGAGGATACGATTATAATAAGTATATAAATGATAAAGATAGAAGAATTTTAGATATTGCAGTCTCTTTAGCAAAGAATATAATAGTTATATATAATGGTAAAATAGATATAAAAACTGATTCAGATAAAAATATAGAGGTTACTATAGAACTAAATTTAGATAATGATATAAAAAATTATAAAAGCCGAATAAGAGACGATAATGATGAATTTATTTATCAAAAATATTTAAATATGTGTAACTTTTAATATAATATAGTATATATACTCTAATAAGTGGAAATAAAGATAAAAGGAGACTAAAATGAATATAAATTCAGACACTAAAACAATTTGTCTTTTAGGACATCCTATAAAACATAGTTTTTCGCCAACTATACATAACTATTTATTTGAAAAATACTTTGAAAATAATATATACGTATGTTTTGATATAAAAGAAGATAAATTAAAAGATTGCGTATATGGGATAAAAGCATTAGATATAAAAGGGTGTAACGTTACAATACCTCATAAAGTAAATATAATTAAATATTTAGATAGTATAGATGATAATGCGAAATTAATAGGAGCTGTAAATACTATAAAAAATAAAGGAGGAATATTAAAAGGATACAATACTGATGGACGCGGTTTCGTAAAGTCAATTTTAGATAAAGGTTATGATATAAAAAATAAGAAAGTAATGATAATAGGTGCAGGTGGTGCTTGTAGAAGCATAGCTATAGAACTGGCATCAGAAGGTGTGAAGTCTATAGAGGTTAGAAATAGAAGTTTAGATAGAGCAAATGAAATTATAGATTCTATAAATAATAATTTTAATACAGAGGCTAATTGTTCAAAAGATGCTATAAATCGTAGTTGTTTAATGGATATAGATATTTTAATAAATACTACGCCTATAGGTATGGAAAATGATTTATGTCCAATAGATACAAATATAGTAATAGATAAAAAGTTACTAGTTTGTGATATAGTTTATAAGCCAAAGGATACGGTTTTTCTAAATTGGGCAAAAAGAAATAATTTAGAAATTATATATGGAATAGATATGCTTATAAATCAAGCACTAGAGGCTTTTTATATATGGACAGATATTAATCCTTGTGATGAAGATTTTGAATATATAAAGAAACTTTATGAAAAGAGTGTTTAATAAGTTATTAATTAGGAGGAAGTTTGAAAAATAAAAATGATGGATTTACATCTATTGAATGCGTAGTTAGTTTATCTATAATATGCATTTTAGTTTATATGGTTTCAGTATCGTTATATAATAATTATTTTGTATTAAATAACAATATATCAAAAATAGAAATGACGAATATCGCAAAGTCTACTTTAGATTATATAAAAGATAGTATTAGAAATAATAATATAAGTAGTAATTATAATGATACTGAGACTATTAATAACTATGAAGTTAAAAAAACAATAGAAAAAGATGAATATTACTATAAGTGTTATAAAGTAGTAATAGAAGTAAGGAAAAATGAACAAATAAGGAGGCTTGAGAGTTATGTATTACAACAATAAAGGCTCCGTATTAATATTTGTACTAATAGTATTTTCTATAGTAAGTACAATAACTATGATGTGTATAGGATTAAATTATAGCAATAGTAGAATTAGCAATTTAAACTATCAGAATATAATTATGAAAGAATCTTTATTAAGTTCAATAGAACTTGTACATAGTAATATATTAAAAGAAGTAAGTATAGCCCTTGAAAATAGTGAAACAGAAGAAGAATTTAAAAACTATTTTCTGGGAAATATATTTATAAATAATATAAAAAACATCTCAAATAGTCAAATTCAAAATACAACCATAAAAGTACCAAGCAAAATAACTTCTAGTTCGAGCGGATTAATTACTTTTCAAATAGAAGCCACATTTAAACAAGAGAGCTATATAAAAAAATATAAAGCTAGCGTAAAAATAGATACAAATTTAAATTTTTATAATCTTAGAGATGAAATTAAAAATGAGGCTGAAACTTTAAATATAAATTATTCTACCAATTTCGCAGATACATATGATATAAATACAAATTATAAAAATGAAAATAACTTAGAATCTGAAAATCAAACTAACGAAATATCAGATACTGATAATGAGAACATAAATAGTAATTATACCGATAAAAATATTGAGGACGATAAAGTTGAAATTGAAGATAATATAAAAATAAAAGATATAGACCCAAGCAGTATAGTTACAGTTTATGATTATAAGGAGATATAAAAATATGAAAAGAGAAGGAATGTGACGTTAGTAGAACTTGTAATAACTATAAGTATAATATTACTAATAACAACATTATGCTTTCCTAAGGATAAGATAGAAAAGTATCAAGTAAATTCATTTACAAAACAACTATGTTCAGATATAAGATATGTAAGGAATATAAATATGATGGGAAATACAAATGCTTATGTATATTTAAACAAGAATGATGAAGGCAGTAGTTTTACATTAAATGAAAATAAAGAAGATATAAAACAAGTATATTTACCTAAGGTATGTAAAATAGAATATACGAGATCCATGATAAAATTTAAGGCAGATGGAACACCATATCCTTCAGGAACAACTATAAAAATTATTTATAAAGATATAAAAAAAGAAATAACAATAGTACCTATAAGTGGTAGGGTACTTATAAAAGAAGGTAAGTATGAAAAATAGAAAAGGATATATACTTATAGAAAGTGTAATAACATTATCCATAATAATGATATTATCATCTATAATTTATTCAATAGTACATTTATCAATTAATATAAAATCAAATATAGAAGATAAAATAGAACTCCAACAACAAGCTATGGAAATTACAAACTATATTGACGAATTAATAGGAAATTCTAAAGGTATTATAGGTATAACTTCAAAAGAAGAAATAAATAATTTCTTATCAGTGACATCAATTAAATGTAAATATAACGATAGTAGTAATAAGTTACAAGATAAAGAAATTAAATTTGTTCCAAGTAGCAATAAATTATTTATAAAAGATGTAACTGCAAGTAGTGGGTATGAAATTGGGGATTACGTAGATAAGATACTGATTTCAAAGGAAAATAGTGATAAAATTATAGATATTAAATTGAACTTATCAAAAAATAAACAAGTTTACGAAACTAAGTTCACTATAGATATAATAAATTTTAATGGAGAAGATATATGAAAATAATACTAATAGGATTTATGGGAGTAGGAAAAACATCTGTAGGTAAACAGTTAGCTAGAAAGTTGAATTTTAATTTTATAGATACTGATTATGAAATAGAACGGCTAACAAATAAAAGTATACCTGACATATTTGAACAATATGGAGAAAACTATTTTAGAAAATTAGAAAATAGTATATTAGAGAAGTTTGTAAAAAATGAAGATATAGTAATGGCAACCGGTGGAGGAATAATCACTACTAAAGAAAATTATAATATATTAAAAAATGAAGAAAAGGTAATATTTTTAGACGGAAGTGTTGAGACTATAATAAATCATGTACAAAATGAAAGAAATCAAAGACCTCTACTAAAAGAAAGTGAAAATTTAAGTAAAAAAATAGAAGAATTATTATCTATTAGATATGAAAAGTATATAGAAGTAAGTGATATATTAATAGATATAAATGGTAAAAATATAGATGAAGTAATTAGTCAAATACTTGTTTACATTGGATAATTTATGATATTATAATTATATGAAATTGTAATCATATAGTTGGAGGTAATTGTGAAAGTCTTAGTAATTAATGGTCCAAACTTAAATATGTTGGGAAATAGAGAACCTCATATCTATGGAAATGCAACCTTAGATGATTTAATAAGCTTTATAAAAGATACATTTAGAGAAAATTTTGAAATAGAATTTTTTCAAAGTAATCATGAAGGAGAAATAATAGATAAACTCCATGAAGCAAATGATACATTTGATGGAATAGTTATAAATCCTGGAGCTTTTACTCATTATAGTTATGCGATTTATGATGCGATTAAATCTATAAATATTAATTGTGTAGAAGTACATATTTCTAATATTCATAAAAGACAAGAAGAATTTAGAAAAAATAGCGTTACAGCAGGTGCATGTATTGGGCAAATATCAGGATTTGGTTTTTATGGATATATATTAGCTATAAATGCATTAGTTAATAGTATATAAATAATTATAATTGACTTGACAAGATTACAATAGAGTATATAATTTACAGAGTATACGATAATAAAAGGATAGATATTGGCAAACTAGTAATCTAGAGAAATATTTGCCTAAAATTAAATTTAGAAATTTGATTATAATAATAATATAATTAAATTAATCCTAAGTATCGAAGAATAAAATTATTTTTATATGGAGGAACAAAATGGTAAATGCAAGTGATTTCAGAAAAGGTGTAACATTTGAAAAAGATGGTCAACCATGTTTAATAGTTGACTTCCAACACGTAAAGCCTGGTAAAGGAGCAGCTTTCGTTAGAACTAAATACAAAAACTTAAAGACAGGAGCTATAAGAGAAGAAGCTTTCAACCCAAGTGATAAATTCCCTAAAGCTCATATAGATACAAGACAAATGCAATACTTATACAATGATGGTGAATTATACTACTTCATGGATGAAGAAACATATGATCAAATACCATTAAACTATGAGCAAGTTGAAGATGCTATAAAATTCTTAAAAGAAAATGAAGTAGCTACTATAAGATTCTATCAAGGACAAGCTTTCCAAGTTGAAGCTCCAAACTTTGCAGAGTTAGAAGTAGTAGAAACTGAGCCAGGAATAAAAGGAGATACTGCAAGTAATGTAACTAAAGCAGCTACAGTTGAAACTGGAGCAGTTGTTCAAGTTCCTTTATTCATAAACCAAGGAGATAAAATAAAAATAGACACTAGAACTGGAGAATATTTATCAAGAGTTTAGTTTTTTACGTATAAAAAGCTTGTATATCTTAATAATAAAGATGTACGGGCTTTTAATTTATATAAAAAGAAGGAGAGGGGTACATATGAAATATTTATATGAAGAAGTAGCATATCTAAAAGGTCTAGCTGAAGGGTTAGATATATCAAAAGAAACGAAGGAAGGAAAAATAATACATAAGATAATAGATGTATTAGAAAGTTTTGCAGACTCTATAGTAGAACTAGATGAAGAACAATGTGATTTAGCTGAATATGTTGAGTCTATAGATGAAGATTTATCAGATATAGAAGATGACATATATGATGATGAAGAAATAGATGAAGATTGTGATGATCTTAGTTTTATAGAAATGGAATGTCCAAACTGTAATGACTTAGTAGAAATAGATGAAGAGTTATTATATGATGACGAAGTTGATGTAATTTGTCCGAACTGTAAAGCTATAATATTATCTTCTGATGATGACGATGATTATAGTTGTACAGATTGTGACTGTGAAGAATAATTAAATGTAAGCTAATATGCCTATGAGATAAGAGCCTCATAGGTATTTTCATATAATGCGAAACTTTAATCTGTATTTTTCATAAATAGATATAAAAAATATAGATGAAGTTGTAAGGTTTAAATTATAATAAAATTTTATTATGCTAAATTTATATACTCAGGTTTAAGCAAAATGCATATTAAATCTAAATATAGTTATTTAAAAGTAAATATATATATAAAATACTTTATAGTATGTAGTTTAAAGTGAATTTTATTTTGCAATACTTTTAGAAAAATAGTACACTATAAGCTAGGAAAGTTAATTCGGAGGTATTATAATGAAATTAAACAAAAATATATTAGACAGTATAGTTCAATTTGAAAGTATTATCGGATATAGATTTAATAATAAAGAATATATATTAGAAGCGCTTACTCATAGTTCATATTCTAATGAAAATAAAGATTATAACTTTAATGAAAGGCTAGAGTTCTTAGGAGACTCTATACTTAGTATAGTTATAAGTGATTACTTATTTAAAAAAGAAACAGAATTACCTGAGGGAGAACTTACTAAGTTAAGAGCTAATATAGTGTGTGAAGAATCATTAAGTGAAGTAGCTATTAGTATAAAACTTGGACAATATATGCTACTTGGAAAAGGAGAAGAAGCAACTGGAGGAAGAGAACGAATATCTATTCTTGCTGATGCTTTTGAAGCAGTTATAGCTGCAATTTATTTAGACGGAGGACTTAGAGAAGCTTCTAAATTTATATTAACATATATGAAAGATATAATCGTAAATGCTAGAAAAGGAAAAATATTTAGAGATTATAAGACTCATCTTCAAGAGGTTTTACAAAGTAAAGGTGAAGTTAATATATGGTATAAATTAATAGATGAAAAAGGTCCAGATCATAATAAGAAATTTGTTATGCAAGTTGGTATAGATAATAAGATATTAGGGTTCGGAGAAGGTAAAAGTAAAAAAGAAGCAGAACAAGTTGCGGCAAGAAAAGCATTAGATAATATGAATTAGAGTTTGACAGAGTTTATAGTAAAGGGTGATAATAAATGAAAAAAAGAATAATACCTATATTTGTGCCCCATAGAGGTTGTCCTCATGACTGTATATTTTGTAATCAAAAGAAGATAACAGGAGTTAGTACAGATATAACTAGTGAAGATGTAAAAAATATAGTAGATGAATATTTAACTACTATAGATAAAGATGCTAGCGTTGAAATAGCATTTTTTGGAGGAAGTTTTACTGCAATAGATATAGATATACAAAGAAGCTTATTATCTGTAGCTAAGGAATATGTAGATAAAGGACTGGTAAATGATATAAGAATGTCTACAAGACCAGATTGTATAGATGAAGATATATTAAGTATGCTAAAAGAGTATAAAGTTAGTATAATTGAACTTGGAGTGCAATCTTTAGATGAAGATGTACTTAGAGATAGTATAAGAGGTCATCATGCAGAGGAAGTATTTAAAAGTGCAAAACTAATAAAGGATTATGGTATACAATTAGGACTTCAAATGATGGTAGGTCTTCCATCTGATGCAGAAAAAAAATGCATAGAAACTGCAAGAAAATTTATAGGAATGGAACCTGATTGTGTAAGAATATATCCAACTTTAGTAGTAAAAGAAACAGGGCTTGAAAATTTATTAAATGAAAGAAAATATAGTCCATTTACATTAGAAGAAAGTGTACAAATAGTAAAGAAACTTTTAGCTTTATTTTATGTTAATAATATAAACGTAATAAGAGTAGGACTTCAAGCGACAGATGATATACAACTTGGGAAGGCCATACTTGATGGACCTTATCATCCGGCATTTAGGGAATTAGTAGAATCTGAAATGATTAAAGATTACTTAGAATCTATTGTTATACGAAATAAGGTTAAAAGTAATATATTGGTTAAGACAAATAAGAAGAATGTATCTAAGATAATAGGTAATAAAAAAAGTAATAGTAATTATATGAAAAATGAGTTAAACATAATATTAAAAACTAAAGAAGAAAACATAGATATAAATACATTAGAGATTGTATTAGATGATAAAATTGAAATAAAAACTAACATGAATCATATTTATGAAAGTTTATATAAAATTTACAACCTTTAGTTTTAGCATTGAAGGGAGAGATGACGTTGTATTTAAAGAGGCTTGAAATAAAAGGATTTAAGTCATTTCCTACAAAGACAGAGATAGTTTTTAATGAAGGAATAACAGCGATAGTTGGTCCAAATGGTAGTGGGAAAAGTAATATATCAGATGCTGTTAGATGGGTTCTAGGAGAACAAAGTGCTAAAAGTCTTAGAGGAGATAAATTAGAAGATGTAATATTTGTGGGAACAGAGACTAAAAGGCCTATGAATTATTGTGAAGTAGCTATAACGCTAGATAATAGTGATAATAAATTAGATTTAGGATTTAGCGAAATTACTATAAAAAGAAGAGCTTATAGAACTGGAGAAAGTGAGTTTTTCTTAAATAATAAAAGTTGTAGATTAAAAGATATAAAAGAAATACTATTAGATACAGGTATAGGTAAGGATGGATATTCAATTGTAGAACAAGGTAAGGTTGATGAAATACTTAGCAATAATCCTGTTAATAGAAGAAAAGTATTTGATGAAGCTTGTGGTATATCTAAGTTTAGATATAAAAAACAAGAAGCAGAAAGGAATTTAAAACATACTAAGGAAAACTTAGAAAGAATAGACGATATATATATAGAAATAGAAAATCAACTTAAGCCGTTATTCTTACAACAAGAAAAAGCAGTAAAGTATTTAGAACTTAGTGAAAAACTAAAAGTAGTAGAAGTTAATAGTTGTATAAAAGAAGTTGTTGAATTAGAAGCAGAGTTAGATGAATTAAATAAACATAGTGATTTATTAGGAAGTCAATCTGATGAAATTCAAAAGCAAAAGTGTACATTAGACAAAGCTTTTGAAGAAACTAATATGGAAATAGAAAATATTGATGAAGGAATAAATAAGTCTCAAGATTATATAAATACAATTAAATCTGTAATATCACAAAAAGATGCTCAGGTTAATCTTATAAATGAAAAAATAAGAAATTGTAAAAATGATATACACAGAAATAAAGAAGAGATTATTTATATAAAAGAAAAGCTAAATAATGACAAAATTAACTTAGAAAATTTAATAAATCAAAAAGATGAAAAAG
Organism: Romboutsia ilealis; assembly: GCF_900015215.1. Classification (NCBI taxonomy): domain Bacteria; kingdom Bacillati; phylum Bacillota; class Clostridia; order Peptostreptococcales; family Peptostreptococcaceae; genus Romboutsia; species Romboutsia ilealis. The sequence continues at coordinate 1,852,429 of NZ_LN555523.1, read as the reverse complement.
AAAAAGTTATAAATGAGTTAAATATAGATATAAAGTCTATAGAATCTAATAATAAAGATAGTAGAGAAAAGATAGAAAATATCAATCAAAATTTAGAAAAATTAAAGGACGAAATAGTAAATCTTTTAACTAATAAGCAAGAATCTACAAGCAAACTTTCAACTTTAAATGCTAATATAGAAAATATAAATTTAAGAAAAGATACTATTGATTTAGATATAAAGGAAATAAAATATAAGATAGATAAAAATAAAGAAGAAGTATCAAAAGCTTTAGTAAAGTTAGAAGATAAAACTAAATCTATGAAGGATTTAAAAAATAATGAAGTAAAAACTAATAATGATTTAAACCTATTATTAAATAAATGTAATAATATAGAAAAGCAAATTCAAAATAGCAAATATAGCATAAATGATTATAAATCAAAGCTTAATATATATGTTGAAATGGAAAATCATTATGAAGGCTTCAATAAAGGTGTAAAAGAAGTTCTTAAAAATAAAAATTTACAGGGAATACAAGGAGCACTTGGTCAGATTATAGAGGTTCCTTCTAAATTTGAAAAAAGTATTGAAGCAGCATTAGGTGCTTATATGCAAAATATAATAACTAATGATGAGGCTAGTGCTAAGTTTGCTATAAACTATTTAAAGAAGAATAACTTAGGTAGAGTTACATTTTTACCTATGAATATAATTAAATCTAATAAGATAGATACTAGAAATATAAAAGTAGGGACAAGTTTCATAGGACTAGCTAGTGATTTGATAAAGTTTGATGATAAGTATAGAAATATAATAGAAAATATACTTGGTAGAACTATAATAATAGATAATATAGATAATGCCATAAAGTTTGCTAAAGAAAATAATCATAAATTTAAGGTAGTAACGTTAGATGGAGAAATATTAAATCCAGGAGGATCTTTAACTGGGGGAAGCTTAAGAGTAAGTGGCAATATATTATCTAGAAAAAGGCTTATAAATGAATATAGAGAAAAAATAGAACTATTAAAAGTTGAAATTGATAAGTTATATATAGAGAAAAAAGAAATTGATAGTAATATAAATATCACTAGAGAAAATTTAAAACAAATAAGCATGGATATAACTAATCTTGATAAAGAATTTATAATTGAAAATGCAGAGGTTAATAAGTTTAAAGAGGAAATAAAATCTTTAAAAGTAAGTGTTGACAAGTTAGAAAATGAAAAAGATGGCTTAGGTTCTAACTTAGAGTATATATTAGAAAAATCTAAATTAATAAAAAAAGATATATTATCTATAGATACTAAACATGATGAAAATAAATCACAAATAGAAATTTTAACTAATGAGCTAAAAGAATACAGCTCTTTATATGAAGATGATAAGTTAAAATTTGATAATTTAAACTTAAACCTAGTAAAGCATAATCAAATATATGAAAGTATAATTAGAGATATACAAAGAATTAGTAAAGAAAGTAAAGCTTTAGAAGATAAGTATCTACAAATAGAAAAATCTTTAAATGATAAAGCTATAGAAACATCTAAATTAGAAGAAGATATAGTTATAGAAGAGACAGAAAAAATAAGCTTAAATAAACAATTAATAGATAATACTAGAAGTTTAGAAACTAAAAAATTATCAAAAGAAAGTTTAAAAGAAAAATTAGAAAGTTTAAATAAAGAATTAAAAAATATAGACAGACAATATATTGATTTAAAAGAAAGTTTATTTAAAGTAGAAGGCAAAATAGATAGATTAAAATCTAATAAAGAAGACCATATTAATAATTTATATGAAAAATATGAAATAACTTTAGACCAAGCTATACAAATGAAAGATGATAGCCTAGATGTAGATAAAAGATATCTTGAAAACATGAGAAGAGAAATAAGAAATCTTGGAAATGTAAATTTAGATTCCATAAAAGAATATGAACATATAAAAGAAAGACATGATTTCTATAGTGAACAAAAGAAAGATTTAGAACAGTCTATAGAAGTTATAGAAAAGCTTATATATGAACTAGAAGAAAATATGAAAAAGGAATTTGAAATTAACTTTAATAAAATAAATGAAAACTTTAAATTTGTATATAAAAGATTATTTGGTGGTGGTCATGGAGAATTAAAGATTTTAGATAAAAATAATATATTAGAAAGTGACATAGAGATAACAGCTCAACCACCAGGAAAGAAAATGAAAAACTTAAATCTATTATCAGGGGGAGAAAAAGCGCTTACTGCTATAAGTATACTATTTTCTATTATACTTGCAAAGCCAACTCCATTTTGCATATTAGATGAGATAGAAGCACCGCTTGATGATGCAAATATATTTAGATTTGGAGAGTTTTTAAAAGAGTTATCTAAGGATACTCAGTTTATATCAGTTACTCATAGAAGAGGAACTATGGAAGCTGCGGACTATATATATGGGGTAACAATGCAAGAAAAAGCAATATCAAAAGTATTAAGTTTAAAACTTAAAGAAGCAGAAGAAATTGTAGATATTATATAATATTTAATAAGTAGCTAATACTAGCTACTTATTAAATATAGATATAAAATATTATATTATGTACATATAATTATATAGTGTTAAATATAATACTAGTTTTAGGAGGAAAATAAGTGTTTAAAAAGTTATTTAATTTCGGTAAGAAAAAACAAGAAGAATTAAATGAAAATGAAGTAGTAAAAGAACAAGAAATTACTGTTGAAGGCAATGATGATACAGATGAAAGTAAACAAGAAGATACAGTAGTATCAAAGGAAGATGCAATTGAAGAAGGTGTTGAAGAGAAAATAGAAAATGAAGAAATTAAAGATTTAGAAAATAGTTATGTATCTGAAGTAATAGAAAATATAAATGAAAAAGATACTGAAAATGAAAATTTACATAATAAATCTGAAAAAACAGATGAAGATCATATAGTTGAAGATGAAATAGAATTAAATGAAGAGAAAGTTGAAGATACTTTAAATGATGAAAAAATAAATGAAACTATAAAAAATTCAGAAGAATCTAAAATATATGATGAAGAAGTGACTATATATGAAGATGTCAAAGAAGAAAATATTGAAGTTGAAGAAGAACCTCAAAAGAAAGTAAATTTATTTGAAAGATTAAAGCAAGGATTAACTAAAGCTAAACAAGGTATAACGGATAAAATAGATGATGTATTAAAATCTTATACAAAAGTAGATGAAGAACTATTAGAAGAATTAGAAGAAATACTAATAACAGCTGATGTTGGTGTAAACACAACTATGGACATAATAGATAAACTAAGAGATAAGATTAAAGACAATAAAATAACAGAGCCTGTAGGAGTTAAAGAAGAATTAAAAAATATAATAGAAGAGATATTAACTAACGAAAACTCTACATTAAATGTAGAAAAGTCTCCAACTATAATACTTATGGTGGGTGTAAATGGTGTAGGAAAAACAACTACTATAGGTAAGTTAGCTAATAGGTATAAGCAAGAAGGTAAAAAAGTTTTACTAGCGGCAGGAGATACATTTAGAGCGGCTGCAATAGAACAATTAGAAGTTTGGGCTGGAAGGAGTAATGTTGATATAATAAAACATCAAGAAGGTGCAGATCCTGGAGCTGTTGTATTTGATGCTATAAAAGCTGCTAAAGCTAGAAAAGTAGATTTATTAATATGTGATACAGCAGGAAGACTTCATAATAAAGCTAATCTTATGAATGAATTAGGAAAAGTATTTAAAATAGTAGATAGAGAATTTCCTGAAGCAAACAAGGAAGTATTATTAGTAGTTGATGCTACTACAGGACAAAATGCAGTAGTACAAGCAAAAACATTTAAAGAAGTAGCAGATATAACAGGTATAGTTTTAACTAAGCTTGATGGAACTGCAAAAGGTGGAGTTGTACTTGCAGTTAAAAGTGAAGTTGATGTTCCAGTAAAGCTTATAGGCGTTGGAGAAAAAGTAGAAGATTTACAAGACTTTGATGCTAAAGCCTTCTCTGAGGCATTATTTGGGAGTAATTAGTAATTAAAATAAAATGTTGACAATAAGTGCTATATGATATAAAATACAATGTGTAAAGTAAATAACCTTTACAGTATGTATTATGGAAGTGTGATTATGAATATAGAAAAAATGGTTGAGATTGGCTTGCTATTTGAACAATATAAAGAATTATTAACTGATAAGCAAAGAGAAATAGTTTCATTATATTATGAAGAAGATTATTCTCTAGGTGAAATTAGTGAAAATTTAAATGTATCAAGACAAGGTGTATATGATGCATTAAAGCGTTCTGAAAAAATACTAAAGGATTATGAAAATAAATTACATTTAGTAAGAAAAATACAAGAGCAGGAAAAAATCACTAAAACTATAATAGATAAAATTGTTGACATTAAGCAAGATTTATTGCAAAATAGAGATTGTGCTAATTTAATCCCTAAAGTAGAAAATATAGAAGATATATGTAGGGAGATGTTAAAATGATATTTGAAGGATTATCAGATAAACTACAAGGAGCACTTAGTAAGTTAAAATCAAAAGGAAAGCTTACTGAAAAAGATGTTAAAGATGCTATGAGAGAAGTTAAACTTGCTCTTTTAGAAGCTGACGTTAACTTCAAAGTAGTTAAAGATTTCGTAAAGAAAGTTCAAGAAAGATGTGTTGGACAAGAGGTTATGAGCAGTTTAACTCCAGGCCAACATGTAATAAAAATAGTTAATGAAGAATTAACAAGCTTAATGGGTGATGTATCTAGTAAAATTATGATATCTCCTAAACCGCCAACTATAATAATGATGGTAGGTCTTCAAGGAGCAGGTAAAACTACTACATCAGGAAAGCTTGGAGGTTACTTTAAAAAGCAAGGTAAAAGACCACTTCTTATTGCCTGTGATATATATAGACCAGCAGCTATAAAACAATTACAAGTTGTTGGAGAAAAATTAGATATACCAGTCTTTAATATGGGTGATAAAGAAAGCCCAGTAAATATAGCTAAAGCAGGACTAAGTCATGCCATGAAAAATAATCATGATTTAGTTATTATAGATACAGCAGGTAGACTTCATATAGATGAAACTTTAATGGATGAGTTAAAGTCAATAAAATCTGAAGTTAAGCCACATGAAATTCTTTTAGTAGTTGACTCGATGACAGGACAAGATGCAGTAAATGTTGCAGAAAGCTTCAATAATGCACTTGGTGTTGATGGAGTTGTGTTAACAAAACTAGATGGAGATACTAGAGGTGGGGCGGCACTTTCTATAAGAGCTGTAACTCAAAAACCTATAAAGTTTATAGGTATGGGTGAAAAGTTAGATGACTTAGAACCATTCCATCCAGATAGAATGGCATCTAGAATATTAGGCATGGGAGATATCTTAAGCCTAATAGAAAAAGCTCAAGAATCTATGGATTTAGATAAAGCTAAAGAATTAGAACAAAAAATTAAGAAACAAGATCTTGATTTTGAGGATTTCTTAGAGCAAATGGAACAAATTCAAAATATGGGTCCTCTAGACAAAATATTAGGAATGATACCAGGTATGGGTAATATAAAAGACCAACTTGGAGATGTAGACCTAAATGGAAAAGAAATGAAAAGAACGAAAGCAATTGTTCAATCTATGACAGTAGAGGAAAGAAGAGACCCAAGTATATTAAATGCTTCTAGAAAGAAAAGAATAGCTAGAGGTAGTGGTACAAGTGTACAAGATGTAAACAGGCTTATAAAACAATTTAATGAAATGAAGAAGATGATGAAGATGTTTACAGGATCTCAAAAAAGTATGAAGAAAAGGGGCGGTTTTCCCGGACTTCCTTTCTTTAAATAAATAAAAAATAGACAAAAACATTATTCGGAGGTGCTATTATGGCAGTTAAAATAAGATTAAAAAGAATGGGATCAAACAAGAAGCCTTTCTACAGAATAGTAGTTGCTGATTCAAGATCTCCAAGAGATGGAAAATTCATAGAAGAAATAGGATACTACAATCCAGTTTCTCAACCAAAGCAAGTTAAAATAAACGATGAAAAAGCTGTTAAGTGGTTATCAAATGGTGCTCAACCAACTGATACTGTAAAAACTTTATTAGTTAACAATGGTGTAATGGAAAAATTCGAAGCTTCTAAAAAATAATAATTTTTAATTAGGAGAGATAAGTATATGAAAGAGCTAGTGTTAGATATAGCTAAAGCTCTAGTTGATAATCCTGATGCAGTTGTAGTTGAAGAAATTAAAGAAAATGATGAAATCATTTTAAAACTTAGAGTTTCTCAAGACGACATGGGAAAGGTTATCGGAAAGCAGGGCAGAATAGCTAAAGCTATAAGAACTGTCGTAAGATCTGCTGCAAATAGAGAAAAAGTAAAAGTTTCTCTTGAGATAGTATAAAAGGATTAGGTATATGCCTAATCCTTTTTGTATATACTCAGAAATACATAATTATAGTCAATAAATTTAATACTATAATAACTAAATAAATGCATAAAGATTCTTAAACACAAGGAGATATACTAATGGAAAAGCTAACACATTTTAAAATAGGACAAATAGTAAATACTCAAGGATTAAAAGGAGAAGTTAGAGTTTATCCTTTTACTGATGATATATATAGATTTGACGATTTAGAAGAATTCTACTTAGGAAAAGATTTAGAAACTAAGTGGGAAGTAGAAAGAGTTAGATACAAAGGCAACATGGTAATAATGAAAATAAAAAATATTGATAGAGTTGAAGATGCAGAGAGATTAAGAAATAAATTTATGTACGTATCAAGAGAAGAAAGTAGAGAATTAGAAGAAGGTGAATTCTTTATAGCTGATATGATAGGTATGGATGTATACACATTAGACAATGCTCATATAGGAACACTAAAAGATGTATTACAATATGCAGCTAATGATGTATATGTTATAAATAGTAATGAAGGAAAAGAAATTTTAATACCTGCTATAACTAAATTTGTACCGACTATAGATATAGATGAAAGAAAAATGATAATAGACCCTATTAAGGGAATGTTAGATTAGGTGATATTATGAGATTTCATATAATGACACTTTTTCCAGAAATATTTCATTCATATATGAATGAAAGTATAATGAAAAAAGCTGTAGAGAAAAATATAATAGAAGTGAATATATATAATATAAGAGATTTTTCTACTAATAAACATAAAAAAGTAGATGATTATCCATTTGGAGGTGGAGCTGGTATGGTAATGACTCCACAACCTATATATGACACATATAAATATATAATAGAAACACATAATATAAAAAATCCTAGAGTAGTATATTTAACTCCTAAAGGAAAAGTTCATAATCAAAGTATTGCACAAAACTTTTCACAGTTAGATGATGTAATATTTTTATGTGGACATTACGAAGGTATTGATCAAAGGATAATAGATTTAATAGTCACGGATGAAATATCTATAGGTGATTATGTATTAACAGGAGGAGAGCTTCCTGCACTTATACTTATAGATTCTATATCAAGACTTATACCAGGAGTATTAGGGCAAAATGAATCATTTGAAGAGGAATCTTTTAAAGATAATTTATTAGAATACCCTCATTATACTAGACCTAGAGAGTTTATGAACTTAGAAGTTCCATCAGTTTTATTATCTGGAAATCATAAGAATATTGATAAATGGAGATATAAAGAGTCGATAAAAATTACCAAAGAAAGAAGACCAGATTTGTACAAAAAAGCTTGTAAATAAACAATATATATAGTATAATTTTAAATGTTGAAAAAATAAACGGGCATTCCTCTTTTTACACGTAGGAGGTAATTAAGAATGTCTATGATACTAGGAGGAAGAATAATGAACGAATTAGTAAGAGCATTAGGACAAGAGCAATTAAAGAAAGAAGTTCCTAACTTTGGACCTGGGGACACAGTAAAAGTACACGTTAAAATAGTTGAAGGTAAGAGAGAAAGAATACAAGTATTCGAAGGTGTTGTTCTTAAGAGACAAGGTGGAGGAATACAAGAAACTTTCACAGTTAGAAAAATATCTTTCAACGTTGGTGTAGAAAGAACTTTCCCAGTACATTCTCCAAGAATAGAAAAGATAGAAGTAACTAGAAAAGGTAAAGTAAGAAGAGCTAAACTAAACTACTTAAGAGGTAGAGTAGGTAAAGCTGCTAAGATAAAAGAAGCTAGATAATTAAACTTTACTATAAATTAAAGGACTGATTTTATCAGTCCTTTTTACTTGTATTTATATTATTACTTTAAATATAATATCAATGGATAGTTTAAAACTTTATATTATAGGAATAATAGAAGTATTATGTTATATATTAAGAAAGCGTAAAAAAAAATCTTATGGTATAATAGATAAGTTAAAATAAAAAGATCGAATAATTTGCGTAAAGGAGTGATAATCATGGCAAGAGGAGACAGAATGGGAGAAAATTATGATGATTATCTAAGAGATGATAATTTACATATAAACTGGTATCCAGGACATATGAAAAAAACTAGAGATTTAGTTAGAAATAACTTAAAACTAGTTGATGTTGTTGTAGAACTTTTAGATTCTAGAATACCTTTTAGTAGTAGAAACCCAGATATAGATAATTTAGCAGGAAATAAACCAAGAGTTGTCATATTAAATAAATGTGATTTAGCTGATAGGGCTAAATTAGATAGATGGATAAAATACTATAAAGATCGTGGAATAAAAGCTATACCAGTAGATACGCTAAAAGGTGTAGGTTTAAATAAATTAGTAGATGAATGTAAAAATGCAGTTAAAGACAAAATGGATGCTTTAAAAGAAAAAGGTAGAAAAGAAAGACCTATAAGAATAATGATAGTTGGTATTCCAAACGTAGGAAAATCATCTATAATAAATAAATTAACTGGTAGAAAAAGTACAGTTACAGGAGATAGACCAGGTGTAACTAAAGGTAAGCAATGGGTAAGATTAAAAGGAAACTTAGAGTTACTTGATACACCAGGTATACTTTGGCCTAAATTTGAAGATCAAGAAGTTGCACTTAACTTAGCATTTTGTAGAGCAATAAAAGATGAGATATTAGATGTTGAAACTTTAGCGCTTAGATTAATTGGAAAGCTTATGGAGATAGAACCAGAGAAATTAAAGGCAAGATATAAGCTAGAAAAATTAGGTGATAGAGATATAGAAACTATGGATATGATAGGTCGCAAAAGAGGCTTTATCATGGGAAATAAGGAACTTGATTATACTCGTATAGCAACTACAGTTTTAAATGAATTTAGAGATGGAAAAATAGGAAAAATAACTTTAGAAGTTCCTGAAGATATAAAAAACTAGATATAATATAAAAAATATCATCTAATATTAGATGATATTTTTTATATTATAAATTCATATAAGTAAAATTATCAGAAAATTAAATGAATTATAAATATTGTTTGCATTTTGAAAATAAAAATGTTAAAATAAATTTAAAATATTAAGTACAAAATTTATTTAATATATGAAATAAGCTATATAATATAGATTAAGGGGGAGCATATGAAAAAAACAAATAAAGATGTAATAATATTAGGATTTGCATTATTTGCAATGTTCTTTGGTGCAGGGAACTTAATATTTCCACCATTTTTGGGAGTTATATCGGGTTCTAACTGGTTGACAGGATTTGGTGGATTTATATTAGCAGATGTTGGGTTAGCACTACTTGCAATAATTTCAGCCGCTAAGTGTAATGGAGAAGTAGATAAAGTATTATCTAGAAGTGGTAAAAAATTAGGTATAATCTTAGGTTCGTCTATAATGATATGTTTAGGACCATTATTGGCAATACCAAGAACAGCAGCGACAACTTTCGAAATGGGAATTGAACCATTATTTAATGGATTTAGCCCTGTATTATTTTCAATAATATTTTTTACGATTACGTTTATATTAACTATAAAGCCATCAAAGGTAGTAGATATAATAGGTCAATTTTTAACTCCAGCACTACTTGTAGCGTTAGGAGTATTAATAGTTAAAGGGATATTATCTCCATTAGGAGAAATGAGTTTAACAGCTATGAGTGAAAATTTATTTGCAGAAGGTGTTAAGCAAGGTTATCAAACTATGGATGCATTAGGTGCAGTAGCTTTATCAACTGTAATAATATCATCACTTTCAAATAAAGGTTATAAAAATGAACATCAAAAAATTAAGCTTACATTAAAATCAGGAATAGTTGCAGCTATAGGATTAATCTTAGTTTATGGAGGATTAACTTATCTTGGAGCAACGGTATCTACAATATATGGAAAAGATGTAGTTCAAACATCACTAATAGTTGAAATTACAGCATCACTTCTTGGTAATCCAGGAAAGATTATATTAGCTATTATAGTTATGTTAGCTTGTTTAACAACTTCTATAGGACTTACATCAGCAACAGCACAGTTTTTTGAGAAAACTACAAATGGAAAGTTAAGGTATGAATTAATAGTTACTATAGTTTGCATATTTAGTGCCATAGTATCAAACTTTGGTGTAAGTACTATAATAAAATTCTCGGGTCCAATATTAGATATAATATATCCAGCAACAGTTGTACTAGTTATAATGACTTTATTTGGTGATAAAATAAAAAATAATAATGCATTTAAAGGTGCAACTTACATGGCATTAATAGTAAGCGTAGTAACTGTTTTAAATAATATGGAATTAACAAATATATCGTTTATAAATAAGTTACCTTTTTCATCTTTAGGATTTAATTGGATATTACCGGTTTTAATAGGAGCAATTATAGGTAACTTTATACCATCATTTGAGAAAAATGAGCAAGAATTAGAATTTACAGAAAATGAAGTTATATAATAAAAAACTCACTGATAACAGTTTCATCAGTGAGTTTTTTTACGCTTAAGGATATTATAATATTTAAAAAATGTGGATAAATTCTGAATGTATAGTAACCTAACTTTTAAATAATAGTATGCAATATATCAAAAAAGTTAATAAAACTAATATGAGTTATGATATAAAATTTAAACAACGAGTAATTGAATATAGAGAAGAAGGACACACTTTCAAGGAAACTTGTAAAGTATTTAAAATATCTGAAACAACACTAATAAGATGGATAAACAAAAAAAAGGAAGGGAAATTAGGCGAAGTAAAAATAAGAGTTAGAAAACCAAAAAAGATTTGTCCAGAACAATTAGTTAAATATATAGAACAGTATCCAGATGCATACTTATATGAGATAGCAGAAGAATTCAATTGTAGTGATGTGGCTATATTTAAAGCACTTAAGAAACTAAATATAACACGAAAAAAAAGACAACTTTATACAAGGAGCAATGCAAAGAAAAAATAAAAAAATATTTAAATGAAATAAAATATTTTAAAGAAGAAGATATAGTATACATTGATGAAACAGGGATACAAGGATATATTTATAGAGAATATGCTAGAGCCGTAAGAGGTAAAAAGGTTTATGACAAAATACCTGGCAAAAAGTATAAAAGAATAAATATAGTAGCAGGAAAATGTGTAGATAAGATAATCTCTCCTTTAGTATACGATAAAATAATGGATAGTGAGTTTTTTGAAAAATGGTTCAAAGAAATGTTTTTAAAAGAAGTAGAAGAAAACAAAGTTATTGTAATGGATAATGCAACATTTCATTGTAAAAGTAGACTATATGAATTATGCAAGAATGCTAACAAAAATCTAAAATTAATATTTTTACCACCATATTCTCCAGATTTAAATCCAATAGAAAAGTACTGGGCAGTATTAAAAAAGAAGTTGAAAAAAATAGTTAAAAATAACATAAGTTTAGAAGAAACTATTTACCAACTTTTTAAAGTTAATTGACTATAAGTAATATCAATAAATTGTTTTTGAGCGTAAAAAAGATTTTGAAATACTTAGCCCACGCAGTGGCTAAGGCAACGGACGAAGTCATTGGCGACATGAAGTGTTTCGCCGACACGTCGCTCAAGCGAAGCGAATTTTTTATACTACAAATTATCATTATAAGATATACTAAGATATAGCTAATAAATTATTATATATGTTTTAATTAAAATACTTTATTAAAGTAAAGTTATCATTTTGTATTGTTTAAAAGCACCATAAATAATAAAAGTATTTTATAATTAGAATTATTATTAAAACCTATATATAAATTTTATATATTAAAATAATGTATAGTTACTTTTAAAAAATGTATATACAAGTATTATATTTGTATAAGTTTTATGATTAAATATAATTAATAGGATATAAAAAATTACATGATGCAAATAATGTAAGGAGAAGATTATGAAAGAGAAAAGTGTAAAGGAAATTAAAGAAATAGTAGATAGCTTAAGTATAGATAAATACTTAGAGTATATTGATATATTAAAAGATGATGAAAGAAAATCAGTTCAAAATATAGCAATTAAGATGGGAAAAAAATTAGATAATATAAGAAAAGAAGAAGAGAGATTAGAACTTATAAATACATATGAAAATGAAGGGTACACTAAAGGATATTTATACATAGGTGGAATAGACGAAGCAGGACGTGGTCCACTAGCAGGCCCTGTAGTAGCTAGTGTAGTAGTATTTAAACCTAATACTAAAATAGAAGGAATAAATGATTCTAAAAAACTAAGTGAAGCAAAAAGAGAAGAGTTATTCGATATAATAAAAGAAGAAGCTTTAGATTATGGAATAGGTATAGTTAATAATGAAGATATAGATAAATATAACATATTAAATGCTACTTATATGGCGATGAAAAAGGCTTTAAATTGTTTAAAAAATCCACCAGATTACTTACTAATAGATGCGGCTACAATACCAGGAATAGATATATGTCAAAAATCGATAATTAAGGGAGATTCTAAATCTATATCAATTGCGGCAGCTAGCATATTAGCTAAAGTTACAAGAGATAATATAATGTATCAATATGATGAATTATTTCCGGAATATGGATTTAAATCTCACAAAGGATATGGAACAAAAGAACACTATGAGGCAATTGAAAAATATGGGATAACTCGTATACATAGAAAAAGTTTCTTAAAGAATGTGTTATAAATTTATAGAAAAATTATATAGGAGGAATTTTATAATGGATTTTAAGGAAGTTGAAAAAGTTGCTAGAGAAAATTTTAATGGAAGTTGTAAGGTATGCAAAGTATGTAATGGAGTTGCTTGTGCTGGAGAAGTTCCTGGAATGGGAGGAAAGGGAAGCGGATTTTCTTTTATAGATAATAGAAAAAGCTTAGAAAAAATAAAAATCAATATGAGGGTTATACATAGTGTTTCTAATCCAGATACGACTATAGAGTTATTTGGAAAGAAAATGGATGCTCCGATATTTGCAGCACCTATAACTGGAACAACTTTAAATATGGGTGGAAAAATTTCTGAGAGGGATTATATAGAACCTGTTGTAAAGGGATGTATAGAGAGTGGAGTATACGCTATGGTCGGAGATACTGCAGTTGATGCCTTTTTACTAGAAAATTTAAGTATACTTAAGGAGTATAATGGACAAGGCATAGTATTTATAAAGCCGTGGGAAAATGATGATATAATAAACAAAATAAAATTAGCAGAAAAGTCAAATGCCATAGCAGTAGGCGTTGATATAGATGCATGTGGACTTGTTACATTATCTATGCATGGAAAAAAGGTTGTTCCAAAAACTGTAGAAGATTTAAGAAAACTTAAAAATTCGACTAAATTACCTTTTATAATTAAAGGTATAATGACTGTTGAAGATGCTTTAATGGCTGTTGAGGCAGGTGTTGATGCAATAGTTATATCAAATCATGGTGGTAGAGTATTAGACTGTACTCCTGGAGTTTGTGAAGTAATTCCAGCAATTGCGAAAGCCGTAAAAGGAAAAGTTACTATACTTGCTGATGGTGGAGTTAGAACTGGAGTAGATGTAGTTAAAATGATAGGATTGGGTGCAGATGCAGTTTTAATAGGGAGACCATTTGTAACTGCTTCATTTGGTGGAAAAACAGAGGGTGTTAAGGCCTATGTGGAAAATATAAAGAATGAATTAAAATCAACTATGATTTTAACTGGATGTCAATCTATAAAAGATATAGATAATAAGGTTATATATAATTATTAATCATAAAAAGAAGCTATTAGTGAAACTAAGAATTATAGATAGACTATAAAACTTTGTTTAAAATAGCTTCTTTTGCTTTAAAGCTCTACTTTAAAAATTGTTATGTTTAAAATGAGTGTTTGTTGATATCACAAATATTTAATATTAACAAAAGTAATAAATATTATTAGCTTTTTATCAATATTATTTATATTTTGTAGAGCTTTTAAAATAGTTATTAAAATGGACTATTTATAACATTTATTATATCAGATTGTTTAACTTGTGAGGCGGTATTATTATAAGAATTTTTTAATTTTTCTAAAGTTGTACTGTCTAAATAACTAAAATCTTCCTTATTAGTTATAGGTAAAACTTCATAAAATATCTTACCTTCTTTATTATATTTATTAACCCATGTAGGAATACAATTTACTTTAGATACAAATGTTTTATCATTATTTTTAGTAATTTCTATATTAACCATAAGTCCATCTTCAGTAAATGGTGTTCCTAGAAGCTCTCTTCTTTGATTTGAGATAAAATTTCCAAGAGAATATATAACTAAAGTTTCATTACTTTTATCAGTAGATTTTATTATTTCAATAGGTTGAACTACATGAGGATGAGATCCTATTATTATATCTACGCCGATATCGCTAAGTTTTTGAGCTAAATCATGTTGAAATTGGTTTGGAATTCTTTTATATTCATCCCCCCAATGAATAACCAGTATTTGAATATCTGTATGTGATATATTTTTTAATGTATTATTTATAGTATTAAAAGCATTATTTACATCTGAGCTATCGAATACATTTAATTTATCTTTAGATTTATCTGAAACTTTGATACCATTCAAAAATTTAGTGTTTTCTTTAATGTCACCATAAGAAAAAGATGTTATACCTAAGCTTATTCCATTAACTTCTTTTATTAAATAATTCTCATCACCAAGTTTTGAAATTGTTCCTATAGTACTAAAATTTTTAGATTTTAGTACATCTAAAGTTCTTTCTACTCCTAAATCACCTTTATCAAAAGTATGATTGTTTATAGTTGAAATTATATCTACACCTGCATTTTTTAATGCATCAGCTAAAGCATCTGGAGTATTAAACGTTGGATAAGAGCTATATGGTATACCATCACCAGCTAATGTGGTTTCTAAATTTGCAATAGATAAGTCTGCTTCTTTTATGTAACTGGACACATATTTATAATTATTATCAAAAGAATATGTATTTGTCTTAGGTTCGTGTTGTGCATTAAGTTGAGGTGTATGAGCCATAATATCTCCTATTGCATTTATTGTAATCTTACTAGTTTTATTGGTTGATAAAGTTTCTACAATTTGTTTATTTTTTACCATTTCAATATTATCTTTTTTATTAAATAAATTAAAACTATTAAATAAAAGAATAAAAGCTAACACTGAAACTGATAAAGATAATCCTATTATTTTAAACTTCTTTTTTAAATTTTTTTTTTTCTTTTTTTTATTATATCTTCCCATTGAACATTCCCCCCTATAATAGTGATTCTAATCATTTAATGAAAAAATTTCAATTATAAAAAGAAAAATGTATATAAAATGAAGATTAGGGACAATACTTACAAAAAAGTACATAGGAGATACTTATGAATAATATTCAAAAAGGTAGAGCTGGTGAAAGTATTGCATTAAGATATTTAATAAATAATAGGGCAAATATTTTAGAAACTAATTATAGAATAAATAGCGGAGAAATAGATATAATAGCTAAAATTAATGAAGAATTAGTATTTATAGAAGTTAAGTCAAGAACTAGTATAAAGTTTGGTTATCCAGCAGAAGCTGTAGATTATAGAAAAATTAGAAAAATAGTAAATACAGCTAAGTACTATATCTTAAAAAATAACTTAAATAATGTGCCGATAAGATTTGATGTTATAGAGATATATTTAAATGATAAGAAAATAAATCATATAGTTAATGCTTTCTAGAAAGGAGTATAGATGCTTAGTATAATAAATTCTAGTAATTTAATAGGAATAAATGGTCATCTAATAAAGATAGAAATAGATATAAGTAATGGAATTCCTTCGTTTAACATAGTAGGTTTAGCTAGTACTGAAATAAAAGAGTCTAGGGAACGTGTAAAATCAGCAATAATAAATAGCGGATATAGATTTCCTAACTCTAGAATAGTTGTAAATTTGTCACCTGCAGATATGAAAAAAGAAGGATCTTTCCTTGACTTAGCTATATCTATAGGAATTTTAAGAGAATTTATAAGAAAAGATAATGTGTATTTAGATGAAAGTATGTTTATAGGAGAGCTTTCTTTAGATGGAAAGCTTCAAAAGGTAAGGGGAATACTTCCAATCATAATAGGAGCTAAGGAATGTAATATAAAAAGATTATTTTTACCGTATGATAATTTTTTAGAGGGATTATTTGTAGATGAAATAGAGATTATACCAGTAAAGAGCTTAAATCAATGTATAGAGTTTTTAAATGGAAGTTTAGATATATGTAAAGAATCTATTATTGCAGATATTAATATAAATAAAAAAGAAAAATGTCAAAATGAATATGAAGAAGATTTTTGTGATGTATCTGGAAATTATTTTGTAAAGAGAAGTGCTGAAATAGCTGCAGCTGGTAATCATAATATGTTAATGATCGGTCCACCAGGTTCTGGAAAAACTATGATAGCAAAAAGAATAAGGACAATACTTCCAGATATAAATAAGGAAGAAATGATAGAAATTAGTAAAATTTATAGTTCGATAGGATTAATAGATAATCAAAAAGGAATTATAGATAAAAGACCATTTAGATCACCTCATCATACCTCCACAAAACAAGCTATGATAGGCGGAGGAGTTGATGCAAGACCAGGAGAGGTTGTATTAGCTCATAGAGGGGTATTGTTTTTAGATGAAATAGCTGAGTTTGATAGAAAAATATTAGAAACTTTGAGGCAACCAATAGAAGATAAGTTTATAAATATATCTAGAATAAAATATAATTTTGAATATCCATGTAACTTTTTACTGGTGGGGGCAATGAATCCATGTCCATGTGGATATCATATGTCAGAAACTGAATGTAGGTGTAAAACATATGAAATAGACAGATATATCAATAAAATATCTGGACCATTATTAGATAGATTTGATTTATTTGTAGAGGTGAATTCAATACCATATAAAGAATTTATAAATACAAAATCAGAAACATCTCATGATATAAGAAAAAGAGTTCAAAGTGCAAGATATATACAACAAACAAGATTTAAAAATCATGATATAAAAACTAATGATGAAATGAATTCTTCAATGGTAAATGAGTATTGTAAGTTAAATGATGAAGGATTAAATACTATCAACATAATATTTAATAAATATAAATTAAGTAATAGAAGTTATACAAAATTATTAAAAGTTGCAAGAACAATAGCAGATTTAGATGAAGAAAATATTATACAATCTAATCATATAATAGAAGCTTTTTCTTTTAGAAAAGCTTATTATAAATATTTTGAATAGAGGTAATTTATGAATATTAATGACGCTTATTTATGGCTAAAGTCTATAGATGGGATAACAAATAATAATATAAATCAAATAGAGTCAAATAATATAGACATTAAAGATTTGATTAATTTTAGTGATAAGGAAATATATAATTTAAAAAATATAAATACAAATATTAAGGAAAATATAGTAAAATATAAAAGTCTGACTTATTTAGAAGAAATAAAGTCAAGTCTTGAGAAAGAATTTATAAAATATGTTAGTATTCATGATGAATCATATCCATCTAATTTAAAAAATATATATGATGCACCTAAAATATTATTTTATAAGGGAAATTTAGATGTACTAAAAAATAATATTAATTTGGCTATGGTGGGTTCTAGAAAATGTACTCAGTATGGTATTAATTGTGCAAAAAATATAAGCAAAAGTCTATCCGATATGGGTATAAATATTATAAGTGGATTAGCTATAGGAATAGATACTTATAGTCATATCGGATGCCTAGAGGGGAAAGGTAAAACAGTGGCAGTAATTGGATCTTCCTTAGATAATATATTACCCAAAAGAAATATTAAATTAGCTCAAAAAATATTGGATGATGGTGGACTTATATTGTCTGAATATAATATCGGAAGCACTGTTTATCCTAGTAATTATGTTCATAGAAATAGAATCTTAAGTGGTATAAGTGATGGTGTTATAGTAGTTGAGGCTGCTAAAAAAAGTGGGGCATTAATTACTGTTGACTATGCACTAGACCAGGGCAAAAACGTTTTTTCTGTTCCGGGAAATATAAATTCTTGTATGAGTGAAGGATGCCATAAAATAATAAAAGAAGGTGCAACATTAATTCATAGTGTAGAAGATATATTAAATGAATATCAAATTAATAGGGATAATTATATAGAAAATTCTAAAAAATGTGATAATATTAAATTGGATGAAAAAAGTATTGAAATATTAGAACTAATAAAAGATAATGGTATATTGAATATAGATGAAATTTGTGATAATACTAAAATGGAAATAAAATATGTAAACACAATCTTAAATGAACTAGTACTTAAAGATTTATTAATAGAGATGAATAATCAAGTATACAGTTTAAATATATAAATAAAGAAAAAAAGTGGGGGTGTGTCGTTAATGGCAAAAACATTAGTCATCGTGGAATCTCCTGCAAAAGCTAAAACGATAGAAAAATTTCTAGGAAAGAGTCACTATACTGTAAAAGCTTCTGTAGGACATGTAAGAGATTTACCTAAAAGTAAACTAGGCGTTGATATAGAAAATAATTTTGAGCCACAGTATATAAATATACGAGGAAAAGGTGATTTAATAAAAGAACTAAAAAAGGAAGCTAAAAAATCTAAGAAAGTTTATCTAGCTACCGACCCAGATAGAGAGGGAGAGGCTATCTCATGGCATTTAGCTTATATTTTAGGATTAGATCAAAATGATGAATGTAGAATAGAATTTAATGAGATAACAAAGGATGCTATAAAAAAAGCTATAAAAAGTCCAAGAAGTATAGATATAAATTTAGTTGATGCACAACAAGCCAGAAGAGTTTTAGATAGACTTTTAGGATATCAAATAAGCCCAATACTTTGGCAAAAGATTAGAAAAGGATTAAGTGCAGGAAGAGTTCAATCTGTAACGACTAAATTAATATGTGATAGAGAAAAAGAAATAGAGGCATTTATACCAGATGAATATTGGACAATAGACGTAGATGCTAAAACTTCTAATAATGAGGATATTAATTTAAAGTTTTATGGTAAGCATAAAGAAAAAATAGAATTACCAAATGAAGAAATAGTAAAATCTATTTTAGATGATATAAAAGATAAAGATATAATAGTAAATTCAATAGAAGCAAGAACTAGAAAAAAATCAGCTCCTAAGCCTTTTACAACAAGTATGCTACAACAAGAGGCAGCAAATCGACTATCTTTTACAACTAAGAAAACAATGAGTATAGCACAAGAGTTATATGAAGGTATTGATATTGAAAATGAAGGTACAGTGGGTCTTATATCATATATAAGAACAGATTCTAAAAGAATATCAGAAGAAGCGAAAGAAAAATCAAAGGAATATATACTAGAAGCATTAGGTGAAGGATACTACAAACCTGATTTTGATAAAGGAAAAGAAAAAGGAAGTAAAAAAGTACAAGATGCACATGAAGCAATAAGACCAACTTCTGTAAGTAGAACTCCTGAAAGTATAAAAAGTTCTTTAACTAAAGATCAATTTAAGTTATATAACTTAATCTGGAGAAGATTTATAGCTAGCCAAATGCAAGACTCTGTGTTTGATATATTAAATGTAGAGTGCAAGATAGAAGATTATATACTAAAAGCTACTGGATCTAAAATGAAATTTGATGGATATACAAAGATTTACAACTTTACAGAAAGAGAAGATAAAATACTTCCTCCTATAAATGAAGGGGATACATTTACTGTAAAAGATATACTACCTCTTCAACATTTTACTCAACCACCAGCAAGATATACTGAGGCTAGTCTAGTAAAAACATTAGAAGAACTAGGAATAGGGAGACCGAGTACTTATGCACCAACTATAACTACTATATTAAATAGGGAATATGTTGAGAAACAAGGAAGTAGTCTTCATCCAACAGAATTAGGTAAAATAGTAACTGATATATTAGAAACTAATTTCCAAAAATTTATAGATGTAGACTTCACTGCTACTATGGAAAGTCAACTAGACGAGGTTGAAGAAGGGAATGTAGCGTGGAAAGAAGTTGTAGCAAAATCATATGAACCTTTAAAGGAAGCTATAGAGATAGCTAAGGAAAATATAGAAAAGATAAATATGGATGAAGAAACTGATGAAATATGTGAAAATTGTGGGGAACATATGGTAATAAAGCATGGTAGATTTGGCAAGTTTATGGCTTGCAAGAATTATCCAGAATGTAAGACTACAAAACCTATTATAAATAAAATAGGTGTAAAATGTCCTAAGTGTAATGAGGGGGATATAATCCTTAGAAAATCTAAAAAAGGTAAAGCATTTTATGGATGTTCAAATTATCCAGAGTGTGATTTTTTATCATGGAATAAGCCAACTGGAGATATTTGTGATAAATGTGAATCTTATATGGTAGAGAAAATAACAAAATCGGAAACTAAAGTTGTTTGCTCCAATAAAGAGTGCAAAAATGAGATAGTAAAAGAGAATAGTGAAAATTGAAAAAATGATAGTCTTTATATTGAAAAGACCATAAAATTATGATAATATTTCTATTGCATAATTAGAAGGATAACTAATTTTTATTATTATATATAAGTATATAAGGCATAACTTTCATGAGGAGATGAACTTAAAATGGCGAGTGAAGTATTACAGAAAACAAGAAAAATTAATAAAATATTACAAACAAGTGGTGGAAGTAATGTCTCTTTTAATTTATTAGCAGGTGCATTAGGAGAAGTTTTAAATTCAAATGTATATGTATTAAGTTCAAAAGGAAAAGTATTAGGATTACACCTTAATGATATAGCAGATAGCTCAGTTGTAGAAGATGATACAACTAAGCAAAAGAAGTTTCCAGACGAGTATAATAGAAATATATTAGAGATAAAGGACACTTTAGAAAATTTAACAGGTGAAGAATTACTTGAAGTATTTCCATTTGAACAAGGTAGAACTGAAAAAAAAACTACAATAGTTCCAATATTAGGAAGCGGACAAAGATTAGGAACATTAGTATTATCAAGATATAATCATGTATATGAAGATGAAGATTTAGTTATAGCAGAATATAGTGCTACTGTTATCGGTCTTGAAATATTAAGAGCCATAGGTGAAGAACTAGAAGAAGAAATGAGAAAGAAAGCTGTAGTTCAAATGGCAATAGGAACATTATCTTATTCAGAACTTGAAGCAGTTGAACATATATTTGAGGAATTAGATGGCAAAGAAGGTTTACTTGTTGCAAGTAAAATAGCAGATAGAGTTGGGATAACTAGATCAGTTATAGTAAATGCATTAAGAAAGTTCGAAAGTGCTGGAGTTATAGAATCTAGATCTTTAGGTATGAAAGGTACTCATATAAAGATACTAAATGATAAACTTATAGAAGAACTTAAAAAATTAAAGAGTCATCAATAATTGATTATAAAAAGGTATCTAAATTATAGATACCTTTTATTTTTAATAGATATAAGGAGTGAGAGTGTTGCCTTTAGCAGATAAATTACGTCCTAAAAAGATTGAAGATATGGTTGGTCAAAGACATATTATAGGAAAGGGAAAAGTTTTAAATAAAATTATAGAAAATAAATCTATTCCTAACATGATATTATATGGACCACCAGGTACAGGAAAGACTACTTTAGCTAATATAGTAGCGAATACTACAGGTAAAAAATATGTGAAATTAAATGCAGTTAATTGTGGAGTAAAAGAGATAAAGGAAATAATAGATGAAAATAAAAGAGATTTATTTTCGTACAATGGCATAGTTCTTATGCTTGACGAGATTCAAGCGCTAAATAAAAAACAGCAGCAATCTTTACTTGAAGTTATAGAGGATGGTTCTGTAACTCTAATAGCAAGTACAGCGGATAATCCATATTTTGTAATATATAAAGCCATATTAAGTCGAAGTTCTATATTTGAATTTAAGCAAATAAATCAAGAAGATATAATTATTGGACTTAAAAGAGCTATAGATAAGCTTAGAGAAAATCATAGCTATGATAATATTAATATAGAAGATGAAGCCTTAGAATTTATAGCACAGACATGTAACGGAGATATGAGAAGTGCGCTAAATAAATTGGAACTAGCTTTTAATACGGGTATAGATATAGGTTCAAACTCTGTTAATATAACTATAGATACTATTATAGAGTGTTCTAGCTCAAAAATATTAAGTTACGATAGAGGTGGAGATGATGGATACTCAATATTATCTGCATTTCATAAATCATTGAGAGGATCCGATGTAGATGCATCTATACATTATCTTGCTAGACTTATTAAAGCTGGTGATATTCAAAATATAACTAGAAGACTATTATGTGTTGCAAGTGAAGATGTAGGCCTTGCTGTTCCTCAAGCAATAACTATTACAGAAGCATGTGTTCAATCAGCCTTTCAATTAGGGTTGCCAGAAGCTAGGATACCACTTGCTCAAGCAACTATATACTTGGCTCAGTGCCCAAAATCAGATTCAGTTGTAAGTGCAATAGATAAGGCTTTATATGACTTAGATAATATAAATGTGGGAGATATTCCTATTCATTTAAAAGATGCTCATTATGCTGGAGCTAAAAATTTAGGTAGAGGAGTAGATTATAAGTATCCACATGATTATCCAAATAATTATATTAAACAGCAGTATTTACCAGATGAAATAAAGCATAAAAAATATTATATACCTGGTAAGAATAAAAATGAAATGGCATTTGATAATTACTGGGAAAATATAAAAAGAAATAAATGATGAAAAGTTTAATATAGGCTATTAGGTATTTGGAAAATACATGATAGTCTATTTTTGATGTAAAAATAGACTATAGGTAATATTATTAGAATATAATTGTATGTGTTATTTTTTTTAAACAGAAGTATTTATTATACTATAGATATGAATTAAAAATTTAGAGCAAATGATATTAGATAATTGAATCAAAAATTAAAAATACAGTTATCTAAAAGAAATAATCGTGTTAAAATTATTATATCAAAAATGTAAGTGATTGATATAATATACAAAATCATATATATTTAGAGGTTAAATATATATGATTGATAAAATATTAAAACAGATAGAAATAAAAATATATATGACATTATGTAATATAGACTACAAAGTGTACGGTTTTACTTAAACAAAATACTTAGTAAGAGTAGGAGTAATATAGCTGATAAAAGTTGAATACAGATTAATAAATTTTTAAATGATAAAGTGAAAAATTTAAATTATCAGGGGGATTTATATGATTATAAAGGTGGATGATACCTATCATAGCAAGGTTATTAACTACTTAAAAAGAGAGCCTGACTTTAACTTGTTTATAATAGGTGATATAGAACGATATGGATATGATAATTATTTTCTAGATATATGGGCAGGGATAGATAAAAAAGGACATATAGAAGGAGTGTTATTGAGGTACTTTGAATATCTTATATTTTACTCGCGAGGGAAATTTAATATAGATGGATTTGCAAATCTTATAAATAGCCTAAACTATATAGAGATAAGTGGCAAACTAGATGTTTTACAAAAATTAGAAGGGAAAATAGGTGTAAATCGCAAAAGAATAGTTAAGTTTTGTGTTCTTGATGATCCGAGCAAACTAAATGATATAGAAATAGGTTTAAAGCCTAAAAAGATAAGATTTGGAAATATAAGTAAGGTAGCTAAATTATATGGAGATATTGATGAATTTGAAAATACTACTATAGAAAGTATAAAAAGTGGACTTAGAACAGGGAGAGGATATTGCATAGAAATAAATAAAAAAGTAGTGGCTATGGCAAAAAGTACATTAGAAACTAGAACTCATGCAATGATAGTTGGAGTAGGAACCCATCCAAATTTTAGAAATAGAGGTCTAGCTACAAAGTGTATAGTAAAGATATGTAATGAAATAATAAATGAAAATAAAATTCCATGTTTATTTTATGATAATATAGAAGCAGGAAGAATATATAATAAACTGGGATTTAAAGAAAAAGGTTATTGGGGTATATACTATAGATAAAATTATAGCAATATTATATAATTGATATATATAATAATTTGGGAGGAAAAGATGTATAAAATAGGAATTGATATAGGTGGAATGAGTATAAAAGCAGGTATTGTGGCTAATGGGGAAATCATTCAAAGAGAAGTTAAAGAAACTAATCAATCTGGTGGTTTAGATAATATTATAGACGATATAACTGAATTAGTTAATAAGTTGTTAGCTAAATGTGAATTAGATATAAATAATATAGATTCAATAGGCATAGGATTTCCAGGGGTTGTTACAAACGAAGGTAGAGTAACCTGTGTTAATATAGGTCTTGAAAATGCATCAATAATACCTAAGTTACAAGAACGCTTAAAAGGAACTATTGTACGTGCAGGTAATGACGCAAATGTGGCAGCACTTGCTGAGTATGTTTATGGAAGTATGAAAGGTTATAATAGTGGAGTTATGATAACATTGGGAACAGGAATAGGCGGAGGTATAGTTATAGATGGCAAATTAATAACGGGTTCAAATGGAATAGGTGCTGAGATTGGTCATACTATGGTTGCTACTAATTATTATGATTGCAATTGTGGAAATAATGGATGCTTTGAAACTTTCTGTTCAGCTACAGCTATAATAAAATATGCACAGAAATTATTACAAGAAGGTAGAAATACTATAATAAGAGATATGTGCAAAAATACTTTAGAAAATATAACTGCTAAGATGGTATTTGATGCATATAAAGAAAATGACCAAGTAGCAGTTGAAATTATAAATAGATTTAAAAAATATTTAGCTATGGGAATAGGAAATATAGTTAATTTTATAGATCCAGCAGTTATATCAGTAGGCGGTGGAGTTTCTAATGCTAGTGATATAATTTTAGATGGTTTATCAGAAGAAGTAAAAAAGCATCTTCCTCTTAAACAGACAAAAATTGGAGATATTGTTATAGCAAAATTTAAAAATGATGCAGGTATAATAGGTGCATCCGCTTTGTAAATTCTAAAAATACTAAAATTGAAAAATCTACATACTGATAAACTTTAAAAACATAGATAATAGTATCTTTAAAGATATTACTATCTATTTTTGTATTAGGAATACCACAGGTTATACCTGTGGTTCTAAAAAGCTTTTAGCTATGAGTAGAAATAAAAAAACCTCCATAAAATTATAGTAGGTTTGCCGACCAAAACTATAAAATTTAAGGAGGTGTGTCCGATAATGGACAATAATAGTTTAGCACATAGCAAATGGAATTGTAAATATCATATAGTTTTTGCACCAAAGTATAGAAGGCAGATTATTTATGGAAAAATAAAGTCTGATATTGGTGTTATATTAAGAAAACTTTGTGATCATAAAGGTGTTGAGATAATTGAAGCAAATGCATGTAAAGATCATATACACATGCTTGTAAGTATACCACCAAAACTTAGTGTATCTCAATTTATGGGTTATCTGAAAGGAAAAAGTTCACTGATGATATTTGATAGACATGCAAATTTAAAGTATAAATATGGAAATAGACAGTTTTGGTGTAAAGGGTATTATGTTGATACAGTTGGAAGAAATAAAAAGGCAATTGAAGAATATATAAAAAATCAAATACAAGAGGATATAATTCATGAACAAATGAGTTTAAAGGAATATATTGACCCGTTTACGGGTGAGCCAGTAAATAAAGCAAAAAAATAAGCACCTTTAGGTGCAGTTAGTAATAGTATGCGGTTGGCAAACCGTTCAGTGTGCGAGCAGCACAGCCAGAAACAAAGCCTTATAGGCGTAGAGCAAACCACCCGTTTTACGGGTGGTTCTGATTCGATTTAATAATCAAATTTAAATAATAAAATTATTTCACAATGAGTCATATCACTAATAAGCGTTACGAAATAAAATGTAATTACATTTATAAAAATATAAAATAGAAACTTTTGTATTTATTAATTAAATGAAGGGAATACTTATACATGTTTATAAATAGATTCATTAAATTTACAATGTGGTTAATATAAAATAATAGAAAATATAAAAATTAAGATTAAAAATCATCTAATATGGTATATATATAATATATTAAATTCCTAGTAAAGACCTATGAATTCAATCTTGACAAATTTACTAGGGTATAATAAAATTATGTTGAAGATAATACCTAGTAAAATAGTACGGATTATAATTCGGTGTAAAGGGTGATGAATATGAAATTATCCACAAAGGGTAGATATGGACTTAAAGCGATGTTTCAATTATCATTAAATCAGGGTAATAGTCCTATCCCCCTAAAAAATATAGCTAGTAAGCAAAATATATCAGAACAATATTTAGAACAAATATTTTCATCTCTAAAAAAATCTGGTTTAGTTACAAGTGTTAGAGGATCTCAAGGCGGATATTTATTATCGAAAGAACCTAAAGATATAACGGTAGGTGATATATTAGTAGTACTTGAAGGGCCTGTTTCGCTATCAGATTGTGTGCTAGATGAAGATATATGTGAAAATTCTGGTAAATGCGTAACAAAAGTTGTATGGGAAAAAATGAAAAAGGGTATAGAAGATGTAATAAATTCTATAACTCTTCAAGATATGATAGATGATCATAATAAAAATATATTAGATAATGATATAACAAATTTAATTATAAAATAGATAGGGAGACGAAGAAAATGGAAAAAAGAAGATTATATATGGATTATTCTGCGACAACTCCTGTGAAAAAAGAAGTTCTAGATGAAATGATGCCATATTTTACAGAAAACTTTGGAAACGCATCTAGTTTTCATACATTCGGAAGAGAAGCAAAAACTGCTTTAGATAAAGCTAGAGGGCAAGTAGCTAATCTTATAAATGCAAAGCCTAATGAAATATACTTTACAGCTGGTGGAACAGAAAGTGATAACTGGGCGATAGAAGGTGTTGCTTTTGCGCATAGAAGTAAAGGAAATCATATAATAACATCTAAAATAGAGCATCATGGAGTGCTTCATATATGTGAATATTTAGAAAAACATCATGGATTTGAAGTAACTTATTTAGATGTTGATGCTGAAGGTAGAGTTAAATTAGATGAACTTGAAAAAGCAATAAAAGATACTACTATACTGATAAGTATAATGTTTGCAAATAACGAAATAGGAACAATACAACCAATAAAAGAAATTGGTGAAATAGCTAAAAAGCACAATGTATTATTCCATACGGATGCTGTTCAAGCAGCAGGTAATGTGCCAATAGATGTTAAAGAATTAAATGTAGATTTAATGAGTATGTCTTCACATAAGATATATGGTCCTAAAGGAATAGGTGCTTTATATATAAAAACTGGTACAAAACTTCATTCTTTCGTTCATGGTGGAGCGCAAGAAAGAAGAAGAAGAGCTGGTACTGAGAATATGCCATCTATAGTTGGATATGGAAAAGCAGCAGAACTTGCTAAAACTAATATGGATGAGCATATTGAGAGACTTACATCTTTAAGAACTAAATTAATAGATGGAATACTTGAAAAGATACCTTACACAAGAGTAAATGGTAGCTTAGAAGATAGATTACCAGGAAATGTTAACTTCTCATTTGAATTTATAGAAGGGGAAGGAATATTATTGATGTTAGATATGTTAGGTATTGCTGCATCAAGTGGATCAGCTTGTACATCAGGATCACTTGATCCATCACATGTTTTAATGGCTATAGGATTACCTCATGAGATAGCACATGGGTCATTAAGACTTTCAATAGGTGATTTTACAACAGAAGATGATATAGACTATATAATAGAAAAATTACCAGCAGTTATAGAGAGATTAAGAATGATGTCTCCTTTATATGATGCTGTAATAAAACAAAAATAATAGCACGGAGCTAATAATATAATTAAGGAATTAAGGAGGATAAGAATATGCAATACAGTGATAAAGTAATGGAACATTTCATGAATCCAAAAAATGTTGGAGAAATAGAAAATGCAAGTGGTATAGGTGAAGTTGGAAACGCTAAGTGTGGAGATATAATGAGAATATATCTTGATATAGATCCAGAAACTCAAGTTATAAATGATGTTAAATTTAAAACTTTTGGATGTGGATCTGCTATAGCAAGTTCATCAATGGCTACTGAAATGGTAAAAGGGAAAACTATACATGAAGCATTAGCTGTAACTAACAAAGCAGTTGCAGAAGCTTTAGATGGTTTACCACCAGTAAAAATGCACTGTTCAGTTTTAGCTGAGCAAGCGATAAAAGCGGCTTTAATAGATTACTCTAAAAAGAATAATATACACATACCAGAATTAGATGGCGTTGTTATAGATGATGATCATGATCATCATCATGATATAGAAGAAGAGGAAATGTAATTTTAAAAACTGAAATTTAATAAATAGTATATAAATATCCCTTTTAGGTAACTGCTTAAGAGGGATATATTAATTTAAAAGATATGATAATTTTTAAATTAATATATAGATGTTAGACATAAATAAGTTTAGTCTTTAAAAAATAAGATAAAATATATATAATAAAAAAGATATAAGCAAATTCCAAAGAGAAGGTGACGAAATGAAAAAAAGAGTAATGATCGGTATGAGTGGTGGAGTAGATAGTTCTGTTGCAGCATATCTTTTAAAAGAGCAAGGATATGATGTAATAGGGGTTACTATGAAGCTATGGCAAGATGATGATGATGAACTTATAGAGAACGAAGGTGGATGTTGTTCATTAGCTGCTGTTGAAGATGCAAGAAGAGTTGCAGATAGAATAGGTATACCTTTTTATGTATTAAATTTTAGTGATGTATTTAAACAAAAAGTAATAGAGCCATTTATAGATGAGTATTTAAATGGTAGAACTCCAAATCCTTGTATAGCTTGCAATAAGCATATAAAATTTGATGACTTCTTTAACAAAGCTCGCCAAATAGGATGTGATTATGTAGCTACAGGGCATTATGCTAAAATAGAAAAGGATGAAAAAACAGGAAGGTACCTGCTTAAAAAGTCTGTTACAGATAAGAAAGATCAAACTTATGCGCTATATAATTTAACTCAAGAACAGTTAGAACATACATTACTTCCTATAGGTGACTATGAAAAGGAAAGGGTAAGAGAAATAGCAAAAGAAATAGGAATAGATGTGCATAATAAGCCAGATAGTCAAGAAATATGCTTTGTAAAAGATAATGATTATGCTGGATACGTTAAAAAACATTCTAAAAAAAGAATTGAAGAAGGCTATTTTGTAGATACTAAAGGTAATGTTTTAGGAAAACATAAAGGTATAGTAAACTATACTATAGGTCAAAGAAAAGGCTTAGGTATAGCTTTTGGAAAACCTATGTTTGTTGTTGATATAAATGCTAAGAAAAACACTGTAGTATTAGGAGATAATGAGGATTTATTTAATAAAGTTGTTATAGCAAAAGATGTTAATCTTATAGCATTTGATGAAATAACAGAACCGGTTAGAGTAGAAGCTAAAATAAGATATTCGGCTAAGCCATCTCCAGCTACATTATACAAATTAGATGATAATAAGATAAAACTAGTATTTGATGAACCTCAAAGGGCGATAACTAAAGGTCAATCTGTTGTAATGTATAATGGAGATGTTGTGGTTGGTGGAGGAATAATCTGCTAATAAAATTAAAAATCAATATAATTTATACTATTGATTAATTACACAAAATTTAGTAATATAACATATATAGTTAAAATATAATTTAAAGTTTATATTATAAGTATAAAATTAAATTTATTAAATACAGAGATAAGAAATAGTAAACTATTTGATGTCTTACAGAGAGAGGGGATTGGTGGAAGCCCCTTAGAATAGAATAGTTGAAGCAGTCTTTGAGTATCAATTCTGAAGTAATAGTATGGATTGACGGTAGTTCCGTTATAGCTAAGGTTTTCCGAAGATGTCATAATTTATTGTGATAATTAGGGTGGTACCGCGAATATAATCCTCGCCCCTATAAGTTTTTATAGGCGCGGGTTTTTTTATTATACAGAATTTATTTATAAATTCCAATTGCTAAATTTTAATAATGAGCCTTATGTATTTTATTATACAAATGGTTT
The DNA here is from genome assembly GCF_900015215.1 of Romboutsia ilealis. Lineage (NCBI taxonomy): Bacteria > Bacillati > Bacillota > Clostridia > Peptostreptococcales > Peptostreptococcaceae > Romboutsia > Romboutsia ilealis. The sequence continues at coordinate 1,821,991 of NZ_LN555523.1, read as the reverse complement.
AATTTACTGAATAGTTAAAGTAAAAGTAAATTTAGAATTAAAAACAAAAGATATATATAAACAGGAGGAAATTTAAGATGCAACAAATGGGATTAAATGAAATTAGAAGTAAATTTTTAAAATTCTTTGAATCTAAGGATCACTACTTAAAAGAAAGTGCTTCTTTAGTACCACACAATGATAAAAGTTTATTACTTATAAACTCAGGTATGGCTCCGCTTAAAAATTACTTTGCAGGTGTAGAAGTTCCACCAAGCGTTAGAATGACGACTTGCCAAAAGTGTATAAGAACAGGAGATATAGAAAATGTAGGAAAGACTGCTAGACATGGTACTTTCTTTGAAATGTTAGGTAACTTTTCATTTGGAGACTACTTCAAAGAGCAGTCTATAACTTGGGGATGGGAGTTTGTTACACAACACTTAAATATACCTCAAGAAAAAGTATGGGTAACTGTATATGAAGAAGATGATGAAGCTTTTGAAATATGGGAAAATCAAATAAAGATACCAAAAGAGAGAATAGTTAGACTTGGAAAAGATGATAACTTTTGGGAGATAGGTATAGGGCCTTGTGGACCATGTTCAGAATTATACTTCGATAGAGGAGAAGAATATGGATGTGATAATCCAGACTGTAAACCAGGATGTGACTGTGATAGATATTTAGAATTCTGGAACCATGTATTTACTCAATTTGATAGAGATGAAGAAGGTAACTACGGACAATTAGAACATAAAAATATAGATACAGGAATGGGTCTAGAAAGAATGGCTTGTATAATGCAAGGTGTTGATACAATATTTGACGTAGATACTATAAAGCATATATTAAATACTGTTGAAAATATGGCTGGTGTTAAATACGGAAAAGGTGGAAAAACTGACGTATCAATAAGAATAATAACTGACCATATAAGAGCTGTAAGTTTCTTAGTTGCAGATGGAGTATTACCATCAAATGAAGGTAGAGGATATGTTCTTAGAAGATTATTAAGAAGAGCAGCACGTCATGGTAAATTATTAGGAATAAAAGAAAACTTCTTATATAAATTAGTTGATGAAGTTATAAAAGTAAGTGGAGAAGCTTATCCAGAATTAGTAGAAAAAGAAAACTATATCAAAAAAGTTATAAGAATAGAAGAAGAAAAGTTCAATGAAACTATAGAGCAAGGTATGGAAATATTAGCTTCTTATATAGCACAGTTAAAGAAAAATGGAGAAACTACTTTAAGTGGAGAAAATGCATTTAAATTATATGACACTTATGGATTCCCAGTAGACTTAACAAAAGAAATATTAGAGGAAGAGCATTTATCAATAGATGAAGAAGCTTTCAACGAAGAAATGAATAAACAAAGAGAAAGAGCTAGAAGCGCTAGAGGAAATATGGATGGAGAAAGTTGGAAAGAAGATCCATTATCAAAACTAGACTCTTCAGTAGCAAGTACTTTTGAAGGATATAATGAGTTAGAAAATTCAGGAATAATAAAAGCTATAGTTAAAGATAATGAAATAGTAGAGTCAGCTGTAGCTGGAGATAAAGTTGTTGTCGTATTAGATCAAACTACATTCTACCCAGAAGGTGGGGGACAAGCTGGGGATGCTGGACTTTTAGTAAATAAAAATGAAGATATAGTAGTTGAAGTAATAGATACTAAAAAAGGTGCTAACAATACTATTAAGCATATAGGATTAGTAAAAAGTGGTATGATAAATACTGGAGAAAAATTATCTACAATAGTAGATAAAGAAATAAGAATGGCATCTGCTAGAAACCACAGTGCTACGCACTTACTTCATAAAGCATTAAAAGAAGTTTTAGGAGATCACGTTAACCAAGCAGGATCACTTGTTACTTCAGAAAGATTAAGATTTGACGTAACTCATTTTGAAGCTATAACTAAGGAAGAATTAAAAGTTATAGAAGAAAAAGTGAATAATGTAATACTTGAATCTTTAAATATAACTTGTGAAAATATGAGTATAAATGATGCAAAAAATAAAGGAGCGATGGCTTTATTCGGTGAAAAATATGGTGATGAAGTAAGAGTTGTTTCTATGGGAGACTATTCAATAGAACTTTGTGGAGGTACTCACTTAACTAATACTTCTCAAATAGGTATGTTTAAAATATTATCTGAAGGTGGAGTAGCTGCAGGTGTTAGAAGAATAGAAGCTATAACAGGTAGAGCAGTTTATAATTACTTAAAAGAAAAAGAAGAAGTAATATCTAATGTATGTTCAAACTTAAAAACTAAAGAAGATAGTTTATCTCAAAAAGTAACTTCTCTAATAGAAGAAAATAAATCATTATCAAAAGAATTACATGATATGAAAACTAAGATGAGCTTACAAGCAATAGACTCAGTACTTGATTCTAAAGTAGATGTAAATGGAGTTAATCTAATAACTACTAAATTTGAAGGTATGGATATGAATACTTTAAAAGAAGTTGCAGATAACTTAAGAGATAAATTAGTAAGCGGTGTTGTGGTACTTGCTAATATAGTTGATGATAAGCTAAATCTTGTTGTTACATCAACTAAAGATGCAGTAGATAAAGGTGTTCACTGTGGAAATATAGTTAAAGCTATAGCACAAGTTGCTGGCGGAAAAGGTGGAGGAAGACCTAATATGGCTCAAGCTGGTGCGCCAGATGTTTCTAAGGTTGATGAAGCTTTAAATCATGCAAGTGAAGTTTTAAAATCACAAGTTAAGTAACTCATATTTTAAGGGGGGTTAAAAATGAATAAAGATTTAGACTACACTATGAAATTTGAAGGAATATCAGAAGATAAAATGAGTGTTTCACAAGCACTAGATTTTGTAAATGAGGCACTATTAGAAAAAGGATATAACCCGATAAATCAAATTATAGGATATCTTCTTTCAGGAGACTCTAGTTATATAACTGGGTACAAAAATGCAAGAACTATAATTAAAAAGTTTGAAAGAGATGAAATACTTGAAGAAGTAATCCAATATTATTTAAATAGAAAGTAGGTTAAAACTTATGAAAAGGAAACTCGTATCAATGCTACTTGTAGTGATGGTACTTATAGTTTCTATTCCTAAATATAGCTTTGCTGCTGAAAGTGGCAAAGTTATATTTATAAATATGAATAGAACTACTCTAGAATCAATGCAAGATATACATAGTTTGAAGACTGAGCTAGAAAAAAGAGGATATATGGGTTTAATGAACATAAGAGGTGACCAAGGTACAGATGATAATCGGTCACTGGCAAGTATGGGTGCTGGAGGAAGAGTAAACTTAGCATCTGACTCATATATAAATTTTAAAGAAGCGACGAAAGAAAATACAATTATATACAAGGCAGTAACAGGACAAAGTTCAAAAAAAATAAATGATTTAGCAATAAATCAATCATTAAATGAAAATGAAGCAAAGGGACAATATGGATCTACATTAGGTTCACTTGGACAAACTTTATCAGATAATAATTTTAAGGTTGCAGTTTTAGGAAATAGCGATACTGTAGAAAATGATGAAGTAAAAGAAAATAGAAATATATGTTTAATAGCTATGGATAACTACGGTAGAGTTGAAGATGGAAATATTGATGATATCAATATAGAAGATGATACAATGCCATTTGGAATAAGAACTGATTACGATAAACTAACTAAAGAAACTAAGGCATTATATGAAAATAATGATGCTTTATTTGTGGATTTAGGAGATACATATAGATTAGACCAATATAAAGGTTATTTAAATGAAAAAACTTATTCTAAAATGAAGAAAACTATATATAACAATATAAGTCAATATTTAAAATCAGTATTTGATATGGTAGGAGAAAATGATGTTGTTTATATAGCAAGTTCTTTTCCGAGTAAATTAGCTTATAAAAACAAAGAAAGATTATCTCCAATTGTAAAATTTAAAGGAAATAAAAAAGGATTATTATCTTCATCTACAACAAGAAGAGATGGTATAGTAGCTAATATAGACGTAGGTGTAGATATACTTAATGAATTTGGATTAAAAAATGAAGCTATGGTAGGTAGAGCATATAGTTTAATACAACAAGATGATAATTTAGACTTCTTATCACATGAATTAGAAAAAATGGCAACAGTGTCTAGTATAAGAGCAAATGTTGTAAACACTTTTGTAGGAGTTGTATCTGTATCTTGGGTTATAGGTATGGTAGCTATATTATTTAGAAATCGTATACCGAATAAAGAAAAAGTATTTGGTGTATTAAAAGAGTTTATAAAGTTAGGTATAATAATGCCTTTAGTATTTTTATTAGCTCCAATATTTAATTTTAAGACGCCTGTATCGATGACTATAGGTATAATTATAACAACACTTGTCTTATACCTATTAGGTAGACTTTTATTTAAAGATGATTTAAAGCAAATGGGATTCTTTGCATTGGTAACTATTGTAGTAATTGTAGTAGATTGCATGTCTGGAAGTTACCTTATGAAAAATAGCATAATGAGTTACGATGCCATTGTTGGAGCTAGATATTATGGTGTAGGAAATGAATATGAGGGTGTATCTATAGCAAGTCCTATATTTGCATTTGCAATATTATTAAACTATAATAAAAAGCTTCCGAAATGGTCAATAGTAATAGCGTCAATATTGATACTAATAACTAGTGCATATCCTACTATGGGTGCCAATGTTGGTGGAGCTATCTCTCAGACTGCAGCATATTTATTATTTATAATGCTTATATTTGACATTAAATTAGATTTTAAGAAAGTAATCTTGATATGCATATCAGTAGTTGGAGTAGTTGGTATATTTGCATTTTTGGACATAGTATCAGGAAGTGAGTCTCATTTAGGACTATTTGTACAACAAATATTACTAAATGGACCAAGTACTATAATACAAACTTTTGCTAGAAAAATAAGTATGAATGTTAAATTAGCTCAAACTAGTGTATGGGTAAATATACTATTAGCAGGAATATTTATAATAGGAATATTTATAATTAAGCCTCCTAAGCAAATTAGAATGATAGCTAAAAGATATCCTATTATATTTAAAGGATTTATAGCTTCTATGATAGGATGTATGGTAACACTTTTAGTAAATGATTCAGGAATAGTTGCGGCATCTACAGCATCTATTTATGTATTAATACCTCTTATAATAATAAGTATTAATATGTTAGTGCTTGAAAATAAAGAAAATGATTAATAAAATTAGTCAGGTTAAATATCCTGACTAATTTTTACGCTTAAGAAGATTATATTATATTGATAATTTTGGATAACTTAGTAAACATATTTATATAAATATATTAATTTTTAGTGTAAAAATATTTTGAGCAACGGACGAAGTCGTTGGCGACATGAAGTGTTTCGCCGACACGTCGCTCAAGCGAAGCGAATTTTTTATTTATAGTATATAATGTTATGTATAATAAATGTATTAATAAAATATTGTATGGATAAATTAAATAAGAATATAGTTTTATATTGAAATTTATAAAATTGAATGAGGAGAAGTAATATGCTAGACGGAAGAATAATGGGACTTGATGTAGGAGACAAAACTATTGGAGTTGCTGTAAGTGATCTAATGGGACTTACAGCTCAAGGAGTTAAGACTATAAAAAGAGTAGGAAAGAAAAAAGATATAGAAGCATTGAAAGAGATAATAAAAGAAAGACAAGTTAATAAAATAGTTTCAGGGCTTCCTAAAAATATGAATGGAACATTAGGACCTCAAGGTGAAAAGGTTATAAAATTTTGTGAGCTATTAGAGGAAGAAACAGGTATAAAGATAGAATATTGGGATGAACGATTATCTACAGTGGCCGCTGAAAGAACTCTTATACAAGGTAATGTAAGAAGAGAAAATAGAAAAGGTGTAATAGATATGGTTGCAGCGGTGATAATATTACAAGGATACTTAGATAGACAAAGAAATTTTTAAAATATATATAAATTTATAGTTTTATAATATATAATATAATTAATAAATAAAACAGAGGTGAAAAGGCATGCAAGAAAATATAATAAACTTAATAGATGAAAATGGTGTAGAAAGCCAATTTGAAATAATATTAACACTAGAAGCTGAAGGTAAAGAATATGCTATATTAATGCCAGTTGAGGAAGAAGAAGCTGAAGAAGCATTAGTATTTAGAATAGACCAAGATGAACAAGGTGAAATATTAGTTCCGTTAGAAGATGATAAAGAATACGAAATAGTTGTAGATGTATACAATACATTAATGGAAGAAGAAGGATTAAACTTCGATGAAGAATAATTAGTAAAAAAGACTTTTCAAATTAAATTTTGGGAAGTCTTTTTTCATGCGTAAATTTATTATATTTAGGGAAAAATACTTAAAAATTGATTAGGAAGGAGTTAAAAAGGTGAAAAAAAAGGGATTAATTTTATTATTATTATTAATTAGTTTAGTATCTACTTTTAATGTATATGGTTTTAGTGAAAGTGAAATGAAAGAATATAAAATGGTAGAGAATATTCTTTTAATAGGATTAGATGGAACTAATGACAAACTTCCTAAAAGATCTGATACGATGATAATATTAACTATAGATAAGTTAAATAAATCTTTAAAGCTTACATCTTTAGCGAGAGATACTTTAGTTAAAATTCCAGGAAGAGGAGAAGAAAAATTAACTCATGCCTATGCATATGGGCAAGAGGAACTATTAATGCAAACTATAAATGAAAACTTTGATTTAGACCTAAAAGATTATGCCGTAGTAAACTTTAAATCATTTATTGATATAGTAGACATAATAGGTGGAGTGGATATTGAAGTTAAAGAAAAAGAGATAAATCATCTGAATGAAGTAATAAAAGCTTGTTATGGGGTAACTCATGATGAGGATAAGGATATAGAGTATATAACAAGTAGTGGAAATCATAATTTAAATGGATATCAAGCCCTCGCTTATGCTAGAATAAGAAAATTAGATACGATATATAAAAGGGATGAAAGACAGAGAATGATATTAACTAATATAGCGCATAAATTATCTGATGTTTCTATAAGTAAATATCCTCAAATTGCGAAAAGTATCTTAAGATATGTAAAAGTTAACATAGCATTTAATAAGATAATAGATTTAGCATTTACGGCCCATGAGTTAGCAAGTTATGATATAAGTCAATTAGAATTTCCTATATCAGAGTACAGAGAAGAGGGCAGAATCGGTGAAAACGGCACTTATGTAGTTAAATGGAATAAAAATAAAAATATAGAGTTATTACATCAGTTTATATATAGCAATTAATGGGTATAATTAAAATATTGCAATTGACAATAAATATATTATCAATTACAATATTTAATAAAGATTATCATTTGAAAATAAGGGTGATTAGTATGACTACTATGGATATATTAAAAGAAAAATTAAGAGAAACGGGATTTAAAATAACTCCTCAAAGAAGAGCTGTAATAGATATTTTGCTAAAACATAATACAGAACACTTAAGTAGTGAGCAAATATATGATTTAGTTAGAGTTGATTGTCCTGAAATTGGACTAGCTACAGTTTATAGAACTATGCAACTATTAGATGAAATTGGAGTAATTTCAAAATTAAATTTAGATGATGGATGTATAAGATATGAAATTAGTTTAAATAAAAATGAATGTCATAATCATCATCATCTAATATGTAAAAATTGTTCAAAGATAATAGAAGTACAAGAAGATTTATTAGAGAGTATAGAAAATAAAATTCAAGAAATATATAAATTTGATATAATAGATCATGATGTAAAGTTCTATGGATTATGTGAAGATTGTAAAAAATAATAATAGAATATAAGTCTCTTTTGAGACTTATATTTTTATTGTAGAAAAAATAATGGAACCTACTAAAACAACTATTATTAAAATTTCTAAAGCATTATTAAAAAAGCTTCCCACTCTAAAATAGCCTAAAGAATATTTCTTATTACTAATAGGATAAAATAAAGGTATCCCAGATTTTGTAAATAAATCACCTAAAAATAAATGACTTGCATATCCTATAGTTCCAAAAAATGATAAATTAGATATATTATATATTATCTCTATTTGCTTAAGTAAAAAATAGATTACAATAATTGCAAATATACTATGTGAAAAACTTCTATGTTTAAGCCATGGAAAAGACGCTAGTATTAAAAATAAAATAACAAAATATATTTTAACCTTTATAAAGAGTAAGCATAGAGATAAAAGTATAAGTGTTAAAGATAAAAGTATTTTTCTAAGTAGTATATGATTGAGCTTAGATTCTAATATCATTATTGCTATAAATGTTACAATAGAGCTTAAGAAAAAATTATTATTATTTATCTTAAGAGATATAAAAAATATAGCGAAGTTAATTATATATATAACTATTTTTAATACCAATTTCGATGCATCTTGTTTTAAAAATACATTAGAAATTGTGGAGTTAGACTCATCTAAGTCGGGAAGTATTGAAAATACAGCAGCCAATACAAGATTAAATATAGAAATAGGTACCTTAAATAATATACAAGCTTGGATAGTACTCAAAATGCCTATTGTACAATGGGTTTTACCGCGCATATATCCTCCTAAATTTATAATATAGTTTGAGAATATCAAAATAAATTTAATTTGTCAAAATAATACATTAAATGTATTTTAAATATTACTTAAATTATATATAAAATTATGGTACAATGATAATAACTGGTAAATAGTACGTGATTGATATTATTAAAAAACTGTAGAACGTGTTTGAAAACTAAATAGACAGAAGGAGATGATGCGATTGTTTAGAAAGAATACGAACAAAATAAAAGTCATGGCATTAGGTGGGCTTAATGAAGTAGGCAAAAACATGACTGTTATTGAGTATAAAGACGAAATAATTGTAATAGATGCAGGGATGAGTTTCCCAGACGATGAAATGCTAGGAGTAGATGTAGTTATCCCTGATATAAGTTATCTAATAAAAAATAAAGATAAAATAAAAGGTATATTTATTACACATGGTCATGAAGATCATATAGGGGCACTTCCATATATATTAAAAAAGATAAATGTTCCTATATATGGGGCTAAGCTTAGTATAGGTCTTATACAAGTTAAATTAAAAGAACATAAGATAAATAATGCTAAACTAAATGTAGTATCTCCAAGAGATATTATAAAGCTTTCACATATGGAAGTTGAGTTTATAAAAAATAATCATAGTATACCAGATGCTTGTTCTATAGCTGTTCACACAGACCAAGGAATAATATATCATACAGGAGACTTTAAGATAGATTTAACACCTATTGACGGCGAAATTATGGACATACACAGAATATGTGAATTGAGTAAAAAGGGAGTTCTTTTATTATTAGCAGATAGTACAAATGCTGAACAACCAGGCTCTACAATGTCAGAAAGAACAGTAGGGGCAGGATTAGAAGATTTATTTAGAAAAGCATCAAATAGTAGGATAATAGTTGCAACATTTGCATCTAACATACACAGATTACAACAAATAATAAATACATCGGAGAAATTTAACAGAAAAATTGCTGTATCTGGGAGATCGATGGTAAATGTAGTTGCTGTAGCTACTGAATTAGGATACTTAAATATACCTGATAATATGCTAATAGATTTAAATGATATATCTAAATACGAAGATAGTGAAGTAGTGATAATAACTACAGGGTCACAAGGTGAGCCAATGTCAGCTTTAGCTAGAATGGCAAGTGCTGAACATAAGAAGGTAGAAATTAAAAGAGGCGATTTAATAATAATATCAGCTCATCCAATACCAGGGAATGAGAAATCAATATCAAAAGTTATAAATAGTTTATTTGAAAAAGGTGCTGAAGTAGTGTATGATGAATCTGATATACATGTATCAGGACATGCAAAGCAAGAAGAATTAAAACTTATGCATAGATTAGTAAGACCTAAGTTCTTTATGCCAGCTCATGGTGAATATAGAATGCTTAAAATACATGCAGAATTAGCAGAAGAGTTAGGCATGCCAAGTCAAAATATATTTGTAAATAAAACAGGAGATGTTTTAGAAATTGATAGGAACTCAGCTAAAGTTACAGGTACTATACCAACAGGAAATGTATTAGTTGATGGATTAGGCGTTGGAGATGTAGGGAATATAGTATTAAGAGATAGAAAACATTTATCAGAAGATGGTCTTATGATAGTTGTTGTTACAATATCTAAAGAAGATGGAGGAGTTCTAGCAGGTCCAGATATAATATCAAGAGGATTTGTATATGTAAGGGAATCAGAAGATTTAATGGATGGAGCTAAAAACGTAATAAAAGATGTACTAAAAGACTGTGAAGATAGAAATATAAAAGAGTGGGCTTATTTAAAAAATAATATAAAAGAAAACTTAAAAGAATATTTATATCAAAGAACAAAAAGAAATCCTATGATACTTCCTATAATAATGGAGGTATAATTATAAAAGATTGAATATAATAAATTATATTCAATCTTTTTTTATAGGAGGAAGTTATGGCAATATATGAAACAGCTACAAAGTTGGCTAATGAAATTAAAAGTAGTAAAGAATATACACAGTTTAAAAAATATATGCAAGAAGTAAAAAAAGACCCAGAATGTGAAAAATTATTAACTGAGTATAAACTAAATCAAGTTAAGATTCAAAATTTTATGGTAAATGATCAAAAAGAACAGAAAAGGAATTCAGTTAAATTTGAATCATTAAAAAAGAAAGTATTTAACAATAAAAAACTTTCTAGATATTTAAATAGTGAACAACAATTTACATCTATGATGGCTCATATAAATCAAATATTATCGCAGGCAGTAGAAAATGATTATAAATAGTTAAGTCTTATAATAGGTATAATATAATTAAGAGGAAAATATACAAAAGAGGTATAGATTATGAGAATTATAGTAATGAAAGTTACCCTTAGAGCTGATTGGGCGCATTCTCTTAAGGAAAAGAGGATGGTAGTTAAAAGCATAATTGCGAAACTTCAAAATAAGTTTAATATATCTGTAGGTGAAATAGAAAATCAAGATATACATAACTTGATAACTATAGGTATTGCGAGTATAGCTTTAGATGCTAAGGTCTGCGATTCTACAATTGAGCATATAATTGATTATATTGAAGATATTACAGATGCAGAAATTATAAATATAGAGCAAGAAATAAATATATATTAATAAAAACTGAGTTAAGCTTGAAATACCAAGATTAACTCAGTTTTTAGTTATGAGAAAACAGAAATTTAAAATTTTATATTGATAGATCTTAAATAAAAAATATAATTAATTTAATTTTTTAATATATCAATTAATGTGTATAACAGTCTACTATCTCACCATAATATAAGAAATGATAGTCATCAATTGGATAGTTTTTCTTTAATTCATCTGGAAATTTATCTTTTTCTATTCTATCGACATAAGTAATTTTGCACTCATAGTACATATTGCAATTATCTACTATAGGTGATGATACAGTTTTAGAAGTTAAAAATTTTATATTAGCTTCTTTTTCCTTATCGATATCTCTACCAGATTTAGTTCCACATATAGCAAGAGCTTTTCTCATATCATCACTATAAGGAATGCTTACAGTATAGTCTTTAGCAGATTTTAGAAATTCATATGTGTATCTTTGAGGTCTTACCATAGCTATAAAGTAAGGTCTATTCCAACTGAATCCAATATATCCCCATGATATTGTCATAGTATTTACGTCTTGATTATTTTTAACGGTTAAAAATGCACCTCTAGTAGTTAAATTTTTCATAGCATCTTCTAAATTTTCATAAAAATTCATACAACACCTCTTAATTATAATATTAAATATACTAACAATTATATTGAAGATTGACTAAATTATTCTTATTAAATAGATATATACTATTAATTTATATGAAAAGGGAAATTAAATTTATACGAATATTTTATATATTTAATATTATAATTGAACACATTTTTTAAAAGGATAAATATACAGAAAATAACAATTATAATTATACGATGTTGGTAAAATATATATTTATAATATTAAAACAGAGGAGGATTAAAATGGACAGTAATGCAAAAAAGGCTTTAAAACAAGTGAAAATGGAAATTGCTGCAGAATATGAAATGCATCCAGAGGATGTTTTAAATTTAATAGAGCTTGGTTATAACAGAGAAAATTCTAAATTAAGAATAAAAAGAAGTAAAGAAAGAACTAGTTTTTCTAAGACTGGTCATTTAGAATAAAAACAATAAATAGTGAAAAAATAAATTTAAATAAATATTAAGAGGTGACATTAATGAAAAAACTAATTAGCTTTATAATGGCTATAGTAATTGCAATTATGCCTATGAATTTATCTTTTGCAAATGAAGGCAATGATCCACTTAGTGTATCTTCTAAATCAGCTATATTAATGGATGTAGGAAGTGGACAAATACTTTACGAAAAAAATGCCCATGATAAATTGCCTCCTGCAAGTGTAACTAAAGTAATGACAATGTTATTAATCTGTGAGGCGCTAGATTCTGGAAAAATAACTTTAGATGATAGCGTACAAATAAGTGAAAATGCAGCGAGCATGGGAGGGAGTCAAATATTTTTAGAAGCAGGTGAAGTTCAAAAGGTAGATACTTTATTAAAAGGTATAGCTGTAGCATCTGCTAACGATGGATGTGTTGCTATGGCAGAGTATGTAGCAGGAAGTGTAGAGAGTTTTGTAGATATGATGAATGCTAAAGCTAAAGAATTAAATATGAAAGATACTAACTTTGTAAATACTAATGGTCTTCCTGTAGAGAATCATTATACATCAGCTCATGATATAGCTTTAATGTCTAGAGAATTATTAAAACATGATGTTATAAGTAAATACTTAACAACTTGGATGGATCAAGTTGTAGTTGGTAAGAAGCAAACAACAGTAGGTCTTGCAAATACAAATAAATTAATAAAGCATTATCAAGGAGCTACAGGGGTTAAAACAGGATTTACTCAACAGGCTAAATATTGTTTATCAGCTTCAGCTAAAAGAGGAGATACTCATTTAATTGCAGTAACTTTAGGAGCAGAAACATCACCTGAAAGATTTAAAGATGCAACTAGTCTTTTAAATTTTGGATTTGCAAATTATGAAAGCGTAAAATTATGTTCTAAAAATGATAATATAGCTACACTTACACTAGATAAGGCAGATGAGCAAAAGATAAATTTAGTAGCAAAAGAAGACTTAAGTGTACTTATTAAAAAAGGTGGAAATAAAGATTTTACTAGAAAGGTAAAAGTAAATGAAAATCCAATAATACCTATTAAAAAAGGTACAAGTTTAGGATATGTAGAAATTTATCAAGGAAAAACTTTAGTAGGTAAAGTTGACTTAGTAAATACAAAAGATATACAAAAGGCAAGTTACTTAAAAATGTTACAAAGAGTTATAGATGAAATGTTATAAAAAAGAAGCTTTTTAGCTTCTTTTTTTGATAATAACTTACAAAATAAATAATTAATCATAATTTATTCATTTTTTACATTAACCATAAACATAGATTAATCATATAATATATTAATCAGTATGTGGAGGAAGATGCTATGGTTGATGATATTTATCCTCAAATGCCAATAATAGAAACAAAAAATTATTTGTTAAGACCAGTTAGATTAAATGATGCAGATGACATGTTTGAGTACTATAAACAATCGAAAGTAGTAAAATATCTACCTATGAGCTTTCATAAGACAGTATTAGATACAAAAAGATTTATAAAATCATTTTTTATAGATAACTATAAACAAGGAAAAATAGGTCATTTTGCAGTTGTAGATAAATCTAATAATAAAGTTATTGGGAATATAGGTTTAAACAATGTAGATAAAAATGATACAGAAGGGGAAATAGGTATATGCATAAACCCTATTTATTGGGGACATGATATAGCTACAGAACTTGGACGAGAGGTACTTAAATTTGCATTTTCGAGTACCAATATAAAAAGAATAATAGCTAATACTTATGAGGATAATAAAAGAACTAGAAAATCGTTAGAACACTTAAATCTTAAATATTATAAAACATATGATAAAAAAATAGTAAAAGGAATGAAGATAACTTATGTTAAATGTGATGCATATAGGATTTTAAAATCTGAATATACTAAAAGAAACAGAAAGTAATAGTTTATCCTATTACTTTCTGTATTTATAAAAGTTTTGATTATAAATTAGAAAATTGATATAATAATATTAAAATAGAAATTTAGGAGAGATAATTAATGTATAATTTAAGTACTATATTAGCAAGTATGGTTGCGATAGCAGTAGCTATATCTGTCCATGAGTTTGGTCATGCATACTCGGCACATCTATTAGGTGATGATACAGCTAAAATGTATGGAAGAATGACTTTAAATCCTGCAAAACATTTAGATATTATGGGTCTAATTGCAATGCTTATTGTTCATATAGGATGGGCAAAGCCTGTACCAGTAAATCCAAATAATTTTAAAAATTATAAAGTAGGAAATGTAATAGTATCATTAGCAGGTGTTACTGCGAATATAATAACAGCTATAATATGCGTACTTATAGACAAACATGTAAATATGTTTGCAATAAAATTAATAGCGGAATATGTTATAGTGTACAATGTAGGATTTGCTGCATTTAACTTATTGCCTCTTCCACCGCTTGATGGATGGGGTGTAATATCTTCGTTTATACCATATAAGTATAATGAAATAGCTTATAAATATGAAAGTATGAGTAGTATAATATTTTTAGTTCTAATAATTACAGGAGCATATAGTATTTTTGTATCTCCAATAAGAAATGTAATTTGGGATATATTATATTTATTTATGTAATTTAAGAGGTAATTTAGATGAAATATAATGTACAGCTTAAGGTTTATGAAGGACCACTAGATTTACTATATGACATGATATCCAAACAAAAGATAGATATCAAAGATATATCTATTATAGATATAACTAAACAATATATAAACTATATAACTGCATTAGAGAAAATGGATTTAGAAGTAGCTAGTGAGTTTATAACTATGGCCTCAAAACTATTAGAAATAAAATCTAGATATTTATTATATAAACAAAAAGATAACAATGAGGTAGAAGATCCACGTTTAGAACTTATGGAAAAGCTAGAAGAATATAAAAAGTTCAAGCTAGCTTCACAAGATTTAAAAGATAATATAACTTATGTAGATGATTTATATTATAGAAAAAAAGAAGAAATAGTAATAGATGATAATATGGATTTGGATGATATATCTATAGATGCTATAAAAAATATACTTCCATACATATTAAAAGTTAAAAGTGAAGAGAATAAACCTCAGAAAGATGAAAAATTAGAAAAAATAGTAAGAGGAAGAATAGTACCTGTTGAAGAAAAAATAGCATATATAAGAGAAATCATAAGTAGGGATAATGAGGTAAGTTTTACAAAAGTTATAGAAAATGTTGATAAAGATGAAGTGATTGCAACATTTTTATCAGTGTTAGAACTTATAAAATCAAGAGAAATAGTAGTTTACCAAGATTTATTTTTTGATGATATCTTAATAAAGAAAAATCTGGAGAGTTATAAATGAGACGTGAAGATATAAAGCATATTATAGAGGCTGTCATGTTTGCCTATGCAGAGCCTATTAGTATAAAAGAATTAAATGATATAATAAATGAAGAGTTATCAAGTAAAGAAATAGAATATATGCTAAATAATCTTATAAATGAATATAAGGAGAATAACAGAGGTATACAAATAATAAAGTTACAAGATAAATACCAAATGTGTACGAATAAAGATTATTCAAGTTTTATAAAAAAAGTCCTAGAGCCTAAGAAAAAGAAAAGTTTGACTCAAACAACTTTAGAAACTTTAACTATAATAGCATATAAACAGCCAATAACAAAGGTTGAAGTAGAAGATATAAGAGGGGTTAAAAGTGATAAGGCAATACAAACGCTTTTAGAAAATAATCTTATAAAAGAAGCTGGAAGACTTGAAAAAATAGGTAAACCTATAATATATAAAACAACTGATGAATTTTTAAAGCTATTAAATATAGAAAAATTAGAGGATTTACCTCCAATAGAAAATTATGAAAATGATAATGAATAAAAAGTGTGCTAAAATTAGCACACTTTTTTGCAATATATATTTCTTTATTAAAAAGATTCTTGTTAAATTAATGCATAAAAGGTAGATAAACGATTTTAATTATTGAGAAATTTAGTTTAAGTTTAACTTTGCTACAAATAATTGGTATATATATATATTATTTAGAAAATAATAGAGTTATGAATTATAGTGATATATTTAATTTTTTTATGATAATAGCAGTTATAATATTAATACTAACTATATTTATAAAGATGCCATTTCATATAATACTTACATCACAAGTCGTTAATCAAGATATAAAAATAGATATAAATTTAAGATATATGTTTAATATTATAAATATAAATATACCTATTTATCCAAGAAAAACTGAATCTAAGAAAAAGGAGTTAAAAAAATCTAAGAAAAAAAGAATATTTTTAAAAAAAATAAAACTAAGAAAAATATTTGCAGAAGACTTTTTAGCTATTTATAGAGAATTTAAAAAAATAGAAATAGAAGAATTTTACTCTGATATTTACATAGGAAATACTAATATAGCTATTACTAATTTTGTCTATTTATTTGTAAATTTAATTTATGGAAATTTGATAAATATAATAGAGCCTAATAAATTTTATATGAATATAAAACCTAACTTTATAGAAAATAAAATATATGTAGATTTTAAAATATACATAAAACCTAATATAAAAAATATAATAAACATATTAAGCGCTATGTTCATAGCAAATAAAAATAGCAAAAAGATAAAAGAGGAGGGTAAAAAATATGAGAGCAACAGGATCAATCCAAAATATAATGGAAACAACGCTTGATACGATAAAAGGTTCTATAGATGCAAATACTATAATAGGAGATCCTATAAAAACTGATACGACGGTAGTAGTTCCTATATCTAAGGTTACTATAGGTTTTGGAATTGGTGGAGGAGAATATTCTAAAGGATATAAGGAAGAAATAAGTAAAGATAAAAATGATACTAATTTTGCTGGAGGTAGTGCAGGTGCCGTTAGTATACAACCTGTAGCTTTTGTAGTCGTAGAAGATGGAGAAACGAGGCTTATGAGTTTGGATAATAATATAAATATGATAGATAATATATTAACTATTACACCTAAAGTAATTGAAAAACTTCAAAAATTATCCCAAAATAATAAACAAAGTTAAATTAAGAGCTGGTACTTTTTAGTATCAGTTTTTCTTATTTTAATAGTACATAATATATGAATATAGTATAATAAAAATAAATAAAGTAGTATAAAATATTATCTGTCTTATTAAGGCGATGTTATGAATAATAAAGAAATATCTATTTAAATATTAAATAATATAGATAGTTTTTATAATTTAATAAAAATAGTAAATAAAGATAGATATAAAATAGATAAAAGTCTTACAGAAAAGCAGTTTTTTGCATTATCAGAATTAAAGAGACATAATAAAATGGAACTTAAATATTTAAGTAATCATTTACATGTCTCAACTTCAAGTCTTTGTATATTACTTAATAAGCTTGTAGAAAAAGGATATGTGTATAGAGAAGAAGATAAAAAGATAGAAGAAATACATTATATGGAATTACAAAAGAAGGATCAGAAGTACTTGATGAACAAAAAATGAAGTTTATCGATGTTATTGATAAAAAAATAAATAAATTAAGTAGGGAAGATAAACAAAACTGGTTTAGATGTATGAATGATTTAGGAAAGATTATATGCATAGTAAGGTAAATGTAGAAAAATATAGAAAATAAAGAATTTAAGTATTGACTAAATTATGTTATAATTTAATTAGCCTAAGATTTTTATTTTCTTCTTACATGAAATTTGAAAATAAAAAGTCATCTGCTCGCTATGAATAGCGAGCTTTTTTTAGTATAAATAAATTTATTTTTTTCTTTTTCTAAAATTAAAGGAAAATTCTTTATTAGAATATAAAATAGGTATATAGATTATAGTTGTAATTAAAGTAAATGTAATTGCACTTAGTAAATTGTAGCTTGAAAATCCATAGGGGTAATTTGCATTTGTAAAAGTATTTAAAAAGTAAATAAAAGAGAAATAAAGTATGCAAAAAATGAAATTATCTCTTAATGCATATTTATTTATATTAAATTTTCTAACTTCAGTTAGATATACCGTAGCATAAACTAATATACAATTTGAAAAAAAGAATAAGTAATACAAGATATTTGGGTATCTATATCCTAAGTTTGGAAAGTATATCATACCTCCAATAGAACACACTAAACTCCATGAGAAAAATATATTAAATAATTGGTAATTTTTAAAAAATAATATAGCTATACAAATGTAAGATGTAAATCTAGATATTCTAATAGGTAAACAAGTGTATACATCATAACTCCCCATTGAGATATAAGAGAACTGTTCAAAAGTAATTTCCAATATAATTAAAATACAAATTATTTTTTCAACTATATAGCTGTACGGTAATAGATGCTTTGTTAGCTTAGGGCATAAGTACAAAAATACGGAAAAAATTAATAACATAATTAAATGAGTGTTTGAAAAAAGAAAAGTATTTTCCATATAGATCTCCTTTATATAAATTTTAATTTAACTATTTTAATTAATTAAATTCTCATCTTGAAGTTATACTTAATATTTTTATATAAGATATATTAAATAGAATAATAGGCTAGTTTTAAATTTAAATAATAAATACAACATTAAAATAATTTATTTTTAATAAAGTATATTTTTGAAATTTATAAAATAGAAGTATTAAAAATACTTTTGTAACAAAAAAAGGTATAAATAATAACTTATATAGTATAGATATTAAGACAATTGAAAATCTCGTTTTAAGGAAGTGAGAAAAATGAAAACTTTATCATGTGCAGATTCAGGAAGTAAATATTGCCCATGTCATCTTGCATATTCGAAAGATTGTATAAGATGCAATATGCTAAATAAAAATGAAACATGTGATTGTATATGGCAAGGAGTATGTATTTATAATGAGGTTAATCATAATAAGAATTCTAAGGTAATAGAGAGACAAGAATATTTATGCGATATAGAAGCTATGACATCGATTGAAGAAAACACTTATTTGATTAAAATAAAAATACCAAAAGAATTATCAAAAGATTTACGTAGTCCAGGAGCATATGTTTTTATTAAGGGAAAAGATAAAGAAAGTAATATATTCAGCGCTCCTATTTCAGTATTAGATGTTGATTTAGAAAAAAATACTTTAGAAGTAATTATAAAGCAGGTAGGGATAAAAACTAAAGGTATAATTAATTCTGATCAAGTTTATATTAAAGGACCTTATTTTAATGGATTATTTGGTATAAAAGATATAAAAAGCATGTCAAAATCTAATTGTTTAGTTATCTTAAATGGACTATCACAAGTTAATTCAATAAATGTAATACAAAGATTGATAGAAAATAATAATAAAGTTGATGTATTTATAAATCATAATGGTGTGATTTTAGATAATGTTATTCAAAAAATATATGACTTAGGAGCAAGTATATACCATATAGATATAGAAGAAGATAAGGGATTTATAGCTGATTATATAAAATCTAACGATATAAAATTGGTATATAGCGGAGCAAGCAATCGTTTTAATAAAGAGGTTATGAATATAGTTGATGCTATAGATGAAAATATAAAGTTAGCAGTATCTAATAATAATTTAATTTGTTGCGGAGAAGGAATATGCGGTGCTTGTTGTATAGATTTAAATGGAGTAAAGGTTAAATCATGTAAAACACAAATTAATAGTAGAGAGTATTTAAAAAGTATTTAATTAAATTTTAGGGGGAAGGATTATGGCAAAAGTAGTTGTTATTGGAGGCGGATGGGCAGGATGTGCAGCAGCAATAGCCGCTAAAAAAGCAGGTGCAGATGTTTTAATATTAGAAAAAACAGACTTACTTTTAGGGCTTGGAAACGTTGGTGGAATAATGAGAAATAATGGTAGATATAGTGCAACAGAAGAGGCAATAGCGCTTGGTGCAAGAGAATTATTTGAGATAACTGATAAATATGCGACTCATAAAGATATAGATTTTCCAGGACATAATCATGCGACTATTTACAATGTGACTAAGATAGAGAAGCCTGTAAGAGATAAGATTAGAGAAATGGGTATAGAGATTAGATTTTCTAGTAGAGCTGTAGATGTTAAACTTGAGGATAATAAATTAGTTGCTATTATACTAGAAGATGGAGAAATTATATATGGAGATGCATTTGTTGAAACTACTGGTTCAACAGGACCTATGGGAAACTGTACAGCTTATGGCAATGGTTGTGCAATGTGTGTATTAAGATGTCCATCTTTTGGTGGTAGAGTGAGTATAACAAGCAAATGTGGATTAGAGGATATGGTAGGAAAGAGAAAAAATGGAGATTATGGTGCTTTTAGTGGTTCTATAAAACTTTTAAAAGAATCTTTAAGTGAACAAATACAAAAAGATTTAAATGAAAAAGGATGTGCAGTAATTCCATTACCTAAGGAGCTTGTAAATGAGGGAATGTTAGATATAAAGGTATGTCAACAATACGCACTGCCAGCTTTTGCACAAAATATAGTGTTAATTGATACTGGTCATGCTAAGCTTATGGAGCCTTTTTACAATTTAGAATTTTTAAGAATGGTACCAGGATTTGAAAATGCTCTTATAGTTGACCCTTATTCTGGAGGAAAAGGGAATTCTATTAGATATATGTCTGTCGCAAAAAGAGATAATTACATGAGAGCTAAGGGAATAGATAATTTATTTGTTGGTGGAGAAAAAGCAGGATTTTATGTAGGCCATACAGAGGCAATATGCACAGGTAGCTTGGCAGGACATAATGCGGCTAGATATTGTGCAGATAGATATTTAATTCAACTTCCAACTAATCTGTTGATAGGTGATTTTATTTCATATTCTAATAATGAAATGAGTAAACCGGACGGTGAAAAACTAAGATTTACTTTTGCAGGAAGTATTTACTTTGATAGAATGAAAGAGTTAGGATTTTATAGTATAGACAGCAATGTTGCACGAGAAAGAGTTAGAAAAGCTGGTCTGGAAGGATTATATGATAAAAAAATAATATGAATTATCATATTAAGTTTAACACATAAAAAAGCTAGGACTAGTGCCTAGCTTTTATTATAAAAAATAACTATCTCAAAAATATAACTGACTTTACTAATTAATAGGTATATCCTATAATTAAAATTGTATGTAATAATTTGGAAAGGAGATACGGGTATGAAAGGTAAAATAGCATTAGCAACATTAGCGATTATGCCTATGACGGCTAATAATGCATATGCATTAAATATAGGTATAGTGACAGCATCTTCTTTAAATGTAAGAAGCGGACCGAGCACAAGTTATACTATAGTAACAACTGTAAAGAAAAATGATAAAGTTAATATATTACAATCATCTAATGGGTGGTATAAGATAGAGACTGCATCAGGAAAGCAAGGATGGGCATCATCTTCATACATATCGATATCAGATAGCAATACAAATAATAATATTAATACCTCATCAAATATAGCGATAGTAAACACAGATGGACTGAACTTTAGAAATGGTGCAGGGACAAGTTATAGCATAATAAAGGTTTTAAATAAAGGCGAAAAAGTAGAAGTAATATCAGAAAGTAACGGATGGTCAAAAGTAAAGCATGACTCAAGGTTAGGTTATGTTGCAAGTCAATACATAGATAAAACTACTACAAATTATATAATAAAGGAAGTAAATACAGATGGATTAAATGTAAGAACTGGTCCATCAACTAGTTATGCATCGATAGGAAAGCTAAATACAGGTGACAAAGTAGAAGTAATATCAGAAAGTGCAGGCTGGTCAAAAATTAATTATAATAATAAAACTGCATATGTATCTAGTGGTTATTTAAAGGCAGCATCTACTACTACCCCATCCACAACAGAACAATATAAGGAAATAAAAGTAGTAAATACGGATGGGCTAAATGTAAGAAAAGGTCCATCAACAAGTTATGAATCAATAGGAAAGATAGACAAAGGAACTAATGTAGAAGTAATATCAGAAAGTAATGGATGGTCAAAAATAAATTATAAAAATACAACGGCATATGTAGCAACTAAGTATCTAGATAAAAAGAGTACAGATACAGAAGATACAACAGAGCAATATAAGGAAATAAAAGTAGTAAATACGGATGGGCTAAATGTAAGAAAAGGTCCATCAATAAGTTATGAATCAATAGGAAAGATAGACAAAGGAACTAATGTAGAAGTAATATCAGAAAGTAATGGATGGTCAAAAATAAATTATAAAAATACAACGGCATATGTAGCAACTAAGTATCTAGATAAAAAGAGTACAGATACAGAAGATACAACAGAGCAATATAAGGAAATAAAAGTAGTAAATACGGATGGGCTAAATGTAAGAAAAGGTCCATCAACAAGTTATGAATCAATAGGAAAGATAGACAAAGGAACTAATGTAGAAGTAATATCAGAAAGTAATGGATGGTCAAAAATAAATTATAAAAATACAACGGCATATGTAGCAACTAAGTATCTAGATAAAAAGAGTACAGATACAGAAGATACAACAGAGCAATATAAGGAAATAAAAGTAGTAAATACGGATGGGCTAAATGTAAGAAAAGGTCCATCAACAAGTTATGAATCAATAGGAAAGATAGACAAAGGAACTAATGTAGAAGTAATATCAGAAAGTAATGGATGGTCAAAAATAAATTACAAAAATACAACGGCATATGTAGCTACTAAGTATCTAGATAAAATAAGTAGTAATGAACAAGTACCACCTGTAGTAGGCGGAGATAGTGTGGAAAATGTAAACGGAGCGGCTATAAATTATAAAGGATTAAATTATACACTTCAAGATCATGTAGAGGTTCAATACAAAAAAGCATTAGAGGGTGGTAATGTTATATCATCAAGTTTATCAAGAAGTAGTGAAGATTTAACAACATATAATATGGCTCAAAGTAGAGCTTATGTACATGCAAGTAAATCTGATTTAGAATACTATCTAAATCCAAATAACTTTACAAATAGCGATAGAGGTATGATGCAATTTTTAAGACTTGATACGTATAAAGGTGGAGTAAGTGAAAGTGAACTAAATTCATATTTAAACTCATTACCACAGGTAAATGGCAAAAATACAGTATTTTATAATCAAGGTAAAGCATTTATAAATGCGGCACAAAAGTATGATATTGATTTAATATACTTAGTTTCTCATGCGATGTGGGAAACAGGATATGGAAAATCAGTACTTTCTCAAGGACAAACAATAACTAGTTATAAAGGTACTCCTTTATCTGCTCCAGTTACTGTGTATAATTTTTATGGAATAGGGGCAATAGATAAGAGTGCAAATGTATCAGGTGCAGAGGCAGCATATTCAAATGGATGGACAAGTATTGAAGCTACTATAGATGGATCGGCTAAATGGATACGTGATAATTATATAAAAAGTTCCAAGTATAACCAAAATACTATATATAAAATGAAGTTTAATTATGATTATTCATTCCATCAATATGCAACAGATGTAAACTGGGCGAATGGAATATCAGGTATAATGTATAAATTAATTAGTATGTATGACACATCAAGTAATTTAAGCTTTGAAGTACCTAATTATAAGTAATAGTTAGCTGTTTTAATTGATATATATTCTGATAATTATATAGACATGTTTAAATAAGCCTATTTATGAAAGGAGCTAAGTAATAAAGATTAATAATATTATTACTTAGCTCCTTATATATTGAAAAATATTAATTTATAAAGTATTTTCTATATTTTAATATATTTTCTATATTGTGTTCTTTTATAATATTTTTTAAATTTCCGAAATTATAAGTGGCAAGTGCATATTCTCTAATTCGCTCAAATAAGTATCTATCTTCGTCATTATTAAATACAACAATGTTTTTTGCTATATCCCAAGCCTTAGATTCTCTAGATATTAAATTTTTTTTTAATAATACGACACATTCCTCTAAGTCGGAAGGAAGATTTTTTTTATAGAAGTCAGTTTTCTCAATATCTATATCGTACTCAATTAATTTTTCAACAATGTTAGATAATATATTTGTATATTCTTCTTTTGATGCATAAACATCAGGATCTAGAATATGACCTATTTCATGAGATAAAACGAATTTAGCAATTGATGCTATATTTGTTTTAGAAACGGGTATAGGATACCTATAGCAACTCATAAAGTGAAAAAAATTATAACAGAATGATAAAAAGCCGCTTCTAGAAGATAATACAAGTCTAAATTTAGGTAGTGCGCATATTGGTATATGTCTATTTTTTGCATAGAATAGAAAAACTTTTTTATTTATATTAAGTCCAGATAAAGATTTTTTTAGTAATTTTTTTTCACCTAGGTCATGATAACAATAGATTATTTTATTAAAATCTACTTCTGGGACACAGGACATATTAACACCGCCTCACATTTTTGTCTTTATACATAATATTAAAATGCCTATCATTTGTAGCTAATCCAATTAAAAAAATCAAGTTATTAATATTACATTTTATATACTGACAAAGATGTATAAAGTAATTAAATGATGATTATGAAGTTATAATTATCCATACAATACATATTTTATAATTTCATAATAAATAAAAAAATTAATAACAGTAATTAACCTGTGATATAATATTTACTTTAAGAATAGTAAAAGGAAGTGATATTTTGGAGAGTGTAAAGGATTATTTAGATAGACTAGAAATAAATAATAATATATTAAATAAACAATTAAAAGATGTATATGTATCTAAAGTAGTTTATTTTAGAGAAGATAAAATAGTATACTTTCATTTAACTTCAAAATCTATAATATCATATGATATTTTAGATAGTTTAAAAGAAGAGCTAAAATTAAAGCTTTCATATTTTAAAGATATAAAAATCAAGATTTCATATACTGGTTTTGATAGAAAAGAAAATAAAGACATAATAAAAATGTATTGGATGAATATTGTTTATATATTTAAGGCTTTATGTCCATCTATTGCAGGATGGTATAAACAAATAGAGTATTTATGTATAGAGGATAATTTAAAGATAAAGCTTCCAAAAGGACTTTTTTATGATAGATTAATGAAGTTAAATATAGTTTATGTGCTTAAGTCTAGGTTAAATGAGGAACTTGGAATAGACCTTAATATAACCATAGAAAAAGCAATAGATGAAGAAGTTGATGTTAAACGTATAATTAGAAAAAGTGAAAGAGTGGTAGAAGAAAAAATTAGGGAATTAGAAATAAATGCTAAGGAAGAAAAATCAGATGATGAAGAAGCTGCTTATGTTATAAAACCAGAATATGATGAAAAGTTAATCTATGGTGAAAATGTAAATGCTATGGTTGAAAAAATATGTGATTTAAATAATAATTCGGGAACTGTAAGTATAGTAGGTGAAATATTTAATATAGACACTAAGGAACTTAGAAATGGTAAGATACTCTTAATAGCATCTATAACAGACTTTACAAGTTCTATAAGTTGTAAATTATTTTTAAATGATACTAATAAAGATAGTATACTAGGTAAGATATCTAAAGGAGCTTATGTAAAAATAAAGGGAGATATAATGTATGATATCTATCAAAGAGAACTTACAATGACTATAAGTGGTATAAGAATGGAAGAAAAGCCAGAGAGGATAGATAAAAGTGAAGTAAAAAGAGTAGAACTTCATGCACATACTCAAATGTCATCTATGGATGCTGTAACTTCAACGAAAAAATTAATACAACAAGCTGTCAAATGGGGACATAAGGCAGTTGCAATAACTGATCATGGAGTTGTTCAAGCATTTCCAGAGGCAATGGGAGCAGCTAAAGGTAATGATATAAAGATACTTTATGGTGTAGAAGGGTATTTAGTTGAAGACTCAGAAGATATAGTACAGGATGCTAATGATAAAGAACTTTCTCAAACATTTGTAGTATTTGATATAGAGACAACTGGTTTTTCTAATACAAATGATAGAATAACTGAAATAGGTGCAGTAAAAATTGAAAATTTTAAAATTGTAGATAGATTTAGTGAATTAATAAATCCACAAAAGGATATATCATACAAAATACAAGAGTTAACTGGTATAACTAATGATATGGTTAAAGATAAACCGACTATAGATAAGGTTTTACCTAAGTTTATAGAGTTTATTGGAGATAGTGTATTAGTTGCTCACAATGCAGAATTTGATATGAGCTTTATATCTGAAAAGTGTAGACAACAAAACATAGAATTTAAAAATAAAAGTATAGATACACTAATGCTAGCTAGAGTGTTACTTCCAGAATTAAAAAGACATAGATTAAATGTAGTAGCAAAAGCATTAGGTGTACCTCTTTTAAATCACCATAGAGCTGTTGATGATGCACAGGCTACAGCACTTATATTTATAAAATTCTTAGAAATGTTAGATAAAAAAGGAGCTAAAACATTACAACAAGTAAATGAAGTTTTAGGTAAGGTTGATTACACAAAACTAGGAACTAGCCATATAACTTTAATAGCTAAAAATTATACTGGGCTTAAAAACTTATACAAAATAGTATCAGATGCTCATGTTAATCATTTTTATAGGGCACCTAGAATATTAAAAAGTGTGCTAGAGGCTCATAAGGAAGGTATTATAATTGGTTCAGCTTGTGAAGCAGGACAAGTATTTAAGGCTGTTAAGAAAAATGTTAGTGATGAAGAAATGGCTAAAATTATAGATTTATATGATTATATAGAAGTAATGCCTATTGATAATAATAGATTTATGATTGATAAAGGTGAAGTTCAAGATGAAGAAGAATTAAGAGAGTTAAATAGAAAACTTATTGAAACAGCGCTTAAATTTGGGAAAATACCAGTAGCAACGGGGGATGTTCATTTTTTAGAAAAGCATGAAGCGGTTTTAAGAAAAGTACTAAAATATTCTCAAGGGTTTGCAATTGATAAAGAAGAAACTTACCTTCATTTTAGAACAACAGATGAAATGTTAGAAGAATTTAAGTATTTAGGTGAAGAATTAGCATATGAAGTTGTTATAACTAATACAAATAAAATTGCTGATATGGTTGAAGTTATAAAACCGATACCAGATGACACTTATCCTCCAATAATAGAAGGATCTGATGTTGAGCTTAGAGAAATGTGTTATGCAAAAGCAAAAAGGATTTATGGAGATCCAGTTCCAGAAGTTGTTAAGGCAAGGCTTGATAGAGAGTTAAATTCTATTATAGGTAATGGATATGCGGTTATGTATATTATAGCCCAGAAACTAGTTACAAAATCTTTAAGTGATGGATATTTAGTTGGATCAAGAGGATCTGTAGGTTCATCATTTGCAGCTACAATGAGTGATATAACAGAAGTTAATCCACTACCAGCTCATTATATATGTGATGATCCAAAATGTAAGTATTCATATTTCTTTGAAATAGGAGAATATGGTTCAGGGGTAGACTTACCTAATAAAGATTGCCCTAAATGTGGAAAACCACTTAGAAAAGAAGGTCATGATATACCATTTGAGACTTTTCTTGGTTTTGAAGGTGATAAAGAGCCAGATATAGATCTTAACTTCTCTGGAGATTATCAGCCTGTAATACACAAATATACAGAAGAATTATTTGGAGAAGGTTATGTTTATAGAGCAGGTACAATAGGTACAGTAGCTGAAAAAACTGCATTTGGATATGCAAAAAAGTATGTAGAAGAAAATAATATACACGTTCCAAATGCTGAAGTTTTAAGATTATCAAATGGATGTACAGGAGTTAAAAGAACTTCAGGTCAGCATCCAGGGGGGGTTATGGTTATTCCTCATTATAAAGATGTTTATGATTTTACACCAATACAATATCCTGCAAATGATACAAGTTGCGGAGTTATAACAACACACTTTGATTATCATTCTATAAGTGGTCGTATATTAAAACTAGATATACTTGGTCACGATGCACCGACAATGATAAGAATGCTAGAAGATATAACTGGAATAGTAGCAACAGAGATTCCGCTAGATGACCCAGAAACAATGTCTTTATTTACATCAACTAAGGCTCTAGGAGTAACACCTGAAGAAATAAACTGTCCTATAGGATCTCTTGCAATACCTGAGTTTGGTACAAAGTTTGTTAGACAAATGTTACTTGATACAAAGCCAACAACTTTTGATGCACTAGTTCGTATATCTGGACTTTCTCATGGTACTGACGTTTGGTTAAATAACGCACAAGATTTAGTTAGAGATGATGTAGTTAGTATAGATGAAGTTATATCTACTCGTGATGATATAATGAACTACCTTATATTTAAAGGATTAAAACCTAAAAATGCCTTTACAATAATGGAAAATGTTAGAAAAGGGAAAGGATTAAAACCTGAACATATAGAAGAAATGAACGAAAATGATGTTCCTGAGTGGTATATAGGTTCATGTCAAAAGATAAAGTATATGTTCCCTAAAGCTCATGCAGTAGCTTATGTCATGATGTCATTTAGACTAGCATATTGTAAGGTACATTATCCAGAAGCTTTCTATGCAACATACTTTACTACAAAAGCAGAAGATTTTGATGCAGATTTAATAGTTAAAGGTCTTGAAGCTATTAAGGATAGAATACAAGAAATAGAAAATTTAGGAAATGATGCAACAGCGAAAGAAAAGAATATGCTAACTGTGCTTGAGGTTGCACTTGAAATGTATGCAAGGGGCATAAAAATACTTCCTGTTGATATATATGAGTCAGATGCAAGTAAATTTAAGGTAGCAGGAGAAAAATTGTTGCTTCCTCCAATGATAGCTCTTCAGGGGGTTGGAGAAAATGCTGCCATAAATATTCAAAAGGAAAGAGAAAATGGAGAATTTATATCCAAAGAAGAACTTAGAAAGAGAACTAAAATTTCAAAAACGGTTATAGAAACACTTACCAATCATGGTTCACTTAATAATATGAGTGATGAGAATCAATTATCATTATTTTAATAAAAGATAAAAAATACCTAGTTTAAAGACTAGGTATTTTTTTATGAAATATGTATTAATTTACTATTAAGAATTTTTTTTATAACACTGTAAATACTATTTATAAAGTTTAATAAAGGCAATCATTTAAATAATCAATATATTAAAGACATCTTATGTAGGAGGGAATATGAGAAAATTTATCATTACCTCGATAATATTTATTACTATTTTAGTATCAGCATGTAGCATAAAAGAAAATTCAATAGAGACATTAGAACCAACTGAGATAAAGCAAAAAAGCTCTGAAAATTATGAAGTTGAAACTATTGATTTTAATATTGGAGAAAGAAATATTGATGATATTGATTATACATTAAAAGGAGTAATATCAATACCAAAACAATCAAAACAGAAAAAGTTAAAGGTAGCTATTATAGTGCCAGGTTATTATAAAGATACGAAAAGACAAGATAAGGGATTTAAATATCTTACAGAATATATTGCTAAAAATGGATACTTAGGGATATCCATAGATACTGATTCAGCATATTATTTAGGGCATACAGTAGATAAAGAATATGAAAATATTCCTAAAATATTTGATGAACATATAAAAATGCTTAAAGAAGCTAATGAGGGGCACAATATATATAATATAGATTTAGAAAATAAAATAGATTTTAAACATATAGCCGTAATTAGTAGCGCTGTAAGTAAAGAGGCAATATTTAAGTTGACTAAAGATCAAAGTGAAAAAGGTGTAAATATATTAACTTTATTATTAATTAATCCAACTAATAATAAATATAATGACTTTAATATAGATAATGTAAAAAATATATCTATATTGGTATCAGAATTAGATGAAGAGGTAATTGGATTAGATGGATTTAGTATTTATAATATATTAAAAAAATGCAAAAATCAAAATATACTATCTTTAACTTTATTAAAAAATGCTAATCATAATTATTTTAATTCTAGTATTAAATCAAATGATGCTCAAACTTTAGATATAGATTTGACCAATCAAATTAGTAGAGTAGAACAAGAAAAATTTTTAAAAAAGTTTACTATAACGTATTTAAAAGCTTGTTTTAGAAATAAGTATGATAATACTATTTATGATACTAAAGTTCCTACAGTAACAAAAATAGATAATTTAGATGTGATTAATTATTTACAAACATCTAAAAATAAAGATTTAAAGGATATAAGAAAAATAGATGAATTTAAAGGTAAGAATATAAATTTTAGTATAGTTAAAACTGAATTACCAAAAATAAATTTACCGGAAATTAGCCATAAGACAGTGGAGCTATTAAATATAAAGTGGGAATATAAAGGTGGAAAGTTATCTTTTAAACCTGATATAAATGATTTTAGTAAATTTAATAATATAACTATAAATACTATGCTATATCCAGATAATGAATCAAATGTAAAAGGAAGATCTCAAGGTATATGTATAGAATTGACAGATAATAAGGGAAAATCGAAGGCCGTAGAAATTTCAAAAGAAAGTAATTTAATCAGTTATCCAAAATGTAAATTGGAAAATTTAGATTTTGAAAATGAAAAAGAAGTTATATTTTGGAATAAAACTACACCAATGTCAAATATAAGAATACCGATGGTTTTATATAAAGATATAGATTTAAAAAATATAAAAAAATTCAACATAATATTGAATAAAACAAATAGTGGAGATTTACTATTTGAATCAATAATGCTAGACTAAAAGTTACAATTTTTAATTTGATATTTTTGTAAAATTTTTAATATTTAATTCATATACTGAAGTAAGAAGTTACTCTAATACAATTGGAGGCTACAAAATGAAAGTTAAAATGATAACTGACTACCACGAAGGTATAGAAGATAAGATTAATAATTTTTTACAAGAAAATAAAGATAACATAGATGTAGTAGATATAAAATGGATAGTATATGCAATGGCACATTGGGTAATGATTATTTATAAAGAAAAAGAAATTTAGATATAAATAATAAACGATTAATTTAGAGTTAATTAAAATTTGCAACAAAAACTAATATATGGTATTATAGTATATAAAATAGTATATATTGCAAAAACTAAGAGTGGGACAGGAGTGCTCACTCTTTTGTTTTAAAAATTTACAACTGAATAGGAGGGAAACACAAATGAGAAAAAGTATAGAAGCTACAATAGAAGAAATAGTTCAACCTATAGTTGATGCTAAAAACTTTGAAATCGTAGACATAGAATATGTTAAAGAAGCTGGAGAATATTACTTAAGAGTTTACCTAGATAAAGAAGGTGGTATATCTTTAAGTGACTGTGAATCAGTTAGTAGAGAACTAAGTGAAATACTAGATGTAAAAGATCCTATAAAGGATAATTATTTCTTAGAAGTATCTTCACCAGGGCTTGATAGACCATTAAAAAAAGACAAAGATTTTGAAAGATATAAAGGTAGAGATGTTGAAATAAAACTATATAAGCCAATAAATGGTTCTAAACAATTTGAAGGAGAACTAGTTGGATTAACTGAAGATAATAATATAAAAGTTATAATAGATGGCGAAGAAGTCAATTTTACAAGAAAAGAAGTTGCACTTATAAGACTTGCAATAAAGTTTTAGTCAAAGATAATTATGGAGGAAAATAGCAATGAATCATGAATTTATGGAAGCATTAGATGAATTAGAAAAAGACAGAGGTATAGATAAAGAGATACTTATAGACACTATAGAACAAGCTCTTTTAACAGCATACAAGAAAAACTTTGGTTCAGCACAAAATGTTAGAGTTGAAATTGACAGAGAAAGAGGAGATGTTAGAGTATTCTCTCAAAGAGTAGTAGTTGATGAATCTGACTTATATGATACTTTCCTTGAAATTGAACTAAATGATGCAAGAGAAATAAGTCCAAATTATGAGTTAGGAGATATAATAGAAAATGAAGTAACTCCTAAAGATTTCGGAAGAATAGCAGCTCAAACTGCAAAGCAAGTTGTTGTTCAAAGAATAAGAGAAGCTGAAAGAGAAATAGTATATAATGAGTTTATGGATAAAGAAAATGAAATAGTTACAGGAGAAGTAGCTAGAGTAAATAAAAATATAGTATATGTAAACTTAGGTAGAATAGAAGCTATAATGACTCAAGCAGAGCAAATACCAGGAGAGCATTATCAAGCTGGACAAAAAATAAAGGTATATATATTAGAAGTAAAGAAAACTAATAAAGGGCCTCAAATAGTAGTATCAAGAAGTCATCCAGGATTAGTTAAGAGATTATTTGAATTTGAAGTACCTGAAATATTTGAAGGTATAGTTCAAATAAAATCTGTGTCAAGAGAAGCTGGTTCAAGAACTAAGATGGCAGTTAAATCAATAGATGAAAAGATAGATCCAATAGGAGCTTGTGTTGGTCCTAAAGGTTCAAGAGTTAAAAATATAGTTGATGAACTTGGAGATGAAAAAATAGACATAATCAAGTATAGTGATAACCCAGCTGAATATATATCTGCATCGCTTAGCCCATCAAAGGTTGAAAAGGTAGAAGTTAATGAAGAAGAAAAGTCTGCTTTAGTAGTAGTTCCTGATTATCAATTATCACTTGCTATAGGTAAAGAAGGACAAAATGCAAGACTTGCGGCTAAACTTACTAACTGGAAGATAGATATAAAAAGCGAATCACAAGCAAAACAAGACCAAGAGTAAGGAGGGATGACCTTTGCAAAAAACTAAAAAGGTGCCTCAAAGAAAGTGTATAGCTTGTCAAGAAAGAGATTCTAAAAAAGGGTTAATAAGAATAGTTAAAAATAAAGAAGGTCAAATATTTTTAGACCCAATAGGAAAAGCAAACGGTAGAGGTGCATATATATGTAAAGATGCTGAATGTTTAAAAAAGGCAATAAAGTCCAAGGCCTTAAATAGAGCATTTAAAATAGAAGTACCTAACGAGGTATATGAAAATCTACTTGAGGAGCTACAAAAATATGAAGACTAATGAAGATAAAATATACTCATTTTTAGGCCTTGCAACTCGTGCAGGGAAAATAGTGTCAGGAGATGATTCAACGCTACTTGAACTAAAAAGAGGTAATATTAATCTAGTTATAGTTGCAGAGGATGCATCAGATAATACTAAAAAATTATTTAAAGATAAATCAAGTTATAGAAATGTGCCATATGTATATTTCTCGAGTAAATTGCAACTAGGATGTGCAATAGGAAAAGCTCCAAGAGCAGCTTTAGGAGTTAAAGACATAAATTTTGCCAATAAAATATTGGAATTAATGGAAACATCAAAAATATAATAGGGGGTGATCTTGTGTCAAAAACAAGAGTATACCAAATTGCGAACGAATTAAAAATGTCTAATGAAGATGTATTAGCTAAATTAAAAGAATTAGAAATAAATGCAGAAAATAAGGATTCTGAACTAGAAGAAGATGAAGTTGAATTAGTATTAGAAATACTAAGAGATGAAATAGCTGCAACTAATGGAAATACTATAGCTATAGATGGAAAATTAACAGTTCAAGAATTAGCCACTAAATTAGATAAGTCTGCATCTGAAATAATAATGAAGCTTATGAAAATGGGAACAATGGCAACAATAAACCAAGAAATAAGCTTTGAAATTGGGTCATTAGTTGCTAGTGAATATGGATTTGAATTAGTTGAAGGATCAACTAATGATGAAGAAGAATTAGAAGCAATAGATGCTTTAATAGATAAAGAAGAAGATAAAGAAGAAGACTTAGTAAAAAGACCACCAGTTGTTACTGTAATGGGACATGTTGACCATGGTAAAACTTCTTTACTTGATGCTATAAGAAAAACTAATGTAACTTCAAGTGAAGCTGGAGGAATAACTCAACATATAGGTGCTTCTGAAGTTATGGTAAATGGAGAAAAAGTAGTATTCTTAGATACTCCAGGACACGAAGCTTTCACATCTATGAGAGCTAGAGGGGCTCAAGTTACAGATATGGCAATATTAGTTGTTGCTGCAGATGATGGGATAATGCCTCAGACAATAGAAGCTATAAACCATGCTAAAGCTGCTAACGTACCATTAATAGTTGCTATAAATAAAATAGATAAGCCAGGAGCAAATCAAGATAGAGTTAAGCAAGAATTAGCTGATCAAGGATTATTAGTTGAAGACTGGGGTGGAGATGTTATATGTGTACCAGTTTCAGCTTTAAAAAGAGAAGGTATAGATACTTTACTTGAAATGGTACTTTTAGTTGCAGAAATGGAAGAATTAAAAGCTAATCCTAATAAAAGAGCGGTTGGTACTGTTATAGAAGCTCAACTTGATAAAGGTAGAGGACCAGTTGCAACAGTACTTGTTCAAGGTGGGACATTAAGAGTTGGAGATCCAATAGTTGCTGGTGTTGCTAGTGGTAAAGTAAGAGCAATGATAAACTCTAAAGGAAAGAGAGTTAAAGTTGCTGAACCTTCTACAGCGGTAGAGATACTAGGATTATCAGAAGTTCCACAAGGTGGAGATCAAGTTGTTGCAGTACCAAGTGATAAGGCTGCTAGATTAGTAGCTGAAAAGAGACAACAAATGGCTAGAGAAGAAATGTTAAAATCTAACCAAAGAATGAGTCTTGATGATTTCTTCTCTCAAATGGGAGATGCTGAAGTTAAAGAACTTAACATAGTTATAAAGGCTGATGTTCAAGGTTCTGTTCAAGCAGTTAAGCAATCACTTGAAAAATTATCTAATGAAGAAGTTGCAGTTAGAGTAATACATGGTGGTGTTGGCGCTGTAACTGAATCAGATATAATGCTTGCAACTGCATCTAACGCAATAATAATAGGATTTAATGTAAGACCAGTTCCAAGTGCAGAAGTACTTGCTAAAAAAGAAGGTGTAGATGTAAGAACGTACACTATAATATACAAAGCTATAGAAGATGTTCAAGCAGCTATGACTGGTATGTTAGATCCAGAATATGTTGATGAAGATACAGGAAAAGCTGAAGTTAGAGAAACATTTAAGTTATCTGGTGTTGGAACTATAGCAGGATGTTATGTAACTAGCGGTAAGGTATTTAGAGGATCTAAAGTAAGAATAGTAAGAGATGGATTCATAATACATGAAGGACAATTAGCAGCTCTTAGAAGATTTAAAGATGACGTTAAAGAAGTTAATCAAGGATACGAATGTGGTATGAGTTTTGTAAACTTCAATGACGTTAAAGAAGGCGATATAATAGAAGCTTATATAACTAAAGAAGTAGAAAGAAAATTAAAATAGATATAAAAGAGGTCGATATTAATGGCATCATACAACAGAACAAAGAGAATAGCAGAAGAGATAAAAAAAGTTATAAGCTCAATGCTTATAAGTGGAATAAAAGACCCTAGAATAACATCTATGGTAAGTGTAACTGATGTTGAAGTTACAAATGACTTAAGCTATGCATATGTTTATGTAAGTATACTAGGTGGAGATGAAGAATCTACACTATTAGGATTAAAAAGTGCAGTAAATTATATAAGAAGAGAAGTAAGTAAAAGTGTTAAACTTAGACATACTCCACAAATAATATTTAAAGTTGATGATTCTATTAAAAATGGTATGTATATGGACCATTTAATAAGAAAAGTTAATGAAGGAGCAACTGCATCTTCATTTGACGAGGAAGAATTTGATGAAGAATAATATAGAGAGTATAATAAAATACTTAAAAGGAAGTAACGATGATTTCATCGTTACTTCTCATATTAGTCCAGATGGAGACAATATAGGTTCAACTTTAGCGATGTATTATACTTTAAATAAATTAGGGAAAAACGTTTACCATGTATTAGATGATAATCCTCCTCAAAATTTAAAGTTTTTAGTTGAAAATATGAATATATTAAAATCAGAAGAAGTCAACTTAGATAGTTATAATATAATAGCACTTGATTGTGGAGATAAAAACAGAATGTGCATAAGTCAAAAATTAATAGATAATGCTAAGAAAATAATATGTATAGATCACCATGCAAGTAATGATTATTATGGTGATTTTAATTATATAGATACTGAAGCATCATCAACTTGTGAGTTAGTTTATAATTTATTAATAGAATATGAAAAAAAAGAAAATATAAATATAATAGATGAAGATATAGCTACATGTTTATATACTGGATTAGTAACTGATACCGGTAATTTTGTATATTCAAACACTCATCCAAGTAGTTTTGAAATGGCAAAGGAACTTTTATCAAAAGGAGCTAAAAAAGATACTATAATTCAAAAAGTATTTCAAAGTAATCCATATAATTATTATAAATTATTAGGTGAAGCTTTAAATACTTTAGATGTAGTAGATGGAAAAATTGCTAGTATAACTATAACTAAAGAAATGTTAAAAAGAAATGTAATAAGCTTTAATGATGTAGATGGAATAACACCATACACTAGAGATATAGAAGGTGTTGAAGTTGGAATACTACTAAAAGAAAAAAAAGAAAATGAAGTAAAAATAAGCCTAAGATCTAAAAACTATGTAGATGTAAGTAAAATAGCTAAAAGTTTTAATGGTGGAGGACACATAAGAGCTGCAGGTTGTACAATTTACTCTAGTATAGAAGATGCAAAGAAAAAGATAGTCGAGGCTGTAGTAAAAGCAATACAAGGTGATAAAAATGAATAAGATAGTAAATATTATAAAGCCTACAGGTATGACATCTCATGATGTAGTAAGTGCTGTAAGAAAGATTTTAAATACAAAAAAAGTTGGACATACAGGTACCCTTGATCCGGATGCATCAGGGGTATTACCTATATGTATAGGAAAGGCAACTAAAGTTAGTGAACTTATATTGAATAAAGATAAATCATATATTTGTGAACTAACTTTAGGTATAACTACAGATACATATGACTCATCAGGTGAAATATTAGAAAAAGTAGATAATTTTAGTTTTACAAAAGACGAAATAGAAAAAGCTTTTGATACTCAAAGAGGTCATATAAATCAATTACCACCAATGTACTCTGCATTAAAAGTAAATGGTAAAAGAATGTGTGATTTAGTTAGAAGTGGAAGAGCAGATGAAATAAACTTAAAAACTAGACCTGTTCATATTAAAGAACTTAATATACTTAGCATAAGAGATGATAAAATAATGTTTTATGTAAAATGTTCTAAAGGAACTTATGTAAGAAGTATATGCTATGATATTGGTAAAATTTTAGGATGTGGAGGACATATGTCTTTCCTACTTAGGACATCATCAGGTAAATTTAACTTAGAAAATGGTATAACTCTTGAAGAGTTAAAAGAATATAATGATAATAATACGCTAGATAATTATTTATATGATATAGATTATGTATTAACTAATTTTAATAAAATAAAAATACATGAAAATGCTGAAAAGTACTATATAAATGGTGGCATAATAGATGAGAGACGATTTACAGAAAAAGACTTTAATGAAAATGATGAATTTGTAAGAGTTTATAGTTCAAAAGAATTTATTGGAATAGGTAAGTTAATAAGAAAAAATAACACTATAAGTGTAAAAAGTGATAAACTGTTTATAGTATAAATTTCAATTAAGCGGGGAATGCAAAATGGATACTATAACATCGATAGAAAAAATAGAGCCAATAAAAGAAAGTGTAGTGACTATCGGGAATTTTGATGGATTACACAGGGGACATCAAGCACTGATAAAAAAAGCAATAGAATATGCTAAGATAAATAATATGAGTAGTGTTGTTTTTACTTTTAAAAATCATCCAGCTAATTACTTTAGACCAGATTCTATAAAGAATATAATAACTAATGAAGAAAAGGTAAAAATATTAAAGTCTATGGGAATAGATTATATAATCAACATACCATTTAATGAGTATATGACAAAAATATCAGGACATGATTTTGTAAAAGAAATATTGTTAGATACATTATGTGCTAAGAACATAATAGTTGGACATGATTTTACTTTTGCAAGAAATAAAGAAGGTAATATAAAATTACTAAAAGAATTATCTAATAAGTATGGTTTTTCATTAGAAATAGTAAGTCCTATAAAATTAGATGATATAAGAATTAGTAGTACTTATATTAGACAGTTAATCTCAGATGGTAGAGTAGAAGATGTATCTAACTACCTTGGTAGAAACTATAAATTATCCGGAGAAGTTATATATTCAAAGCAACTGGGAAGAACAATAGGATTTCCAACTGCAAATATAAGTATAAATGAAGATATGATTATACCTAAAGTTGGAATATATGCCACAAAAGTATATATTGATGAAGAGACATACTACGGAGCTACAAATGTAGGATACAATCCGACAGTAAATGGAGATAATTTATCTATTGAAACTAATATACTAGAGTTTAATGATAATATATATGGAAAAGTTATAACTATAGAATTTATAGAGCGAATTAGAGATGAAAAAAAGTTTAATGGAATTGAAGAATTGAAAAAACAGCTTCAAAAAGATACTAGGTATGTATATGAAAAGTATATTTGCAAAAGAGAAAAAATTATGATACAATAAGTAAGTAAATTAATTAACCATTACTCGGCATATGATTGCTCCAAATCTATGCTTAGTTATTGGCGATTATAAAATATATTGGAGGTAACTCAAGATGAACAAAACTGAAATAATAAAAGAATTCGGAAGATTTGAAGGAGATACTGGTTCTCCAGAAGTACAAATAGCTTTATTAACAGCTAGAATAAATGAATTAAATGACCACTTAAAAATGCACAAAAAAGACCATCACTCAAGAAGAGGTCTATTAAAGATGGTTGGTAGAAGAAGAAACTTATTAGCTTACTTAAAAGATAGAGATCTTGAAGGATACAGAGCGTTAATAGCTAAATTAGGATTAAGAAAGTAATTTTTTACTTTTATATAAAAAGCAGGTATAATAATACCTGCTTTTTATAATTTTAATATTATATAAAAAATATTGATGGCTATTATATAAAAAGGTATTTGTAGCTATTATATAGAAAGGTTTATATAGAGGTGATGACTTTGAAAATAAAATTAATATGCGATAGTCTATGTGATATTCCAAAAGAAATTCAAAATAAAGAATATTTAGAAGTAGTACCACTTACTATAATTTTTAATGACAAAGAATACAAAGATGGAGTAGATATAAGTAAAGAGGAATATTATGAAGTTTTAAAAAATAGCAAGGAAATACCAAAAACGTCTCAAGCTACATATATACAGTTCAGTGAGTTATTTAACAAATATATAGATGAAGGTTACAGCATAATATGTATAAATGGGTCATCAAAATCATCAGGAACATATCAAAGTGCAATGCTTGCAAAAAATGATATGGGCGATAAGGGAAATGATATACATATGTTTGATACTATGAGTTTATCATTAGGAAGTGGTCAATTTGTTATAAAGGCATGTGACTTAATAGAAGAAGGGTTAAGTCCAGATGAAATAATAAAAGAGTTAGATTCTATTAGAGAAAGTGTAATGCTATTTTTTGCACCTAAAACTTTGGACTATTTAAAAAAGAGTGGTAGGGTATCTGTAGCCACTGCTATAATAGGAAATATTCTTAATTTGGTACCAGTATTTTCATTCCCTGATGGAGAAGCGCATTTAGAAGAAAAGATTAGAGGAAGTAAGAACCTAGCAAGTAAGCTTATTGATATGATATTAGAGAGAAATAATGGGAATTTAGAGGATAAAATTGTTACTATAGGATATGGGGATAATTTTAAAGATTTTGAAAAGCTTGAGAAAGAGGTACAAAAAAGAATAAAAGCTAAAAAAGTACTAATAACTAGAGGTGGAGCTTGTATATGTTCTCATACTGGTCCAGATATACTTGCTATAAGTTGTTCTAACTAGAATATGACTAATTTTAAAATAAAGTGTAAATAATACATATAATGATTAAGATAAGTAAGTAAGCTACTTTTGTATTGTTAAAACATAGTATTTTTGATAAGATAATACATAGGATAGTAAACGCGTTTTTAGCAAAAGAGGAGGTACAAGCTTTAATGTTTGAACATAAAATATTTACAATGGATTTAGCAGGAAGAGAGCTTTCTGTTGAAATAGGAAAGATAGCAGAACTTGCTAGCGGAAGTGCCATAATTAGATACGGGGAAACTATGGTTATGGTAAATGTTTCAAAATCAGCAAAACCACGAGATGGAATAGATTTCTTTCCTCTAAGTGTTGATTATGAAGAAAAATTATATTCAGTAGGGAAAATACCTGGAGGATTTTTAAAAAGAGAAGGTAAGCCTTCAGAAAAGGCGATATTAACGTCAAGACTTATAGATAGACCGATAAGACCATTATTCCCAAAAGGATTTAGAAATGATGTACAAGTCGTTGCTACAGTTTTATCAGTAGATCAAGATTGTACACCAGACATAGTTGCTATGATAGGGTCCTCTATAGCTTTATCTATATCTGATATACCTTTTAATGGTCCTACAGGATCTGTTTTAATAGGATTAGTTGATGGAGCATTTGTTGTTAACCCAACAGCAGAACAAAGAGAAAAGAGTTCTCTTCATCTAGTAGTATCAGGAACTAAAGATGCTATAATGATGGTTGAAGCTGGTGGAGAAGAAATACCAGATGCATTAATGCTTGAAGCTATACTATTTGCGCATGAAGAAATTAAAAAAGTGGTAGCATTTATAGAAGAAATAACTGCTGAAGTTGGAAAAGAGAAAATGGAAGTAGTTCTATTTAAAGCTGACGAAGAGGTTGAAAAAGCAGTTCGTGAATTTGCTACAGACAAAATGAAAGAAGCTGTAAAGACTATAGAAAAGCTTGAAAGAATGGAAAAAATGGATGCTGTTAAAGCTGAAACATTTGAAAAGTTCGAAGAGTTATTAGAAGATTACGGAGTAGATATAGAAGAAACACTTCAAGCTATAATAAAAGAAGAAGTAAGAAAATTAATAGTACATGAGAATATAAGACCTGATAATAGAGGATTAGAAGAGATAAGACCAATATGGTGTGATAACGGATTTATACCTAGAGCTCATGGTTCAGGATTATTTACAAGAGGTCAAACTCAAGTAATGTCTATAGCGACACTTGGAGCATTAGGTGATGTTCAAATATTAGATGGATTAGATGAAGAAGAAAGTAAGAGATATATGCATCATTACAATTTCCCAGCATATAGTGTTGGTGAAGCTAGACCATCAAGAGGACCAGGAAGAAGAGAAATAGGACATGGAGCACTTGCTGAAAGAGCCTTAGTGCCTGTACTTCCATCAAAAGAGGAATTCCCATATGCAATAAGAGTAGTATCAGAGGTATTAAGTTCTAATGGTTCTACATCTCAAGGTAGTGTATGTGGTTCAACATTATCTTTACTTGATGCTGGTGTACCTTTAAAAGATATGGTAGCAGGTATTGCTATGGGACTTATAAAGCATGATGATAAAGTGGCGGTACTTTCTGATATACAAGGTATGGAAGATCACTTAGGAGATATGGACTTTAAAGTAGCAGGAACAGAAAAAGGTATAACTGCTATACAAATGGATATAAAGATAGCTGGTATAGATAAAGAAATATTAACTAGAGCTTTAACTCAAGCTAAAGCAGGTAGAATACATATATTAAATGAAATGAGAAAAACAATATCAGCTCCAAAACCAGAATTATCTAAGTATGCTCCTAAGATAATAACAATGAACATAAATCCAGATAAAATAAGAGACGTTATAGGACCTGGTGGAAAAGTTATAACTAAGATAATAGAGGAAACTGGAGTTAAGATAGATATAGAACAAACTGGAGAAGTATTTATAGCAGGAATAGATGCTGATATGATAAAGCTTGCACAAAAGAAAATAAACGATATAGTAGCTGAAGCTGAAGTAGGACAAACTTATACTGGTAAAGTTACAAGAATAATGAACTTTGGTGCATTTGTTGAAATACTTCCTGGTAAAGAAGGATTACTTCATATATCTCATATAGCTCACGAAAGAGTAGCTAAAGTTGAAGATGTATTAAATATAGGTGATGAAGTAGAGGTTAAAGTTACTGAAATAGATGAAAAAGGAAGAGTAAACTTATCTAGAAAAGTATTATTACCTAAGCCTGAAAAATCTGATAAAGATAAAAAAGAAGAAAAATAATAAT
The DNA here is from genome assembly GCF_900015215.1 of Romboutsia ilealis. Classification (NCBI taxonomy): domain Bacteria; kingdom Bacillati; phylum Bacillota; class Clostridia; order Peptostreptococcales; family Peptostreptococcaceae; genus Romboutsia; species Romboutsia ilealis. Next base: position 1,779,683 of record NZ_LN555523.1, on the reverse strand, counting down.
ATTCTAAGAGAAGTCTTTTATAAGGCTTCTTTTTTAACGCTTAAGGATATTATAATACTTAAAAAAATGTGGATAAATTCTGAATGTAAGTAATATCAATAAATTGGTTTTGAGCGTAAAAAAGATTTTGAAATACTTCGCCCACGCAGTGGCTCAAGCAACGGACGAAGTCGTTGGCGACATGAGCGAAGCTAATTTTTTATAAGATTTTTTTATAAATTCAAGGAGAATACCCATACTTAATATAAATATTAATATAGAAGAAATATATTCTGGAGATATAGTTATAAATTTGAGAATATGAGTATACTAAAGATAGGTTACTTATAATAAAAAAGATTCTATCGTATATATTTGGACTCATATAGTGATTAATTTAACATATTGTATTAAGGAGGTATTTTTATGGATATTATAGTAGATATATGTGAAATTATTTCAGACTTAGCATTAACCTTATTTTCAGGAGATGACTGGATTAAGATTAGAAAATGTATGGCAAAAAGAAAATAAAATATTTATAAAAGTAGTGAGGAATCACTACTTTTTTTGCATATTTGTCCTAAATTAATAATAGTATTTATAAACAAGCAATAATACATATAGGAGGAAACCTTAATGATAATGATGGTACTTAACAAAAGTAAATTGAAAAAAATCATTATGTTGGTATTAGTAGTAGTTGCATTATTATCAAGTGCAATATTTTTTATGAAAAATAAGGATACTAAACCTACATTTGAATTTATGGATCAAGCAAATATTCCGTATACTCAAGGTACAAAACAAAATAGTGGCTACGTTGCATTAACTTGCAACGTAGACCTAGGTTGGGAGACTGAATATGTACAAGGAATACTTGATGTATTAAAAAAGGAAGATGTAAAAATTACCTTTAATGTAACAGGAAGATGGGCAGAAAAGAATCAAGAAATGTTATTAAAACTTAAAAGTGAAGGTCATGAAATAGGAAATCATGGTCATAGACACTTAGATTACGCAAAGCTTTCATATGAAGAAAATTTAGAGCAGATAAAAACTTCTAAAAAAATAATAGAGGACATAATAAATGAAGAAACTAAATTTTTTCAAGCACCAGCAGGTTCATTTGGCGAGGGGACTATGAAGGCAGCAAATGAACTTGGATACACAAGTATAAAATGGGATGTTGATACAATAGATTGGAATAATAGAAAAGAGCCAGATGTTATAATAGAAAGAGTAAAGAAAAAGGATATAAAAGATGGTAGTATAGTACTAATGCATCCAACTTATGCAACTACTCAGTGTTTAGATGATATTATACAGATAATAAGAGATAAAGGTCTAAAACCTGGAATGCTTAGTGATATATTTTAAATAAAGTTGATTAAGTTAATATACTAAATTATAATTTAATACATGTAATAAAAAGATAATTTGATTTAATGAACTTAATATATATAATAAATGAAGTGAACTTGGAGGAGAAGTTATGTATAAAAAACATGTATTAGAAAATGGACTAACTATAATAGGTGAAGAAATACCATATGTAAAGTCTATATCTTTAGGAATATGGATAAATGCAGGCTCTAGAATAGAAGATGAGGAGATAAGTGGAATATCACATTTTATAGAGCATATGTTATTTAAAGGAACAAAAAATAGAACATCTAAGCAAATAGCTAGTGAAATAGATAACTTAGGTGGTCAAATAAATGCTTTTACGAGCAAGGAGTGTACATGTTACTATGTAAAATTACTAGATTCTCATATAGATATAGGAATAGATATACTTAGTGATATGATATTAAATTCGAAGTTTAATGAAGATGATTTAGATAAAGAAAGATCAGTAATAATTGAAGAGCTAAAGATGTATGAAGATTCGCCAGAAGATTTAGCTTATGACTTATTAACTGAAAATATATACAAGAACGATACATTAGGGATGAATATAATTGGAACAGAAGAATCGCTGAAAAAATTAAATAGAGAAAAATTATTAGATTATTTCAATAAATATTATGTTCCTAATAATTCAGTGATAGCTATATCAGGAAACTTTAATTTTAATGAAATAATAAATAAGATAGAAGAGAAGTTTAAAGGTTGGAAAAAGAAATCTGTTAATATAGATATTAAAAAAGCAGAATTTAAAAGTTGTTTTTTAACTAAAAATAAAGATATAGAACAGGTTAATTTAGCTATGAGTTTAGAAGCAGTTCCGCTTGAAAATGATGAAGAAGTATATGCTTTGGCTGTTATAAATACAGTATTTGGAGGAAGTATAAGTTCTAGGTTATTTCAAAAAATAAGGGAAGAAAAAGGATTAGTGTATTCTATATATTCTTCTCAAAGCTTATATAGAAAATGTGGAGAATTGGGTATATTTGCTAGTATGAGTAATGAACATTTAGAAGAAGTATACGAGTCAATTATAGAAGAAATAAAGATTATGAAGAAAGACTATTTAACAGAACAGGAGATAAAAGAAAGTAAAGAGCAATTAAAAGGAAGTTATATATTAGGTCTTGAAAGTACAAGTAGCAGAATGATGTCTATTGGAAGGTCATTACTTTTAAATAATAAAGTAGAGTCGACAGATGATATATTAAAATCAATAGATAATGTAGATAGAGAAACTGTAAAAAAGGTTATAGATAAAATTTTTAACTTAAATAAATTGGGTGTATGTATAGTAGGAAGAGATCTAGAAGAAAATAAATTATAAAATAAGGTGGGGGATAAACATGAATTTATCTGAAATAGCAGGAAAGGAAATAGTTAATCTAGTAACAGGTGAAAGATTAGGTGTAGTTGGAGAATGTGACCTTATATTAGATGAAGTGAGTGGTGAGATATTAGCACTTTTAATACCTAAAGAAAGAGGATTTTTCGGGATAAAAAAAGACAAGTCAACTCTTGAAGTACCATGGAGAAGTATTAGAAAAATAGGAAATGATATGATAATAATAGAATATGATGGTGTTTATTAAAATATATTAAGTAGATTTATGTCAAAATTCATTTAGATAGGTTTAATTTATAAGAACCTTCTAAGTGAATTTTTTTTTACTACTTGGTAAAACTATAATTATAAAGTATATATTGAGAGGAGTTTATTTATGAGATATTATGAAGATAATATAAATCCTAATAGTTACATAGAGTTTTCAAAAAATAAAAGAAAAGATAATTTAAAAAGTGAAAAAGTAGACGATGAAAATAAAGATATCCAAAGTGAAGAAATAGCTGATATAAAGCAAATGGGTGTACCTAATATGCCTCAACAAGCTAAAAAAGAGATACAATGTATAACTATAATAGGTGAAATAGAGGGGCATTATGTAGGTAATCCACAAAAAAAATCGACTAAATATGAACATATAATACCTATGTTATATTCAATAGAAGAAAATGAAGATATAAAAGGAGTTCTTATAATACTTAATACTGTAGGTGGAGATGTTGAAGCTGGTCTTGCTATGTCAGAACTTATAAATAGTATATCAAAAAAAGTTGTAACTTTAGTTTTAGGTGGAAGTCATAGCATTGGTGTACCGCTTGCTACTGCGGGAGATTATTCATTTATAGCTCCGACTGCAACGATGGTAGTTCATCCGATAAGAACTAATGGACTAGTCATAGGTGTTAATGAAACTTTTGAGTATTTTAAAAAGATGCAAGAAAGAATAACTCAATTTATCATAAGAACATCTAATATAGAAAGAGGAGAACTTGAAAAAATAATGCACTCAAAAGATGATTTAGTAAATGATGTAGGAAGCGTTCTAATAGGTAAAGAAGCTGTAGAATGTGGTCTTATAAATGAAGTTGGGGGATTAAAAGATGCTATGAATAAGTTAAAAGAACTTATAAAAGAAGATACTAAGAAATAAGATTTGTTTAATATATAGAATATATGATATAATTAAAAAATATAGTTAAAGTGTTAGTGTTTATGCATTAACACTTTTTGCTATGATTAGGATATAAGATATTTATTAAATTAGAATGATAAAAGAGGTGAGATGGGTGGCCAAGAAGAAAAATACTAAAGGTAAGAAGAAAAATAATAATTTAGAATTTAATGCTGAATATCATAATTTAATTACTATATTTATCGGTATATTTTTGTTGTATAGTTTAAATTCAAACTCTATGGGATTTGTAGGGAGTGTGATGCAGACGATTTTTAAAGGATTGTTTGGAGGATTGTCTATTTTTATGCCATTTATAATAGTTGCTACGGGGATACTTGGTTTCTTTGATGGAAACGAATATATATATAGAATGAAAAATACTAAAATATATTATTTAACAATAGCATTTATATTTGTATTCTATGGTTTATTAAATGCTAAATCTCTTACGATTGAAAGTCCGTTAAGCAGTGAAATGTTTAAATCAGTGATTCAAATGGGTGTCGATGGTAGTGGAAGTGGTTTAATTGCAACAACTATAACTTACTATATAAAGCAGGCGTTTGGTATAACTGGAGGATGGCTAATAAGTATATTTGCACTTATAGCAGGTATTATGTTTGTATTTAAGATATCTATAAAAGACTTAGTATCAAATATAAAAGCTAAATCAAATGGAATAAAAAATAGTGATTTAACTATGAAAGAAAGAATGGCCAATATGAAGCAATCTGTAATAGATATGGTTACAGATGAAGTAGATGAAGAAACTATGGTCAAAAAACAAGGTTTATTAAAAAAAGATAAGAAAAAAGAAGAAGTTATAGAAGAGGATTATGATGAAATAGAAGACAAGACTATAAAAATTGTAGGCTTTAATAAAGCAGAAGATGACTATTTAGAAATATTAGAAGGTACTCAAAGTATGTCATCAGAACTTGATGTATTAAAAGAACTTCAAAATACAAACAAACAAAACATAAATAATGATGTATATGAAGATGTTAGAGAACAACCAATAAAGACATCTAAAACTTTTGACAGTGAAAAAACTCAAACAATAAGTATAAAAGAAGAAGCTAATTACGATAATTATAAAATACCAAGTGTTAATTTATTAAATAAGATAGATAAAAAGGCTGATGATAATAGTAAAAAGAAAGTGTTAAAAAATGCTTCTTTACTAGAAAAAACACTAGCAGACTTTGGGGTTGAAGCTAAAGTAAATCAAGTTACAGTAGGACCTACTATAACAAGATATGAAATACAACCAAGTCCAGGGGTTAAGGTAAGCAAAATAGTAAATTTAACAGATGATATAGCACTAAGTTTAGCTGCTAGAAGTATAAGAATGGAGGCTCCAATACCAGGTAAAAGTGCTATAGGTATAGAGGTTCCAAATGAAACTCCTTTAATGGTTGGACTTAGAGAAGTATTTGAAAGTGAAGAATTTAAAAAGTTTGATTCTCCGCTTGCTATGGCTCTTGGAAAAGACATAAGCGGAAAACCAGTTATAGGCGATATAGGTAAAATGCCACATTTACTTATAGCAGGGTCAACAGGTTCTGGTAAGAGTGTTTGCGTAAATACACTGATAAGTAGTATACTATACAAGGCAAGACCTGATGAAGTCAAGTTGCTTTTAATAGACCCTAAGGTTGTTGAACTTGCAAATTATAATGGAATACCTCATTTACTAATACCAGTTGTAACAGATCCTAAAAAAGCTGCTAATGCACTTAATTGGGCAGTTGTAGAAATGAATAAGAGATATAAGATGTTCGCTGAAAATGGAGTAAAGGACATTACAAGTTATAATGAAAAATGCGAAGAAAAACTTCCAAAAATTGTTATAATAATAGATGAGCTTGCTGACCTTATGATGGCAAGTGCTAATGATGTAGAAGATTATATATGTAGACTGGCACAAATGGCAAGAGCTGCAGGTATGCATTTAATAGTAGCGACTCAAAGACCGTCAGTAGATGTTATAACAGGTGTTATAAAAGCTAACATACCTTCAAGAATTGCATTTGCTGTTTCATCACAAACAGACTCTAGAACAATACTTGATATGGGTGGAGCTGAAAAGCTACTTGGAAAAGGTGATATGTTATTCTATCCACTAGGTGCATCAAAGCCAGTTAGACTTCAAGGTGCATTTATATCAGAAAATGAATCACAAAATGTTATAGACTTTGTCAAGTCACAAGTTAAAGAAGAAGTAAAATATGAAGAAAATATAATGGATACAATATCTAAGGTTAATATGGAAAAGTCAAGTGATGAAGATGAACTTTTAAGTGAAGCTATTGAATTTGTTGTAGAAAGTGGTCAAGGTTCTGCATCTATGCTTCAAAGAAAGTTTAAAATCGGATTTAATAGGGCTGCAAGACTTATAGATTCTATGGAAGAAAGAGGCATAGTAGGGCCTAATGAAGGAAGTAAACCAAGAAAAGTATTAATGAGCAAACAAGATTTACAAAATTTAGAAGGTGAATAAAATTTGAAGATAATAAAGATAGAAGATGCATTAAAATTAAAAAACTGTATATTTATAGATGTTAGAACTGAATCTGAATACAAAGAAGATCATATATTAAATGCATTTAATATGCCTTTATTTAAAGACCACGAACATTGTGAAGTCGGAACAATATATAAAATGCAGGGAAAGAATAAAGCTATTCAAAAAGGATTTGACTTTGTAGGATATAAGTTAAAAGATATGTATATACAAGTCACAAGTCTTGCAAGTGAATATGATAATATAGTAATATATTGTGCTAGAGGTGGAATGAGAAGTGGGTCTGTATGTAGCCTATTTGACTCTCTAGGGATGAACATATATAAACTCGAAGGTGGATATAAGTCATATAGAAACTATGTATTAGAATATTTAGATAACATAATGAATGTTAAAAACTTTATAGTGATTCATGGATTAACAGGTGTTGGGAAAACTGACTTATTAAATATACTAGAAGAAAAAAATGTGGACAATATAGATTTGGAAGGAATAGCTAAAAATAGTGGATCTACATTTGGTTTCATAACGCATGATAAGAAGCCACCAACGCAGAAAGAATTTGAATCAAAAATATTTGAAAAAATATTTTTCTCAAATAGTGATTATATATTTATAGAAAGTGAAAGTAAAAGAGTAGGTCATGTATTAATACCTAATAATATTTACGATGCTATAGTTAGAGATGGATATCATATACTTCTTGAATGTAGTTTAGAAAATAGAGTAAAAAGACTTTGTAGAGATTATGTATACGATAAAGACGAAAATAATATAGAAGTATTAAAGGATTGTATAAATAAATTTAGAAAAAGACTTGGACACAATAAAGTTGATGAATATATTAATTTATTAGAAGAAGGAAAATATGAAGAGCTAGTAGAAAAATACTTAGTAGAGTACTATGACCCATTATATATGCATTCAGTTGATAAATATAAATATAATGAGGTTATAAACTTTGATGATGTTGACAGCGCAGTAGAAGAAGTTATAAAATTTCATCAATCAGCAATGGAAGGAGCAATAAAATGTTAAAAATCGCATTAGAATCATTAGGATGTTCTAAAAACTTAGTAGATGCAGAAATAATGATGGGAATACTTAATAAAAAAGGATATAAGTTAGTTGGAGATTTTGAAGAAGCAGATATAATATTAGTAAACACTTGTGGATTTATAGAATCTGCAAAACAAGAATCTATACAAACTATACTAGAATTAGCACAATTAAAAGAAACTGCTAATTTAAAATTACTTATAGTTACAGGATGTTTAGCACAAAGATATTCAGACGAATTAAAAACAGAAATACCAGAAATAGATGCAATAGTAGGTACTGGAAGTTATCAGCAAATAGATGAAATTATAGCTAACCTTGAAAAAGAAAATCATATAGTGAGCTTAGATGATATAGACTTTGCATATAATGAAGATTTGCCAAGATATGTATCAACTCCAGATTATATGGCTTACTTAAAAATAGGAGAAGGTTGTGATAACAAATGTACTTATTGTATAATACCTAAATTAAGAGGTAAATACAGAAGTAGAAAAATGGAAGATATAATATTAGAAGCTAAAGACTTAGCCGCTAAAGGTGTTAAAGAGTTAGTTGTTATAGCACAAGACACAACAAAATATGGATGCGATTTATATGGAAAGGAAATGCTTCCTGAATTACTAGAAGAACTTGCACAAATAGAAGGTATAAAATGGATAAGAATAATGTATTCATATCCAGAATCAATAACTGAAGAATTAGTTAAAGTTATAAAAAAATACGATAATATATGTAATTACTTTGATATGCCAATACAACATGCAAGTAATAAAATATTAAAGTTAATGAACAGACACACGACAAAAGAAAATATATTATCAACTATAAATATGATAAGAAAGCATATACCAGATGCTACATTAAGAACTACTATAATAGTAGGATTCCCAGGTGAAACAGAAGAGGATTTCAATGAATTAGTGGAATTTGTTAAAGTAGCTAAGTTTGATAGACTTGGAGCATTCTCTTATTCAAGAGAAGAAGATACGCCAGCTGATAAACTTCCAAACCATTTAGATCAAGATGTTAAAGATGAAAGAAGAGATGCTTTAATGTTAGTTCAACAAGGTATCTCAGAAGAATTAAATGCTGCTAAAGTAGGAAATGGATATGAAGTTTTAATAGAGGAGCAAATAGAAGACAAAGTATATATAGGAAGAACTCAAGGAGATGCAGAGGAAATAGACAGTATAGTATATGTTAAATCTGACAAAAAGTTAAACATAGGTGACTTCGTAAATGTAAAAATAACTAGTGCATTAGAATACGATTTAATGGGGGATGTAGTTAATGAACTTGCCTAATAAACTAACTTTATTTAGGATATTTTTAATACCAGTATTTATACTTGTTATGTTATTTAACATACCGAGTAAATATTTAATAGCATGTGTAATATTTATAGTAGCATCTATAACAGATGCAATGGATGGGCATATAGCTAGAAAGCATAATTTAATTACTGATTTTGGAAAATTTATGGACCCGCTAGCAGATAAGCTATTGGTTATATCAGCGCTTATATGTATGATAGAAGTAGGACTAGTTCCGGGCTGGATGGTAATTATAATTGTTGCTAGAGAACTTACAGTAAGTATATTAAGAGCAATAGCTGCTGCTGATGGAAAAGTAATCGCAGCAAGTGGTGGAGGTAAATTAAAGACAATAAGCCAAATGATATCAATACCATTATTACTTTTAGGTAAGCAGTTTGGAAGTACTATATTACTATATATAGGAAATGTAGCTATACTAATAGCTACATTGCTTACTTTATATTCTGGATGGGAATATCTATACAAAAATAAAAACTTATTTATGGAAAGTAAATAATTAAAAGGAGCTATTATTAAGAACAGCTATCAAAGCTAATTTCTGAATATAGCTCCTTTATATTTTATAAGTGAAAAGTTTTATTGTTTATCTATCTTTTATTAAATTTAGTTAGAATAAAAAAATTATCTTAAATTAGGAAAATTATTATAAATAAAACTTGTATAAAAATACAAATAAAAGTTTATAAATAAAATAAGTATGGTAAAATCTTACTGAAGATAAATTTTAATTTTATATTAAAACTATAGCCTATAAATATAAAACTATATTTCGTATGTGTCTAAATATAAAGTAAATTATATACAATTAACATAAAGGAGATTAGTTTTCTTAAATATTAATTTGAGTGATAGAAATATATATTATTATTGATGACGATAAAGCAGATTTTTGTAATTGACGGAGAGTATTTTATGATATATAATAGTTATATGAAATAGAACGAATGTTTGGTATTTATGAAAATGAAAGGAATGATATAGATGAATATAGAGCAAGAAAAACTAAATGCGCTTAATCAAGCATTAGGTAAAATAGAAAAAGAGTTTGGAAAAGGATCAGTAATGAAGCTTGGAGAAGCTACGTCGATGTCAATTGATGTTATATCAACAGGATCGATAGGTCTTGATATAGCAGTTGGTATAGGTGGACTTCCAAAAGGAAGAATAATAGAAGTATATGGTCCAGAATCTTCAGGTAAAACAACAGTTGCACTTCACACGGTAGCAGAGGCTCAAAAGCAAGGTGGAATAGCAGCATTTATAGATGCAGAACATGCACTTGATCCAGTATATGCAAAAGCATTAGGTGTAGATATAGATAACCTAATAATATCTCAACCAGATACAGGGGAACAAGCACTAGAAATAGCAGAAGCACTTATAAGAAGTGGGGCTATAGATATAATAGTAGTCGATTCGGTTGCGGCACTTGTTCCAAGAGCAGAAATTGAAGGAGATATGGGAGACTCGCACGTTGGTCTTCAGGCTAGACTTATGTCTCAAGCACTTAGAAAATTAACGGGATCTATAAAAAAATCTAACTGCGTTGCAATATTCATAAACCAATTAAGAGAAAAGGTTGGTGTAATGTTTGGTAATCCTGAGACAACAACTGGAGGACGTGCTCTAAAATTCTACTCATCAGTAAGACTAGATGTTAGAAAAATAGATACTATAAAGCAAGGGGATAAGGTATTAGGAAGTAGAACAAGAGTTAAGGTTGTTAAGAACAAAGTGGCTCCACCATTTAAACAAGCTGAATTTGATATAATGTATGGAGAGGGTATATCTAAAGTTGGTGATTTATTAGATATAGCATCAGATATAGATATAGTTAAAAAATCAGGAGCTTGGTATAGTTATAATGAGACTAAACTTGGACAAGGTAGAGAAAATGTTAAAAAGTTCCTACAAGATAACCCAGATTTAATAAAGGAAATAGACGAAAAAGTAAGACATTACTATAAATTAGACGAAACTAGAGAAAATGCTCAAGAAGAAGACGATACATTACTAAATTTAGAATAATAAAATAATACACACCTCCTATTAACTTGACATGCGATAGAAAAAATTATAAAATTAATTAAGGACATAGTATCTAAATATGATTTTTAAATAAAATACTCTTAAATGTTACAAATAGAGGATTTTATCGACATTACAATATATATCTTAGAAGTAATGATTGTATTTTTTCTATATGCTATAGTTTTAATTGAATTATAAAATTATTTAGACTCTTAAAATGTAATTTTGGGATTATTATCAAAGGAGGTGGGTGTCATAGATATAATAAGTATTTTATTAGGGATAGCGGTAGGTATTATTGCTGGTTATTTTGTGAGAAAAAATATATATGAGTCAAAAATTGGCCAAGCTAATAGTGAAGCTGATAGAATAATAAAACAAGCAGAAGATGACTCAAAGAGAATTCACAAAGAAAAATTATTAGAAGCACAAGAAGAAATTCATAAGTTAAGAACTGAATCTGAAAGAGAAAATAAGGAAAGAAGATCTGACTTACAAAAATATGAAAGAAGAGTTATACAAAAAGAAGAGATATTAGACAAAAAGTTACAAAACTTAGAACAAAAGGAAACAAGCCTAGGGGACAAGTTAAAGAATGTAGCTAGAAAAGAAGAAGAGGTTGAGGCTATAAAAAACCAGCAATTAGAAAAGTTAGAAAGTATATCAGGGATAACATCTGATAAGGCAAAAGAAATAATACTAACTAATGCTGAAAGAGACGTTAGAAGAGAAATGTCTATAATGATAAAGGAAATAGAATCTCAAGCTAAGGAAGAAGCAGATAAGAAATCAAGGGAAATAATAGGGTATGCTATACAAAAATGTGCAGCAGACCATGTTGCAGAAACTACTGTTACTGTTGTAAATTTACCTAATGATGAAATGAAGGGTAGAATTATAGGTAGAGAAGGTAGGAATATAAGAACATTAGAAACATTAACAGGAATAGACCTGATAATAGATGATACTCCTGAGGCTGTAATATTATCAGGATTTGATCCTATAAGAAGAGAAGTTGCTAGAATAGCACTTGAAAAATTAATAGCAGATGGTAGAATACACCCTGCTAGAATTGAAGAAATGGTTGATAAGGCTAGAAAAGAAGTAGACAGTATAATAAAAGAATACGGAGAACAAGCAGCCTTTGAAACTGGTGTACATGGGCTTCATCCAGAGTTAGTTAAATTACTAGGAAGACTTAACTATAGAACAAGTTATGGTCAAAATGTACTTAAGCATTCTATAGAAGTTGCTCATATAGCAGGTATAATGGCAGCAGAAATAGGAGCGGATATTAAACTTGCGAAAAGAGCTGGTCTTTTACATGATATAGGGAAAGCAGTAGATCATGAAATGGAAGGAACTCATGTTGAGATAGGTATGGACTTACTTAAGAGATATAAAGAATCTAAAGAAGTTATACATGCAATGAGTACACACCATGGTGATTATGAACCACAGACTATAGAAGCTGTGCTTGTGACTGCAGCAGATGCTATATCAGCAGCGAGACCAGGGGCTAGAAGAGAAACCCTAGAAGCATATATTCGAAGATTAGAAAAGTTAGAAGAAATAGCTAACTCATATGAGGGAGTAGATAAATCTTTTGCTATACAAGCAGGTAGAGAAATAAGAATAATGGTTAAACCAGAGAATGTTAGTGATGAAGATATTCATCTATTAGCTAGGGATATGACTAAGAGAATAGAAGATGAACTAGAATATCCAGGACAAATAAAAGTTAGTATAATAAGAGAAACTAGAGCAATTGAATATGCTAAATAATAAAAGGAGAGGTTAAATACCTCTCTTTTTTTATGCTTAAGGATATTATAATACTTAAAAAATGTAGATAAGTTCTAAATTTAAGTAATATCAATAGAATTGTTTTAATCGTAAAAAAGATTTTGAGTAACGTAGGAAATTGTTGATGACATGAATTGTTTCGTTTTCATAAAAATATATTGTTTTGATATTTGTATGTCAGATTTGATGGTAAAAATTAATTAATATTGTATAGATAATATAGTAAAAACTAATAAAAAGTTAAATTAATATATCATAAAATACAAAATATAGTGAGTATGCACTTAGATAGTGTAAAATATAGAAGCAAATAACTGACTTATAAATAATATTAAATTTATTACCATGGAAATAAATTTAATATAACAAGTTTTTAGTAAGATATACTTAATTAACTCATTGTGCAAGTTGATTTTTTACAATAATAAAACCAAAATAAATATAGTATCATAATATTATCATCATTAGTTTTTAGGAAAAAAATTATTTAGCATATATATCGTAGTTAGATAAATATATACAAGTAAATTTGATATAAAATAAGTTCTTAAATAAATATTTTTACAATTATATATAATATAGTAAAAATAGATTATTTTAGCAAATAAAGAAAATTATAAAATATTTAATTACATATACACTTAAGCAAATTGGTAATAATAAAAATACAACAATAAGAAAGGATGATTTTATGTTAAATAAATTAGCTAAAAACCAATATGTAAAAATAATAAAAAGTAATGCAGGTAATAATGGAATAGAATATGGAGTTGTATTGGAAGAGGAAGATGGTAAATATGATATAATGAGTATAGGCTTTGAAAATAAGAATGGTAAATTCATAGAGTATCCAACTAATGTTGAAAATTTAGTTCAATCTTATAATACTCAAGATGCACAATTTGATGAAGTAAAAGAAAATGAAGTAAGAAGAAAAATGAATATATGGTTAGAAAATAACTATAAAAGATAATTAGAGGGGGGAGTACATATACTCTCCTTTTATTGTGAAAATGTAAAATTTTTAACTATAAATATCAATATGGAAAAATTTATATTAAAATGATATAATTATTATAATTAAGGGGGGAATTTAAGGTGAACCAGTACACAAATATTAACTCTCAGCTAGAAGCTTTAAAGCTTAAAGATATAGAAACGTATTTTTATCAAAAAGTAGGCTATGGTGCTAGTATACTTCCTAAAGTGACACCTTTTAAGGGTATAAATACAGACATGTTATATATAAAAGATAATAAGTTACTATTTATAAAGTTTATGGACACAACGGAAGATTTATTTTTTATATTAGAAGAAGAGTTACTAGAAGTAATGAATGAAGAACATGAACTTTTAAAATTAAAAATGGAACAATTAAAATTAAATATAGAATATAATTATGTGTTTGTAATGCCGTATGTTAATATAGATAATTCGTATAAATTTAAAGATTTTATAGAAAAAAATTTAATAGATAAAACTAAGGTTGAAGAGATTTTAAATAATAAATCCTTAATAGACGAATATCTTAAAGGTGAAAATAATGAAATAGATTTAAATTTATTTTTATTAAAGATATGCCCAGAATACTATGTATTAAATGATAAAATACATTTAAATAATAGATTTAAAAAAATTTCATTTTACAGTGATGATTATAAATATAGTGCAACACCGTTAAGTGAAGAACAAATAAAGGACATAATATCTATAAACTATGGCAGTACATTATTTACAGGGGGATCAGGGACTGGCAAAACTACTCTTATGTTATCGAAAGTTATGAAACTAGCAAGAGTTTATCCTCATCACAGATTTTTGATACTAACTCATACAAAACAAGAAAGTAATGAGTTAAGAGAGAAACTACAAGCTTTATATAAAGAAAATACTAATATAGACGTATATACACTTAATTCATTTGTACTTAAATTAGCTAAAAAGTATAATTTAGTAGTTGACTATAATATGTTAAAAAAGGATTATTATAAAACTTTTAATAATATAGTAAAACAAGCTAGAAATATTATCAAAAATAAAAATATGTTTAAAGGCATATTTATAGATGAAGCAGAGAGCTTTTCTAAAGATGAAATTGAATTTATAAGAGAATTCCTATATAAGACAAAATATATATTTAATGTTTTTTCGTGCAATAGTTTAAATATATCAAATAATGTCAATATATTTAAGGACAACCTAGAAGGAATAGAATTTGATGAAAACATATATTTAAATAAAAATTATAGGCAGTCTAAAGACCTTGTTGATTTTAATAATAATTTCTGTGAAAATATAGATAAGTATATAAAAAAACTAAGAAGTAATGTTAAAAATACTGGATTTTATAAAACAGAGAATATAAAGCCTAAAACTAAATCTGTAGATATAATAAAAGTAAATGACTTAGAAGAACAAATAAGTTCTGTTATTTGGGAAATTGAATATTTTATAAATCAAAAAGGACTAGACTATTCAGAAATAGCAGTAATATATCCATATAATAAGAAAAAATTAAAAAGTGGAAAGATTATGTATTTCCAATATATGCTGAGAAAAGCATTAGAAAAGGCAAATATACCATATATATATGCAGAAGAAAACTTAACTAATATAAGTAAAAAAGTAGGTATAACAATATCTAATATATATACAATAAAGAATTTAGAATATAAGGCTTGTGTAATTTGTCAATTAGAAATGTTATACAATCATACTATAAATGACACAACTCAAGATTATCAGATAAATGATTTTATAGGAGACTTAAATAAAGTATATTTAGCTACAAATAGGGCTTGCGATTATTTAAGCATAGTTACAGCTTTCAATGAAGATAGTAGTGATATTATAAAGCTTCTTATTGAATCTAAATAAAAAGAAGCACTAAATGTGCTTCTTTTTATTTTAAATTATTTAATTAAAAAGAAATATCCAAGTACTAATATACCAAGAACTATTCGATAATATCCAAATACTTTAAAGTCATGTTTCTTGATGTAATCAAGTAAGAACTTTATAGCTAATATTGAAACTACATATGCAACAATAGATCCTGTTGCAAGGATTAACCATTCAAAACTAGTAAATGCAAAACCTGTTTTAACAAGTTTTAACGCACTTGCACCAAGCATAGTAGGAACAGCTAGGAAGAATGAGAATTCTGTTGCTACATATCTAGATGTTCCAAGTAAAACAGCACCAATTATAGTAGACCCAGATCTAGATGTACCAGGTATTAAAGCTAAACACTGGAATAAACCTATACCAATAGCTAACTTATAGGTAACTTGAGAAAAATTATTAACTGACGGTTTTTTATTTCTGTTTTCAAGCATAATCATAATTACACCATATACTATTAAAGCTATAGCCACTGTAGTTGGGTTAAAGAATAATGCATCTATTGTATCGTCAAATAATAAACCAAGTATACCTGATGGTATAACTGCTATAATAACTTTAATCCATAAATCTATAGTTTCATTTTTTTGAACTTTAGTTTTTGAACCATCAAAAGGATTTAGTTTCTTAAAGAAAATTGTAAGAACAGCTAGTATAGAACCAAACTGAATTACTACTAAAAATGTACTCATAAAAGTTTCTGATACATTCATTTTTATGAATTCATTAAATAAAATCATATGACCTGTACTACTTACAGGTAGCCACTCTGTTATACCTTGAACAATACCGATAAGAGCGGCTTTAAAAAGTTCCATTAATTCCATTAATTAAATTACCTCCTATGTAAAATAATACTCTTGGCAAATAAACGCTATGTATAAGTATATCAACAATATAAAATATATTCAATATATAGATTAAAATGTTAAAAAATATAAGAAAGGAGAATATCTATGGAGAATGAAAAAGTACTAGAAGATATAGAGTATGAAGTTTTTAAAGATTTTTCTAAAAAGCTAGAGCCTACCACTAGACATGACTATTTATCTAAGGTAATATTATTTAAAAAATTTTTAGAAGAAAAAGAATTAGTATATGCAAGTAAAGAAGACTGTAAAAAATTCATAGATTATGTTCAGACAATATATAAAAAATCGACTTGTGAGAAGATATATAGTTATTTACATAGTTTTTATAACTACTTAAAAAAGGAAGAATATATAGAAATAAATCCATTTAGATATGTTGAAAAGCCAACGGTTAGTAGAATAAAAAGTAAAGACGATGTACTTAGTATTCAAGAGATAAATAAGCTTATAGATACATTGTATAAATTAAATATAAGGGATAAAACTATAATAGTATTTTTAATAACTACTGGGTGCTTGCTTAATGAGCTAGTTAGTTTAAAATGGAAGGATCTTATGGTTGATGATAAAGATAACTACTACGTACGACTAGGAAAAAAGAAAAAAGAAAGAATCGTTAAACTACATCCATATTGCTTTAGATTAATAGAGGAATATAGACGTTACTCATTGTTACCAGAAGTTATAATGCCAACAGAAGATTTTGTTTTTACAACTCAAAAAAGTAATTATATAACAGATCGAAATGTCAGATTAATAGTAAGAAAAGCATTAGATTTAGCTGGGCTTTCAAATTACTCAGCTAAAGATTTTAGACATTCATTTGCGGCTATAAGTTTAAGGTTAGGAGCAGATGAAGAGGATGTTAAGAATCAGTTGGGATGGAGTGATAAATATTACGCTATAAGATACAAGTATGTATTAAATTTTGTAGATAGTCAAAGTGTAGATTACTTAATAGATAATGATGAATTTTTGATTAACAACAAATGAACAAATGTATAAAAATACTTGTTATTGTTCGTAATGTTTTATATAATTAGTATATAAATTATATTCAAGGAAGGTGCATATTATGATAGACAACAAATACACTACATATACAAATCCTCTGACAGATAGATACTGCAGTAAAGATATGAGCTATATATTCTCTCCGCAGTTTAAGTTTTCAACTTGGAGAAAGTTATGGGTTGCTTTAGCAGAAGGGGAAAAAGAGCTAGGTATAAATATAACTGAAGAGCAATTAGATGAATTAAGAAATAATATAAATAATATAAACTTTGATGAAGCTAGAAAAATAGAAAAAGAAGTAAGACATGATGTTATGAGTCATGTTAAGGCTTATGGGCTTCAATGTGATAAAGCTAAGGGTATAATACATTTAGGAGCAACTTCAGCTTACGTTGGAGATAATACTGACGTTATACAAATGAATGAAGCATTAAAACTTATAAGAGTAAAACTTGTTAATTTAATAAATAATTTAAAGGAATTTTCTCTTAAATATAAAGATGTTCCAACATTAGGATTTACTCATTTCCAAGCAGCTCAACTTACAACAGTAGGAAAGAGAGCTACTTTATGGGCACAAGATTTGATACTTGACTTAGAAGACTTAAACTATAGAATAGACAACATGAAACTAAGAGGTGTAAAAGGTACTACTGGAACACAAGCAAGTTTCTTAAGTCTATTTGAAGGTGATCATGAAAAGGTATTAGAACTTGACAAATTAGTATGTGAAAAAATGGGGTATAAGTCTTCTTATGCTGTAAGTGGACAAACATACACTAGAAAGTTAGATTATCAAGTTATAAGCATATTATCTGGGATAGCTCAAAGTATGCATAAAATGACTAATGATATAAGACTTTTACAAAGTTTAAAAGAATTAGAAGAACCATTTGAAAAAAATCAAATAGGTTCATCAGCGATGGCTTATAAAAGAAATCCTATGAGAAGTGAAAGGATAGCATCATTATCTAAGTATATAATAACTGAATCATTAAGCCCGGCTTTAGTTCAAGCAACTCAATGGTTAGAAAGAAGTTTAGATGACTCAGCTAACAAGAGATTAGCTATACCTCAAGCTTTTATGGCGGCAGATGCTATACTTGAAATAGGAATAAACGTTACAGATGGTTTAGTAGTATATGAAAATATGATAAATAAACATATAAATGAAGAACTTCCTTTTATGGCTACAGAAACTATACTTATGGAGGCTGTAAAAAGAGGCGGAGATAGACAAGAGCTACATGAGATTATAAGAGGGTATTCTATGAAAGCTGCATATAGAGTTAAGCAAGAAGGATTAAATAATAACCTGATAGATCTTATAATAGAAGATCCTGCTTTTAAAATGAGCAAAGAAGAAATATTATCTATAATGGATCCGAAAAACTTTGTGGGAAGAGCACCAGAGCAGGTGGTAGAGTTTGTGAATGAGACGTTAGAACCAGCTATAAAAGAATACAAAGAATTAATAGGGAATTTAAAAGTAGATTTACATGTTTAATTAAAAAAGAATTTAGTAAAAAGATCATGTATAGTATATATAAATATTTATAGCTATGCATGGTCTTTTTTACGTACAAGGAAATTAGGATATGAAATTTTTTGTGGATAACTTATAAATATTTTTAGACATACAGAATCTATAATAAATAAAAAATCCTTTATACATGAATTAAATATAATATAAATGTAAAAAGTAATATTATATTTAAGTAAGGAGGAATCATAATGAGTGAAAATACAAATACAACAAAAAAATTGACACTAGTATCACTGATACTTATGATTTTTACATCAGTATTTGGATTTGCTAATATGCCAAGGGCATTTTATCTTATGGGATATGCAGCAATACCATGGTATATACTAAGTGCAATGTTGTTCTTTATACCTTATGCATTTATGATGGCAGAGTATGGATCTGCATTTAAAAAAGAAACGGGAGGAATATACTCTTGGATGGAAAAATCTGTAGGGCCTAAATATGCTTTTATAGGTACATTTATGTGGTACGCCTCTTATATAATATGGATGGTAAATGTTTCATCTACGATTTGGGTTCCATTATCTAATGCTATATCTGGTAGTGACAGAACAGGAGAGTTAAGTTTATTAGGTTTAAGTTCTATCCAATCGCTAGGTATACTTGGATGTATATGGATAATACTAGTAACATTTATAGCTTCAAAAGGGGTAGAAAAGATAACAAAAGTAACTTCTGTAGGTGGTACTGCAGTAGCATTACTTAACTTAGTATTATTAATAGGAGGATTTGTAGTTTTAGCTTTAAATGGATTTCAGTTTAGGCAACCTATATTAAATATTGCAAGAGATTTTACAACTTCACCAAATCCAGCATATCAGACGCCTCTTAGTATTTTGTCTTTTCTAACGTTTGCAATATTTGCATTTGGTGGACTTGAGGTTTTAGGAGGCCTTGTTGACCAAACTGAAAATGCTGAAAAAACATTTCCTAAAGGCCTTACTATATCAGCTATAGTCATAGCGGTAGGATATGCAATAGGTATATTTGCTTGTGGTATGTTTACTAATTGGAATGATGTATTATCATCAGATAATGTTAATATGGCTAATGTTGCTTATGTATTAATGAGAAATTTAGGGTATGAACTTGGAATGACTTTTGGGATGAGTCAAACATCTGCAATGACTTTAGGCTTATGGATTGCCAGATTTGTTGGACTATCAATGTTTTTAGCTTTAACAGGGGCTTTCTTTACATTAACTTATTCTCCTTTAAAAACATTAATAGAAGGCTCACCTAAGAAATTATGGCCAGGAAAATTTGCTGAAATAAAAGATGGAATGCCTGTAAATGCTATGTGGATTCAAGCTATAATAGCTATTTTAATAATACTTGTAGTATCTTTTGGCGGAAGTAATGGTCAAGCGTTCTTTGCACTTTTAGTTCTTATGACAAATGTTGCAATGACTATACCATATATATTCTTGTCAGGAGCATTTCCAGTATTTAAGAAAAAGCAATTGGCTGGAGAAGTAGAAAAACCTTTTATGGTATATAAGTCTTATGGAATGGCTTTAACAGCATCAATAATAGTTAGCTTTGTTGTTGGATTTGCAAATGTATTTAGTATAATAGAGCCAGCTATAAATGGAAGAATTACAGATACAGTATTTATGATAGCAGGACCTATAATATTCTCTATTATAGCATTTATATTATATTACTTATATGAAAAAAAGTAGACTAGTAAAAAAGATAAGGTCCTATACCTTATCTTTCATTTTTTAGATTAAGAACATTATAATACTTTAAAAAATGTGGATGAATTCGGAATGTAAGTAATATTAATAAACTGGTTTTGAGTGAAAAAAATATTTTGAAATGATTAATTTACATAAGTGAAGCAAATTTTTTATAATGTTTTTAACTATTTTATGGTTTAAAATATTGTACTAATAAATTAATTAATGTAAACTATACTGTAGTTAATGAATTAACGATTTTTACATCTGGGGTGATAAAATGAAATGCATAGTGTCTGATACAATAAATTTTTTATCAAGGACATTTCCAAAGATATATTCTAGTCTTTACTTAGAATATTTAAAGCAATATGCATCTACATATAGTGTTAATAAAACACAATTAAGGGCTTTAATTATTATAAAAAATAATGAAGTGATAAGCATGACAGCTTTGTGTAATAGGTTGAATATTGAAAAAGGTAGTTTAACTAGTATGATAGATGATTTAACTGAAAAAGGTTACGTTATGAAGGAAAGAGATATAGTTGATAGAAGAAAGTATCTGATAAGTATAACAGAAAGTGGCGAAGAAATTGCTTCTGACTTTGTAGACAAATTAAAACTTAAATTAGAAGAAAGACTTATTAAACTTACTGAAGAAGATAAGCAAAAGTATATAGGTGCAGTTAAAACATTAGAAGAGATATTTGATAAATATGAACAAGAATAAAAGCAACCATTAATGGTTGCTTTTACTATATTTAGTATCGATATTTGATAATTATTTTGAAATTTTATTTATTTTTTTAGCTCTAAATATTTTTCTAAACCTTCTTTTAATATTATAGCAGCTTTATGAAGGTCATCTTCATTCAATACATATGAAAGTCTTATTTCATTTCTTCCAAGTCCAGGGGTAGCATAGAAATCTTTAGCAGGACATGCCATAACGGTTTCTCCATCTTTATTAAAATCAGTAAGCATCCATATAACAAAATCTTCAGCATTTTCAACTGGTAATTTTGCAATGATGTAAAATGCTCCAGTTGGTTTTTTACAAATAACTCCTTTGATTTTAATTAATTCATTATATAAAACATCTCTTCTATTTTTATACTCATTATTAACATCCATAAAATAAGATAATGGAGTATTATATAATTCAACAGAACCTATTTGATTTAATGTAGAAACACAGAGTCTACCTTGGCATAATTTTAATATTTCAGCAATAAGAGTTTTATTTTTAGAGGCGATAGATCCGATTCTTGCACCGCAAGCGCTATATTTTTTAGATACACTGTCTATTATTATAACTCTATCTTCGACTTCTTTTATACTTCCAAAGCTTGTATACTCAAGTCCATCATAAACAAATTCTCTATATACTTCATCAGATATTATCCATAAATCATTTTCTTTAGCTATTTCTGAAATCATGTAAAGTTCTTTTTTTGTATATACGGTACCAGTTGGATTACCGGGATTAGAAAGTAGTATTGCTTTAGTTTTAGGATTGATTAAAGATTGAATTTTTTCTTTGTTAGGTAGATGGAAACCATCTTCAGCTTTAGTTGTAATAGGTATGATATGAACATTTAAAGATCGGCTAAATATATTATAGTTACTGTAAAATGGTTCGGGAACTAATATGTTTTCTTTAGGGTCGCAAGTTGCCATAAGTGAGAATAATAATGCTTCACTACCTCCGTTAGTTATTAATATTTCATCAGATTCGAAATGCATTTTATATATAGTGTAATATTGTTGAAGCGAAGATATTAACTCAGGAAGTCCTGGGGAATCTATATATTTTAAAACTTCACTATCAAATTTTTTTACTTCATCAAAAAAGCCTTTAGGAGTCTTGATATCTGGCTGACCTATATTTAAATGATAAATTTTAATTCCGTTATCTTTAGCTATATTAGCTAAAGGAGCTAACTTTCTAATTGGAGAAGATTGTATAGTAGTTATTCTCTCTGAATATTTCATAAAAAACCCCCTTAATATATATACATAAGTATACATATTTATTTAACTTAAGATTATCATAACATGGTTAAAATCAAAAATCATTAATATAAAATACATAACTTATTTTACTTATATAAAAAATAAGTTATGAATAAATACCGTAAAAGTTATTATTAAACAAAAGTAGGTGATATGGTAAAATAATAACGAAGAGGTGCTGAGTATGAAAGAGATAAGAATAGATGATATAAATAATGATATAGTAATTTTTGCAAAAGATAGAGCTAAAAGGCCTATGGATAAAGTTATTAGTGAAAATGAGGAAGAAATAATAGATGAATATAATAAAGACTGTCCATTTTGTAGAGGTAATGAACATTATACACCAGAGTCAAGATTTAAGATAGAAGATGAAAATGGTTGGACAGTAAGGTCTACAGATAATAAATTTCCGATAGTAGATAAATTTCAAGAAAATATATATGGAAGTCACGAAGTGATGATAGATACTTATAGACACAATGGAAATTTTTATAATATGAATGAAGATGAATTTTATAATATGCTTTTAATGTATAGAGATAGGTACTCAAATCTTATAAAAGATGAAAAGGTACAATATGTAAGTATATTTAAAAATTATTTAAGAAAAGCAGGAGCATCTTTAAATCATCCTCATTCTCAGATAGTTTCCATATCGATAATACCTCCTGATATAGAAAGAGAGCTTTATATATCAAAACAGTATTATATAGAAAATAAAAGATACTTATATGATGATATTATAAACGAAGAAATAAGAGAAAAAGATAGAGTTATAAATAACAGTGAAAGATTTTTAACAGTAGTGCCAAGGTCAACAAAGTATACAGGAGAGATTAGAATTTTATTCAAAAAAAGTATAAGATTTGAAAATACATGTAATGAAGATATAAAAGAATTATCTAAAATATTAAAAAACTTATTTTCGAATTTATTTAAAGTAAATGGAAACTCACCATTTAATATATTTATACATTCTCATCCTAAGAATATTAAAAGTGATTATTTTAATGTACATATACATATAATTCCTAGACAGCATAGCTTTGGAGGATTTGAACTAGGTACTGGCTTATATGTATCTTCAATAGAGCCTAAAGAGATAGCTGATAAAATAAAATTTTAATATGTGTTAAAATATTTATGATTAAGGGTAATATAATAATATCAATATACAACAATTTGGAGGACAATATGAAATTTATATCATGGAATGTAAATGGGATAAGAGCCTGTGTTACTAAAGGATTTTTAGACTATTTTAAAGAAGTTGATGCAGATATATTTTGTTTGCAAGAAACTAAACTTCAAGAAGGTCAAATAGATTTAAATTTAGAAGGATACTATGAATATTGGAACTATGCACAAAAGAAGGGATATTCTGGTACAGCTATATTTACTAAGAAAAAGCCTATAAGTGTAGCATATGGAATAGATATAGAGGAACATGACAATGAAGGTAGAGTTATAACATTAGAATTTGAAGATTTCTATTTTATAACAGTATATACACCAAATTCTCAAAGTGAATTAAAAAGACTTGATTATAGGATGAAATGGGAAGATGATTTTAGAGAGTACTTAAAAAAATTAGATAGTATAAAGCCTGTAATAGTTTGTGGTGACCTAAATGTAGCTCACAAAGAAATAGACTTAAAAAATCCTAAAACAAATAGAAAAAATGCAGGATTTACAGATGAAGAGAGAGAAAAATTAACTATTCTATTAGATAATGGATTTATCGATACATACAGGCATTTTAATCCAGATAAAGAAGGTATATATTCTTGGTGGTCATATAGATTCAATGCAAGAAAAAATAATTCAGGATGGAGAATTGATTATTTCTTAGCATCTGAAAAATTAAAAGATAGATTGGTTAGTGCGGATATACATACTGAAATATTAGGATCAGATCACTGCCCCGTTGAATTAGTTTTAAAATAATATTAATTTATATCAGAATACCTAAAAATTAATAATAAAATATACTGAAGGATAATATAATATATAAAATGATTAAATATTTTATTATTAGGGGGTATATTTATTAATGAACTTATTAGATTTTAAAAATAAATTAATAAAAGGAAAAGAATTAGGTGGGGAAGTTGTATACATAAAAGAGGACAACCTTTTATATGGTATAGAATCAATATATAAAAATCATGAAATTAATAGTATATCTTTATTGAAGTCAGAGCAAAACTCAATAAAAGTACATGATCTTATAGAATTTTTAGAAAGAGAATGTGATGATTTTTGTGAGGGTGATGTATATATAGGAAGTACTATACACTCTCGAGAAGATAATAAAGGAATTGTAAGTGTAGAGTTTGCACAATATGAAGCTATAAAGATGATATTTATAAACATATAATTAAAAAAAGATAGACAATGAATTTGTCTATCTTTTTTTATATATGGTTGATTCAGTTAAAAACTGGTTGGTTTTCCCCATCTTATAGGCTAAATCTATTATTTTTTTTTCTTCTTTGGTTAAATCTCTTTGAAGAATTTTAGCAAATTCAGCAAATAGCTTATCATAATTAATTTGCTTTTTATTATTTCTTTTTGATGAAGATGATTTGACAGTAGTATACATATAAACATCAGGTACTATACTTGGATTATAAATTCTTATAAATACTTGAGCTGTATAATAAGCATCATTTAAAGCATTATGATAAGATTTATCCTGGTCTAAATTTAATATTTGTATAGCATTTTGAAGACCGATACTTTTGCCAGCTGGATTATTAAAGTATATAGATGCATAGTGTTGAATATTTATATATGATTTTGTAAGAGTTTTATAAGGTAAATCATAATAAGCTATATTTCTAAATAACTCTTTTAAATCTCCAGTCCCCCACACACAAAGAACTGTATTTTTCTTTGAAGATACAAATTTTTTAAAATCTTTATATACTTGAGGAAATGAAGGTGCATCTATAACATCTTCAGATTTTATTCCAGTCATTTTGCCTACAAAAGGATGAATAGATTTATATAGCTGTGGTTTAACATAGCTATTAAAAGTATCTATTATATTAAAATGAGAATCTAATTTTATAGCGCCTATTTGAATTATTTCAAAGGGACATTTTTCATTAGATACTGTTTTATTAAGAGCTTTATCAAATCCTTGATTAAACTCTAAATCGAAAACTACATATTCCATAATAATTCTCTCCTAAATTAAGTAACTAATATATTAAATTTATATTACAAAAAGTATATAATTAATAACTATATTGTTTAGTATACCAAAATATTTTTGTATTTTTAGTATACCCTATATTTATATAAAAGTTAAACTTTTAAATATAAGTATTTATATAAAATAAAAATATTGCGAACTTTATATATCTAATATATAATGAGTATAAATAAAAACACGAATTAAAATATTAAAATAATAAAAAAAATACGATATTATAAATTAGGGGAGTGACAGTATGAAAGGTTTATTATATACGGTAGAAAAAGAAAAACATAATGAAAAAGATTTAAAAGAAATCTTAAAGTCAAATCCACAAATAAAATTTGTATCACTTATGGGTATAGATTTAGGTGGAAATGCAACTGATGAAAAAATACCTGTAGAGTTATTCTTAGAAGATATAAATGACTTTTTAGAATCAGCAGTTCAAACAGATGGTTCAAGTGTTGAACTTTACAATATAGCTACTTTAAATAATGCAAAAGTAGATCTAAAGCCAGATTCAGATTGTAAGTGGTATGTAGATTATAATATGGAACATATAGATAGTGAATTAAATTTACCAATAGGTACTCTTAGAATACCAGCATTTTTAATACATGATAATAAGAAAGTATGTTCAAGAGGGGTTTTACAAAGAGCAGAAAAGTATTTTAAGACATCATTATTTGAAATATTTGAAAAATATCCTCATGTTATAAATAACATAGGAATAGATAGTGTATCAGATATAGAAGATATAATATTAACATCAGCTACAGAGTTAGAATTTTGGGTAAATACTCCAGAAGATAAAGCTGATTTAGAAAAGTTATATGTATCTCAAAGTTTAAAAGAGCAGTATTGGAAAAGAACTCATGGTATAATTAGAACTTGTTTAGAGAAAAGTTTAATTGCACTTCAAAATATAGGGGTAAATCCAGAAATGGCTCATAAGGAAGTTGGAGGAATAAACAGTTCTATAAGTATAGATGGGAAGACTAATCACGCTATGGAACAGCTAGAAATATCATGGAAATTTTCATCTCCTCTTCAAGCTGCAGATAGTGAATTAATAGTAAGAGAAGTTATAGAAGATATATTTACATCAAATGGATTAGAAGTTACATTCAAAGCTAAACCAATACATGGAGTTGCTGGTAGTGGAGGTCATACTCATGTTGGTGCTAGTGCAAAGCTTAAGAACGGAAAAATAGTAAATATATTTGCACCAAAAGATATGAAAAATGATTATTTAAGTGAGTTAGGATATGGAGCGCTTATGGGATTACTTCGTAACTATGAAGTATTAAATCCATTTGTAACATCTACAAATGATGGATTTAATAGACTAGTTCCTGGATTTGAAGCACCTGTTTGTACAGTAACTTCATTAGGTCATAGTTATGAAGTACCATCAAGAAATAGATCAGTACTTGTAGGATTAATTAGGGACATAAAAAATCCTAAAACTGTAAGATTTGAATTAAGATCACCAAATCCATTATCAAATACATATTTAGTTTTAGCTGGATGTTATCAAGTTATGTTAGATGGTATAAAGGCTAGTGCGCAAAGTAAATTATCAACTAAAGACCTTGAAAAAGAATTGAGCAAGGGACTAGGGGAAGACGGGTTCTATTTAGAAAGAGATAGAATGTATAGAGATGAAAATGATGTATTTGAGCACTATACTATGGAAGAAAGAAATGAAAGATTCTCAGTTCCACCAGCGACAGTTTACGAAAATATGCAAAATCTTGAAAAGTATAAAAATAAGTTAGAATCCTTAAAACAAGGGAATGTATTTACAGAGGCGATAATAGAATCATTTAAGGTTGGGGCTATAAAGAAATGGAAAAAAGAATTAAGTAATAGGATAATTGATGATGCTATGGATAGCATAAGAAGTTATTCAAAATTACATGAAAAAGAAAATATGGATGCTTTAGATGAAGTTATGTGGAATTCTATAGCTGATATAAAGTTTAATGTAATGAAAGATACATTAACAAGAAAATCTTTATTTACTCAAATAAAGGAAGCATTAGAAGCTAAAGATTATGCGAAAGCTTCAAATTTACAATTAGAATTAAAAGCTAACATGGAAGAAATACAACAATTATACGTAAAATATAAGAAAAATATATATTAAGCAACAAAAAGAGAAGAGGACACTCATATAAGGAGGAGTCCTCTTTTTTATACTGCAAAAATAAAATTTTAATTAAAGATATATTAGAGATGATATCTTTATATACAGTAATGGATAATTAAGGCAAATAAAAGTAAATAAGAAAGAATCTTTAATATATAGCTATTATTAGAACCTCTAGAGCTAAAGAAAGTTAATTTAGCAATAATAAGTAATATAAAAAAAACTACATATCCTGTACTAAAAATAGGAGTATTAATGAATACACCTAATATATGAAATAGCGAGCTAATTAAAGCTAAAACTAATAATAAAAAATTGTATTTTGAGAAAAATGGTAATAGTTTATTTACGAACCTTCTTAAAGATTTGTTTTCAAAATAATAGTAAATATCTCTGAGTATATACATAAATGAATACAAACATATAGATGCTGAGGCTATAATACCAAATAATAAACTATAAATTTTAACCATTATAAAACCTCCATAATTATATTAGTTACAAATAAAAATGTATTAATAATATATAATATTTAAATTTGAAGAATATGTTAGTACAAAAAAATTATGTAATAAAATTAAAAAAATATGTCAATATTAATAAATGGTTAAAAAAGGAGTGAAAAAATATGAAAAAATATATAAGTTTTTTAATAGTATTCGTAAGTTTAGTTTTAGGATTTTCTATTTGTAAAAAAGATGATTTTAATGTATATGCTATTGAAGTAGAAAATAAGATAGACTTACTAATTGAAAATAAAGAGATTCAAAAAAAATTAAGCTTAGAAATTGAAAATTTACAAAATGAAATTAATTTAATAGAAGAAAGTGAAAATAACAATAATAATCAGGTAGAAGTTGTAACTGTAAGCTTTATACAAGAAAGTATCGCATCAAAAGAGTACATAGAAGAAACTGAGTTAGAAAGTTTAGTAAAAAAGAAATCTGAATTAGTAGATAAGTTACAAGACTATACTATAGAAAGTATTAAATTAGAAAAGCAAATAGAAGAAGAAAAAAAAGAAGAACTTAGTTTAAATAATACTGAATATTTAAAAGGACTATGGCCAGTTAAATCATATAAAGAAATAAGTTCTCCCTTTGGAGACAGGATTCATCCGATTACAGGTAAACAGAGTTTCCATAAAGGTATAGATATACCAGCCCCACAAGATACAGATATAATATCTTGTGATGATGGTATAGTTTCATTCTCAGGAGTAATGAATGGATATGGGAATGTAATTAAAATAAAACACTTTGATGGAAAAGAAACTTTATATGCACATAATAATTCAAATATAGTAGAAGAAGGGGATATAGTTAAAGCCGGACAAGTTATTGCAAAAGTAGGTACGACTGGAAATTCGACAGGAAATCACCTTCATTTTGAAACTATAATAAATAATGAAAATATAAATCCAATAAATGTTGTAAACTAGATTACAAGTCGAAAAAATAAATATTCTAGGGTAAGTTAATCTACTCACAAAATAAAGTTTAAGAGGATTTAGTTTATAAAAGTAGAATTATATAAATGATTTATTTAGACAATAATTTAAAGGGGGGGAGGATGCTTGAAAAATAAGCTATTATATGATTCTATAGTATATATAATATCTCCAGTAATATTATTTTCATTTGCAAATTATAATATAATTAGATACTTGTTATTAGCTTTAGTATTTATTTTGAGTATTTATACTATAATAACTAAAAAAAAGGAATCTAGAATTAGTGTAAGTGGGATTATATTTTCTACTACATATATTTTAATGTTTTTATTTAGACGAAAAGTACAATTGGGTTTTGATATGTATATATATGATACATGCTTGATGATAGTATTGACCCTAATTATTGTGTTGCCACTAATATTAAATAAAAATATATTTAGACAGATATATATAGATATAAGAAGATGTAATAATGAAAATAATTTAAGAGTATTTAATAATATAAAAAAATTTAATTTAACATATGATTTTAGAAATTTATCTTTATTATTTACAATGCATTTAGTAATCTTAATATTTATAAGAGTATTTTCAATATATATATTTGGATTTGAAAGTTATGAAAAGAATTATATGATACAAGTAGCACTTAATATAGTATTTATCTTAGGGGAAATGTATATGGTGTCTAAACTTATGTCTAAGTTAAAGACTAATACAACAACAAAAAAGGAAATAGTTGAAACAAAAAAATCATTCATAAATGGAATAGTAATAGATATAGAACAATATAAAAATATGAATAAATAACAAGAGTTTAGCTCTTGTTATTTATTATTTCAGATATATATTCACAGATTTTATCCGGATGTATTGATTTTCTAAATTCACTCATATTATCTTTCATAAAAACTATTAATGGTTCAAATTTCTCATCAACTATTTTAGTAAATATATCTTCTAAATCTTTTTCATCATTATAAATTAGACCAATTCCTTTATCGATTATGAATTTCGCATTTTCTATTTCTTGACCTACTTTAGGAGATTTAACTATAACAGGCGTATTAGCATATATAGCCTCGAATAAAGTAGCACCTCCAGGTTTTGTTATTATCAAGTCACTTTCTTCTAATAGTTCATACATGTTATTTATAAAGCCTAAAACTTTAATGTTATTAAGTGGCTTTTTTTCTGTAAGATTGCTATATAATTTAGAGTTACTACCTGTAACTATTGTAATCTCTAAATTTTCTTTATAATTTTCAATAAAGTTATCTATCCAATACATAAACTCTTCGCTTACATCAAATAAACCTCTACCACCACCTAGTAATAATAATTTATATTTTCCTGAGGTTATATCTTTGCTATTAACATTAAAGTTTTTACTGATTGGTACGCCAGTTACTTTGATTTTACTAGGATGTATACCTTTTTGCACAAATCTATTTTTTATTTCGCACGAAGGAACAAAGTACATATCTGTATTAGGGTAAACCCATTCTAAACTATCTACAACATCGGTTATAACAGTTAATGTAGGGATATTTATATGATTGTACTTTTCTTTAAAATTATAGACACAAGCAGCCGCAAGTGGGAATGTAGATATAATTAAATCAGGATTAACTTTAAGTATGTATTCTATAAGTTTAGGTGTATATAATTTATGTGATATATCATGTCTAGGGTCAAAAGATTTTTTAAAATAATAATAGTAATTGTATAATCCAGGTGTATACTTAGTATTATTTTCATAAAATTTAACCATAGGCTTATTCATAATAGGCAGGCTAGCATCTATAAAATTTTCAATAAGTATATTTGAATCACTATATTTTTCAAGAATATAATCCTTTATAGCCTTTGCAGCGCTTATATGACCTGCTCCAAATTGAGCGGTAAGGATTAATATTGTTTTATTATTAATGCTCATTGACCATTCTCCTTAAATTTTTAAATATGTTAATTTATAGTATTATACCGCTACAGAAGGTTTTAAGCAATAGTAATGAAAGTTATTATTAAAATAAAGGAAATATTTATTTAAGGTTGAAAAATATATTAAGAGGTGGGGTGTATGGAGAATATATCTAAAGAGATTGAATCAAAAGATATAAAAATGAAAAATTTTTTTGAGATAGTGAAGATTGTAATCTATTCTACAATAGGGATAATAATATTTTTTATACCTGTTACTGTAGATAATCAGACGAAAACTATACTACATCATATTGCATATAGACTACAAGTAAATTATAGAGGTTTGTTGCAACTTTGCACAATAATATATATAACAATAGGAATTATTAAATCGTTATTAGTAAACCATAAAAGTAATTTAAAGAAAATATATTCATACTTTAGCATCTTTAGTATATTTATAGTAATAAATATATTTTATGATAAATACTCAATAGTATTATTAGATGATAATATATCTTTAATACTAGAGGAAACTATATTAAATTTAATTACATTATTGCCGTTAAGTGCTATATTTATAACATTTATATTAGATTTCGGTCTTTTAGATATAGTAGAGGCATATTGTCATAAATCAATGAAAAAATTATTCAATTTAAGTGGTAAAAGCGTATTAAATATAATTATGTATATATTTAATGATTATTTTTGTGGTTATTTTATGACCAACCTATTGTATAAGAAAGGGAGAATAAGACAAAGGGAAGCGTGTACTATATTATTAAACTTTTCTATAGCTTCAATTTCAATTAGTAATTATATATCAGAAGAACTTAATCTAAACAAGATAAACTTTTTTATTTTATCTATTTTTATATTATTTTTAGTCAATACTATATTATGCAGAATGTACCCAATAAATAAAAAGAAAAAATCATACTATATAAAGACGAGTTACAAAGAGTCATATTTTAAAAATGATAAATTAATCAATTCTATAAAAAAGCATATTCAGAATAAAGAAGATATAAACGTATTTAAATCCATAATAAGAAATTTTGAAGAATCAATACATATAATAATTAGCGTAATTCCTAATTTAGTACTAATAATGTATTTAGGAAATATAATAATAAATAATATGGATATTGTATATAATTTAAAATTTATTTTTTCTTATATTTTAGAGATCTTAAGATTTAATAATATAGATGAAATAAGTAGATTTTTAATAAATGGATTTTTTAATGATGTAATAGCAATAGACTTATTAAACAAAAATATAGGATATACAAGTAAATTATTAATAGGAATAATATGCGTATTAAAATGTACAAGTATCACTACTAATATTTTATATTTACAAATTACTAATATTCCTATAAATAAAATAGAATTTTTAGCTTCATATATACTAAGAATAATATTAATCCTACTCATATCATATATAATATTTTATTTATACAATATATATACTATTTAAAAATAGAGGAGAAGAATATGGAAAATAATTATTTTGATTCAAAAATATTAGAAGAAATTTTAAATATTCCAAGTCCAACAGGATATACAAAAAATATGTTAAATTACCTACAGAAAGAATTAGATAATATGAATTTAGAATATAAAATATCTAATAAAGGAGCTTTACTTGCAACTATTAAAGGAAAAGATTCAAATAAAAGTATAACATTTTCAGCACATATAGATACATTAGGAGCAATAGTATCACAAGTAAAGTCAAATTCGCGTTTATCTATTAACCAAATAGGTGGATATATGATGAACTCAGTAGAAGGAGAAAATGTAATTATTCATACGAGAAATGGTAAGAAATATGAGGGAACTTTGCAAACTATAAAGCCTTCTATTCATATTGATGGAAATGATGCTAAGGATTTAAAGAGGGATTGTAAAAATTATGAAATAGTGATAGATGAACAAGTAAGTGAACCTCAAGATGTGTATAATTTAGGAATAGAAGTAGGTAATATAGTATCATTTGATACTAGAACAAGGATAACTAAATCAGGTTTTATAAAATCAAGATATTTAGATGATAAGGCATCTGTAGCAGCCATATTGCATGTCATAAGATACATAAAATTAAATGATATAAAACCTAAATGTGATATAAATTTTTTATTCAGTAATTATGAAGAAGTTGGTCATGGTGCATCAAGCTTTATTCCAGACAATACGGTAGAATTTATAGCAGTAGATATGGGATGTCCAGGGGAAAATCAAAATTCATCTGAGTATGATGTTTGTATATGTACGAAAGATTCAAATGGGCCTTATGATTATGAATTAATAAATAAACTTGTAGATACATGTAAGGAAAATAATATCAATTATAAATTAGATATATATCCAAATTATGGGTCAGATGCAACTGCAGCATTAAAAGCTGGCATGGATGCTAGATTTGCTTTAATTGGTCCAGGGATTTTTGCATCACATGGGTACGAAAGAACGCATATAAGTTCTATAATAGAAACTGAAAAGCTAATAATAAGTTATATAAAATCATAGATTAATTAAATTTTTAGAAAAAAAATATAGATTATGATATAATGATATTAAAAGTTAAGGCAAAAGAGGTATTCTAATGTATAAATTAACTATAATATTATTTATAATTTTTTTAACTTTGTTTAATACAGCATGTACTTCATACAATGGAGTAAAGGAAAGTAGTTCTATTAAAATCAATTCTCATTCGATGATTAATGAAGAAGTTAAACTAGAGGAAAAGCCAATTCAAAATAAACAAGCTAAGAAGAGACCTGATACAGTAGAAATACCTATAACTTTAATGCAAGATTATATAAAAAAAGATAAGAAAGTTAAATATTTACAAATTGAAGCAAATGCAACTTTAGAAGATAAGATTAATAAAGTAGTAAGTGTTGTTTCTAGTGAGTGCTTTAGTAATCTTCCTATGAAGGTTAAAATTTATAGAAATGATATCGCAAAAATCGAGTTATTAGAGTTTGATGATAGTTTAAATAAAAGAGTATCTTGGAAAGAAGACTATTTAAATGAAGATATTAGAGAATATACATTAAAAGTTTTATTAGAAAATATACTTCAAGAAGAGTACAAAGGTCAATGGATAGAAAAAGTACAATTATATTATGAAGGTGAATTATTATCTTTAAATTAAATCAGTATTAGATATTAGTAAATATCTAATACTGATTTTTTAATTCATTATAATGCAAAATAATAGTAACCACATTTATATTCAATCATATAATTATATTAGGTAACATAAGTTTTTTCTTATGGGGGAAAAAAATACAGCAAAAGGAGTTTTGACTTATTATGAAAAAGAAAAAAAAATCATCATGCTCATGTATGCCTCAACAAGATGTGTGTAATGATTCATTATTAAATACATGTAAACCTAATAATACATGTAAACCTGTTAATAGTTGTAAAAAACCTGTAAAAAAATATATAGAACCTATATGTAATGATTGTGAAGTAAAATTTGTGGATACATGTGCAGATTTAGCTTCAAAAGCTGAAGAGTTATTTGAAAAAGCATTAGAACATCAATGTGCAGCAGAAGAAACATTAGAGCAGGCTAAAGAATGTGAAGAATCAGCAAAAGTGTTAGCAGCAGATGCTCAAAACTTAATGAAGAAAGCTAAAAATGCAGAAAAAGAATCTAAAGCAGCAAAATGCAAAGCTGAACAATTACTAGAAAAGTCAGAAAATCTTTGCCAAGAAGCTAAATGTTTATATAAACAAGCTGAAGCGACTCAAGCACAAGCACAAGAGAATTGTGAACAAGCTAAATGTTTATATGAAAAAGCTCAAGTTCATAATGAAAAAGCTAAAGAATTATATTGTCAGGCTATGAAATGTGATGAGAAAGCATTACAATGCTATAAAAATGCTGGAGAAAAAATCAAAGAATATGAAGCAAAATCTAATAAATGTGAAGATATGATCAATAAATGTAATATGAAATTAAATCAATGTAATCAGAAAGAAACAAAATGTAATGAGCCAATGCCTAAATATGTTAAAATGGATAAATGTAAACCAAGCTGTAATAAAAATTATGAAGAATATAACTGTGGATGTAAATTTACTAACAAAAAAGAAAATGATGCAAAATGCAATATGAATAATAAGAAAAAAATGAAAGATATGTGCAATATGAATTACATGAAAGACGAGGATGAAATAATATATATAGATAATGAAGATTTATGTATGAATGATTGTCCAACTTATGTAAGCCCTATGTATGATATGTATCAAATGCAATGTATGGGAGATTTCGCTCAACAATATCCATCATTAGATATGCCATATATGAATTGTTATATGGATCAATATCAAGATGTAAATGATATGTGGATGAATTACTATATGATGATGCAAAATATGATGCAAAGTATGATGAAACCAAGGGATCTATAGTAAATTAAAGAATGCCTATTATAGGCATTCTTTTTTTAGAGATATATTAAGTTATTTCTATTAGTAGCTACTTTAACAGTTCTTTTTCTATTAATTTATAGAAATTTTCCATCATATTATTAAATTCTTTTGTTTTTTGTATATAATTTGATACCATAGGTAAATTAAAAAAATCGTTATAATCTCTATTTAATTGATTAACCTTTTTAGAAGCATCTTCTAACGAGTAATTTGAATATAGGTTATTTTTTTTATTAATATACATATCAAATTGCCTTTTTAAGTTTCTGTTTTTATCTAATTCCAATTTGCTTTTATTCATAGCTTTGAATTCATCTGTATTTTTTATAAATGATGCTACCTCTTTTGAGAATTGATTTATGTTCATATAACAGTCCTCCTTATAAAATTCTATATTATAGTTTATAATATTAAGGCTTGTAATAGACTATAATTAATATATAGAAATATAAATATACATAATTATATTTAAATGTTGATAAAAGTGTATCAAAACTAAGTTAAAATTAATAATATATATAGTATTAAATAAGACTTTGAAAGAAATATCATCGTGGAAAAGGAGGTCTTTATGACCTCCTAAATTTTTGTTAAATCGCTTAAAAACTGTTCAAATCTTATGCCATCGTTTCTATCATTATTAAACTTAGCACTATACTCAACTACTTTATATATATAATTAGTTGCAGTATTAACACAATATACTAAATCAAATCCTCTACATATCATAGCACAGAGTATAGAGGTAAATATGTCACCTGTTCCACTATAAGAGCAGTGATTATATTTTATAGATGTAAAAAATATTTCATCAGTAGTTTTATCGTATGCCATATTTGAAATACTATCTCCTTCTAGTATTCCAGTTATTATAACTTTGTCAGGCCCTAATTTAGAAATATCTTTAGCTATTTCTATAATTTCATTACGTGTAAAATCATGTTTAGTTATATCTCTTCCAGTCAAAAAGCATGCCTCTGTTAAGTTAGGAGTAGTTAAGTTAGATAATTTAACTAGCTCTTTAATTTTAAGACATGATTCTTCATTAAATATAGGATATAATGCTCCATTATCTCCCATTATTGGGTCTACAACAACAAAAGCATTAGGATTCTCTTTTATAAAATTAGAAACAATATCTATTTGAGCTATAGATCCTAAAAAGCCGCTATATATACAATCAAAATTTACATTTAAATCTTTCCATACTTTATAATAATTAGTCATTTCATTAGTTAAGTCTAAAAAGGTAAATTTAGGATAGCCTGTCTGACTAGAAAGTATAGATGTTGGAAAAGGACAGCACTGAATTTTTAATGCTGATATTATAGGTAAAGCAACTGATAATGAACATCTACCGATTCCTGACAAATCATTTATTGCAGCTATTTTTTTCAAATTATATAGCACCTCCGTAAATTCTAAAGAAATTATATGTAATTTATGTATATATATAATTATACAATATATATGTAAAAAATATAAACTAAATGAAAAATAGTTATTTATTTTATAAATTTATTTGGACATAATAATAGAAAATAAAAAAGAATTTATAATAGGCAATAGATGCACTATTTATCAGGAGGTGTGATTTTGAGTAGGTTTAAATCTAACAATAAATACATTAAAATTATAGTTATGTCTTTATGTTTAATTTTATTTTTAGGTTTGGGTTTAGTGGTATCAAAATTAAATTCAAGAGGAAGTGAAATAGAAGCTATAAAGATAGATGAAGATGATCAAATGAAACAGCAATATCAACTTCTTTTAGAGAATCTATTTGATTATAGAAATAAAGCAATATTAGAACAAAATGAAGAAATATTAAAGGAACTTTATGATATTGAGAAAAGGACAGGGCTTTGGGCCTATGAACATGAAGTAGAAAAAATGAAATATTTAAAAAATTGGTCTAGTAAGCAAGGGGTAACTTTTAACGAAATAAAGACTGAAGTAAAAATAAGAAAAGTAAAAGAAAAAGAAGATGATTTATATGGAATAATATGTAACGTTGCTACAGATTATAGCTATTCTTATGAAAATGAAAAAGATGTAAAAAATATATTTAGAATCGGTACAGAACATTATTTAAATGTAAAAATAAAAGATAATCAATATATCATAACTAAAGAATGGTATACAGATCCATTTGCAGATTCTTTAAATTTAGAAAATATTAAATCTGATGATATAAGAAGCTATATATTATCTCAGCAAAAACCTGATATTCAGTTGACACAAGAACAAGAAAAGGCTATAGATTATGCTCATAGATATTGCGGAGTTTCAACTGAAGATGAATATGAATTTAAGTTTAACAAAGAGTATAAAAATTTTAATCCAGACGGAGGCGATTGTGCAAACTTTGCATCTCAAATAATGTATGAGAGTGGAAGATTTAAGAAAAATTCTATATGGAATTATGATAACCGTAATGGAACGAAGGCTTGGGTGAATGCACAAGGATTTAAAAACTATATATTAAATAGTGGTAGAGGTAGTTTAATTAGTAAAGGTTCATATGAAGAGACATACAAAGAATCTTATAATTTAAGACCAGGG
This sequence comes from Romboutsia ilealis, assembly GCF_900015215.1. Taxonomy (NCBI): domain Bacteria; kingdom Bacillati; phylum Bacillota; class Clostridia; order Peptostreptococcales; family Peptostreptococcaceae; genus Romboutsia; species Romboutsia ilealis. The sequence goes on along the minus strand of NZ_LN555523.1, from coordinate 1,741,189 downwards.
GATTTTGTGGCATATGAAAAGGGTGGAAGGATAACTCATGTATCTACTGTAACAGGAGTAGACTCTAAAGGATATCCTTTAGTAACTTGCCATAATACGGATAGACTACTAGTACCATGGGATTTAGGTTGGAGTAATAAAGCTATAAGGTTCCACTTAATAAGAGTTCATTACTAAATCTCAATATATGTTATAAATTAATTAATATTTGACAAAGATATATATGTATGATAAAGTAGTAATAAGGTTACAATATTTGTAGCTAAATAATTGTGTTTTTTTTAGGAGGATTTATCAATGAAAACTGGTGTAGTTAAATGGTTTAACAACGAAAAAGGATTTGGATTTATATCTGTAGAAGGTGAAGGAGATGTTTTCGTACATTTCTCAGCTATAACTGGTGAAGGATACAAGTCTTTAGAAGAAGGACAATCAGTTCAATTCGACGTAGTTGAAGGAGCTAAAGGTCCTCAAGCTGCTAACGTAGTTAGATTATAATCTAAAGTTCATATATATTAGTAATTCTAGTAATATGTGAAACACAGCCGCCTATAAGCGGCTTTTTTAATTTGAGTAAATTTTTATTTAAATATATTTAAATTTAAAAATAGCACTAAATATGTTAAAATTAAGTTAGAAAAGATATTTGAATATACCATATGGATTAAAAATTCAATTAGCATATATTATATATGAGTATATGGAGGTACAAATAGTGAATATATTATTTTTTTTAACACCAAAAAGTGAAGTGGCATACATATACGAAGACTACACAATGAGGCAAGCTTTAGAGAAGATGGAGTATCATAGATATTCATCTATTCCAATTATAAACAAAGATGGGAAGTATGTTGGGACAATTACTGAAGGGGACTTACTATGGACTTTAAAAAATGAATTTTCTCTAGATTTAAAATCTATAGAAGATGTCCCAATAACAGATGTTAAGAGAAGAAAAGATAATAGGCCTGTGTCTATAGATGCTAATATAGAAGACTTAATATCAAAGTCTATGAATCAAAATTTTGTTCCAGTTGTAGATGATAAAGATACATTTATAGGTATAATTAAAAGAAGAGATATTATTGAATATTGTTACGATAAAATAAAAGCCTAGTTATATAACTAGGCTTTTATTATTAATCATGGTATTTAACAGTATCGTTGTATTTAGATTTTAAGTTATTTAACTCTTTACTATAAGCTTCACTTTGCTTTTGATACATTAAACTTTTTTCTATTTCGTTTTTAACTTCTTCGTATTCAGATTCTCCACCAGCTTGTATATTTTCTAATTTTATTAAGTGATATCCGAATTGAGTTTTAACAGGTCCAGATACTTCACCGTTTTTCATATTGAATACAGCTTCTTCAAATTCTGGAACCATTTGACCTCTAGTGAAAGTACCTAAATCTCCACCAGCATCTTTAGATGGGCAAGTAGAGTGAGCTGATGCAGCAGCTTCAAAAGTCATTTCATTGTTATTTATTTTATTTAATATATCATTAGCTAATTCTTCTGAATCTACTAATATGTGCTTAGCAGATGCTGATTCAGGCTTGTTAAATTTAGCCTTATTAGCTTCAAAGAAAGCTTTCTTTTCTTCTTCAGTTAATGTAACATTAGATAAAACTTTGTTTATAGCGTATTGCTTTAACATATTTTCTTCAATTTTTTTCATTTCAGCTTTGAAATCTTCATCATTATGTAGTTGATCTTCTTTAGCTTGCATATAGAATAATTCTTGATTAACTAAATCTTCTAATAGATGTTTTTTACCTTCTTCAGTTTGAAAATGCATAGCTTGATATGGATCTAAGCTTTTTAAAGCACTTTCAACGTCTAAATTAGTTATTTCTTTTTCTCCAACTGTAGCTAAAACTTTTTTTTCCATAATAGTAACTCCTTTAGTTTATTAATATTATATTTTAATATAAATAATATCAGAAAAAAGCATATATGTCTAATATTTCCACTAAACTAAAAGTTATGTATTAATATCTAAATATTATAACTAAAAGTAACAAGGATGCGAGTATTCCTACAAGGCCTTCTTCTATTTTGTATTTAAATAGCTTAATATATGATAAATACAGATATATAAATACAAAAATCACTTTCAATGCTAGAAAGAATAGACTAGTAGGAAATAGTAATAAGCTAAATAATGTAAAAATAAATGCAGTTAGAGTACTTATTCTATAATATATAGTTATAGATTTTATATTATTATCCTTAAAAAATATGATAAGTGCTATGTAAATTAAAGTTACAATACAATATAATGTTACTAAAATAAATTTTATAAATGGATCAGAAACAAAAATTAATTCATACCCAATTATTGGCCAGAAAGAGAGAAATAAAAACTTAAAATAGTTATCTATGAACTTAGTATTTATCATTATAATATATCCTTTCATAGTTTTATTAGATAATAAATTTTATAGTATACAATATTAAAATTTATCAAATATGAAATATTAAATATTTTATATAATATATATTATTATATACGAAAATAATTAGTAGTAATACATTTTAAATTAAAATAATGATGTGAGGGTAGAGGATATGTACAGATATTATACAAAAGGTGTATGTTCAAAGTCTATTTTAATGGACATAGAAGGTGAGATATTAAAAGATGTTATATTTGAAGGTGGGTGTAGCGGTAATTTAATTGGTATAAAACATTTAATAGAAGGAAAATCGATAGATGAAATAATTAAAGAGTTTGAGGATATACCTTGTAAAAACAGAAGAACATCTTGTCCAGATCAGCTTGCTAAGGCTCTAAAAATTTATAAAAAATATGTTCTTAATAAATAAAAAAACTTCTACTTTTAAGTAGAAGTTTATTGTTTGTTAATTAATATAGCTATTTTAGCATCTGGGTTGTAACTAATTTGAACCATTTGATTTTTCTTAAGGTTTTCGAAATCTTCTCCACCATAAGCTATTTGTAATTTAACAGGAAGTTTTCCTTGTTTTATTATAGCAATGTATTCATTTTTACCTTTTTTCTCAAGATTGATTAAGTTACCTACATAAGGCTTAAAGTTTTGGTATTTTTTACTACTATTTTTTATGTAGAAATAAGTTCCAATAGCTATTAATATATTTACTACTAATGTAATCCAACCTGATGTTTTAGTGATTATTCCAGCTATTAATACAACAACCATTAAAATAATAGGAACTATAGCTTTCTTTAAAAGTAATTTTCCCATTATTTCATTAGCTTTTCTCTCTGGACCAGTCATTGTTTTTGATCTAGCGAAAGATTCTGCAAATTTGTTTGTGAATCCCATATTGTTCCTCCTAATCTTGATAATTACTTATTCATTATCGTTATTTTGATTAAAATTAAAAGAATCTTTGTATCTATTACTTATTATGTACAAGTTTTATATTAACATTTATATTTAATCAAATCAAAATATATTAATTATTTTATCATAAAATTATAAAAAAATAAATAAATCGCACAATAAAATATACTAAAATAGTAAGATAAAAATATCTTACTATTTTAGTAGTACTATTTAACTGCTGCAATGATGCTTATTTCAACTAATAAACATTCTCTAGCCATTTTAGCTTCAACACATGCTCTAGCAGGGGCAAATCCTCCTTCAACCCAAGCATCCCAAACTGAATTCATATCTTTAAAATCTGCATCGATATCTTTTAAGTATATAGTAGCTGATAATATATGGTTTTTATCAGAACCATATTGATTTAATAAATTTTCTATTTTAGATAAGATAGCGGCTGTTTGTTCTTTAACAGCACCTTCATCATGAGTTTGTCCACATAAATATAATGTATTGTTATGAAGAACAACCTTACTCATTCTCTCTGTAGTTTCAAATCTTTTAATTTCCATGTCTATAAACCTCCAAAAGTATATGTATAATTATATTATATATATAGTTAATAATCTATATATTTAGTTAAATTTAGTCATTAAAATATAAAATTTTAGCATAAAGACATAACTAAATTAAGAAATATAAAAAATAATAGAGTAAATAATAGTATTATTATAAAAATATATAAATCTAATTAATACAAGTATGATATAATTTTAAATAAGTAGAATTTTAGCTAGGAGGAATAAAACATGTCTGACGATAGAATAATTGATTTTAATGATTTAAAAAATAAAGTAAAAGATTCAGATGTTGATAAGTTTGAACAATATATATATAATTTATACTTCTCTGTCATGGATGGAAGTATGACTATGGCTGAATTTTCGAGAAAAATTTTTGATTACATGAAAGATAATAATATATCTCAAGAGAAATTTATGAATATACAAAAAAAATTCATGGAAAGATATGGGATGGATTCTGAGGAAGTAGAAAAGCAACTTAAAAGTTTTGGAATAGACCCTTCAATTGCAGGAATTAATAATATAGATTTAAATAATATAAGTAGTGAAAACTTAGAATCTATTAAAAAAAGTGCAGGATTTTATGAAAAGTATGGAAGTAAAATAACTCCTAAAAGTTGTATAACTACTTATATAAAAAATGATGTAAATGATATTGAAATAGTTATAGACCAAGAGAAGATTATGCTTCTTAGTAGTAAGAAAATAAATCTTATGGATGCAGAACTTAATGAATTTTTATTAGCATATAAAAATATGTTTAATAAAAAAATAAAAGTAGTATTATGTGAAAATTACACAGGATATGATTATTAATGAAAAATCCATCTCATGATAGCATCTGAGATGGATTTTTTTATTATTTTATTTCTTTAACAACTTCAATTCCATTTTGTATCATACTATTTAAAAATACTATATTTAATAATTCAGCAGGATGAACATTATCTATATTGTATGTATCGACTAAGTTTACTGGAACGATAATATGTTTATTTATATTGTTTTGATTAAAGTAAGATTTCAGAGTTATAGCTAATTGATATATGCATATATCAGTACAATCTCCGATGATAATTATATTATCTGTATTATCAAAATTTAAATTATCTAATGCAAAAAAACCATTAGTTGAATTTTTCTTAACAATTTTTATATTATCTATAGATTTAAGTTCATCAACTATTTCACACTCAATGGTATCTTCAATACAATGAGCGGGATAACTTAAAAGTTCTATAGATTCTTTTGTATGGTAATCTGTAAAAGCTATTATACTTCTTATGTCTTTTGATACCGATTTTGTAAATTTAACGATAGGATTTATAAGACTTTCTATTCTAGGAGAATAAAGAGCTCCCCCTTTTGCAAATCCATTATTAATATCAACTATAAATAAATCTGTATTATTTAAATTTAAATCAGATAAATTTATTGTAGGTAAATTATCTAAGTTATTTTTTAAAGAATTTAATTCATTTAGCAAATTATTCATCTATAAACACTCCCAATACATATTTTATTTAAAATTTTACATAATAAAATTTATAAAGTCAATACTTCTGTAAAGACAGAAGAAGTTATTTCTATATATATATAGAAATAACTTCTTAATTATAGGCTAAATATTAATTTTGCAACAATTGTTATTACAGGTAGTGATATTAATGTACGCACTATAAATAATATAAATAAGTCTTTTAATTTAAGTGGAATATCTGATTTTAATATAACTGCTCCAGTCTCAGTTAAGTATATTAATTGAGTTATAGACAATGTACCTATTATAAATTGTGTTATTTGGCTTATTTCATTTCCAGATACCATTATTGATGGTAAAAACATATCTGTAAATCCTACCAATACAGCAGGAGCAGCGGCTGTTGCATTAGGTATTCCTAATAATTTAAGTATAAATACTACTGGTATCGATATAATATTGAAAAATGGAGTAAATTCTGCAACTATTAAAGCTAGGGTACCCCAAGCCATAACAAGTGGTAAAAGTGCTAAATACATATCTATTACAGTTTTGCATCCATTTATCATAATATCTTTAAAAGATGGAGCAGTAGAAGCTCTATTTATTGCCTTTTTTAGACCAAAGCTAAATAGGTTAGTTCCTGATGGAACTAATTCTTCTTTTAAATGTTCAACATTGTTATATGTAGAATCTTTAAATTTATTTAACGGATATATACGAGGCATAATTAAAGCACAAACTAATGATGCAAGACATACTGTTAAATAAAATGGAACAAACATTGTCATAAATCCTAGTTGATCCGCTATAACTGTTGAGAACGGTAGAGAAACTAAAGAGAAACAAACCGAAATTATACATGCTTCTTTAGCTGTATAAAAACCTTGTTTATATTGGGTATCAGTAATCATGATTCCTAAAGTCCCATCTCCAAGCCAAGATGAAATTGCATCTATAGCAGCACGACCAGGAACTTTAAATAACTTATACATATACTTAGATATTAAAGTTCCAAGTAAATCCATAAGCCCAAAATCAACAACTAATGGTAATAAAAATCCAGATACTAAAAATATTGCAAGTAAACTAGGTAATAAACCAAGAACAACTTCACCAGTAAGTTCTGAATGTATAATTTCAGGTCCGACTTTAAATACAGTCATAAATATAAATAGTGCACCTAATAGTCTAAATGTCAGCCATAGTGGAGACACATTTAAAATATTATTTAGAAATTCATTTTTTATATTTATGAATTTACTAATAACTGACAATATAGCAGATGCAAGTATAACAACTAAAGCGATATTAATAAGATAGTCAGCAGCAATTATTTTTATTAATTCTGCTAAAAATCCGATTCCTATATTAATAGGAGATAAACCATCAAGTTTAAATAAATTACCATATGGAAGTGGTATTACAAATAATAATAGTCCAAGTAATGATGGTATTAAAAATTTAAATAAGTTCTTACTTTGGTTTTCATTTGTTGACATAATGTGTTTTTCCATAAACATTCCTCCCTTGTGTTGAATATTAGTAAAAATTTATAATAAAAAAGTCTCTTGGTTAAAAACCAAGAGACGAAATATCCGCGTTACCACTCTAATTAATAAAACATATAAATATGATTTATTCACTCAAATCTGTTAAGGCTAGATAGCCTGTTACCATACTTAGTTTCAGGTAACATTCTCAAAAGCTCTCTTCGATTAAATTTCATTACCAAGCTTCCACCATCCTTGGCTCTCTATAAAATCCACTTAATTTACTCTCTTTATCACTGAATTTAATATATTAACTTTTCTAATATATTAAATTAACTTTAGATAAAAGTCAACTATATATTTAAATTATTTGAAAGTTTAGATTAAAGTAAGTAATTAAAATATTAAGGGGAATTTAATAGAAAGTATTTCGTAACATAAATTAAATTTAAAAATAAAATAATAGTGTAAAGTAAACATTTATGGGGTGAGTATATGGCTATAAATGAGATATTTAGAGAAATGTTTAATGAACAGAAAAGAGCAAAAGAACTTAAGTTTCAACAAGAAATAATTAGAAAAACATTAAAAAATCAAGGGCATAGTACTAACGATTTTGATAGAGGATTAGAGCTTTTAGAGGATGAAGATTATGAAAATGCAATTATATATTTAACAAGATGTGCCAATAATGACAACTCTCAAGCTCAATATGAATTAGGAAGGTTGTTTAAAGAAGGATTAGGAATAGACAAAGATATAGCTAAAGCTAAAGAGTATCTTATGAAAGCGTATAAAAATGGATTTAAGAGAGCAGGACTTCCATTAAGAGAACTTAGATATAAAGAAAATAAGAATTTAAATAAAGAGATTAATATGGAGTTTGAAAATAAAATAAGTGACTTAGGATTTACGATAGATATCCCAAAAGATTGGATTAAATTAGACCCTAAAAATAAAAATTGTTTTGATGCAGTAGCTATAGATAGTTTTGATGGAGATGTTATATTTAATATAAAGATGCAGGTTTTTTTAATTGAAATACCAGAAAATATGTCTTATTGTGTAGATTTAGAAAGAGTAGCAAATAATATGGGATGTATAGAGTCTGTGAATTTTAATAATGGAAATTGTGAAGGAAAGCTTATATGTGGGGAAGGCATAGATGGAACTTGCGATTATATATTTGTATCTAAAGGAAAAAGAGGAGTCTATGACTTGAGAGTAATGGTAGATAAGTATTTAGAACCTATCTATGAAGATGTAATTGATCATATTATATATAGTTTTGATATAATCGATAAGATATAAATTTATATTAAAGAAGAGTTATCCAATGGATAACTCTTAATTCTTAGAATTTTCAATTTCCTCAGCTAAGTTGTTTAAATATTCCCATCTTTCGTACTTGTGTTCAAGTTCAGCCTCGGAATTAGTTTTTTCATTAAGTATTTCTTGAAGTTTGACAAAATCAGTTGCGAATTTAATAGAATCATTTTCAAGTTTTTCTATTTTTTGTTCAAGTTTTTCTATATCGCTATCAATAGTTTCAAATTCGCGTTGCTCATTATAAGTAAATTTAAGCTTTTTACTTGGTTTAGGTTTTTCTTTTTTTAAAGGTGTTTTCTCAGGAGATTCTTTAACCTCTTCTTTAAATTCAATACCCTGGATTTCTCTATATATACTGTAATCACTATAATTTCCAGTAAATATATGGATTTTACCAATTCCTTCATATGCAAATATTTTGTTGCATATTCTATCTAAGAAATATCTATCATGAGATACTGTTATTACTATTCCATTAAACTCATCTAGATAATCTTCTAGTATGTTAAGTGTAGCTATATCTAAATCATTTGTAGGCTCATCAAGTAAAAGTACATTAGGAGCAAGCATTAAAGTCCTAAGTAGGTGAAGTCTACGTCTTTCACCACCTGATAAATTACCTATAAAGCTATATTGCATAGTAGAATTAAATAAGAATTTTTCACACATTTGAGAAGCTGATATTTTAGCTCCATCAGCTGTTTCTATATAATCACTAGCTTCTTTTACATAGTCTATAGCTCTCATATCAGGATGCATATGTGAATCATCTTGGCTAAAACAACTTATTTTGACTGTTTCGCCGATTTCTATATTACCACTATCTGGTAAAATTTCTCCGTTTAATATTTTAATAAGAGTAGATTTACCCATACCATTTTTACCTATAATACCAATTCTATCAGTACGAGCTATAGTATAATCTAAATCATCAATAAGAACTTTATCATCAAATTTTTTAGATATATGATGCATTTCAATTATTTTTTTACCAAGTCTTGTAGATCCAACAGATATATCCATCTTTTCATCTGGAGTATAAGTATCTTTATTTAGTAATTCATCAAATCTTTGAAGTCTAGCTTTTTGTTTTGTAGTACGGGCTTTAGCGCCACGTTTTACCCAAGCTAGTTCTTTTCTTATTAAATTTTGTCTCTTTTCCTCCATACTAGATTCAAGGGCTAATCGCTCCATTTTCTTTTCTAAGAATGTAGAGTAGTTACCATCATAGCTAAATAATCTACCCTTATCAAGTTCTATGATTCTATTAGAAACTCTATCTAAGAAGTATCTATCATGAGTTATCATAATTAGAGAGCCACGTCTTGAATTTAGATATTCCTCTAAATAATCAATGGTATCATTATCTAAATGGTTTGTCGGTTCATCTAATATTAGTAATTCACATGGAGTAATAAGTGCAGATGCTAAAGAAACTCTTTTTCTTTGACCACCTGACAATTCCTTTACTTTTTGACTAAAGTTAGTTATACCAAGTTTAGTTAAGACAGTCTTAGCCTCACTTTCTAAATCCCAAAGGTTAAGAGCATCTATTTTTTCTTGTAATGATATAAGCTTACTGTTTAAATTATCGTTATAATCTTTAGATAAGGTATCTAGTGTTTCTTGGTATTCAAGTAGAAGTTTCATTTCACTAGAAGTACCTTTAAATACTTGTTGTAAAACTGTAAAATCTTCGTTATAGTCTGGATTTTGAGGTAGATACTCAACTTTGACCCTATTAGCTTTTATGATAGTACCATTATCAGGAACTTCAGCTCCAGCTATAATTTTTAAAAGAGTAGATTTACCTGTGCCATTAACTCCTATAATACCTATTTTCTCACCTTCATTAATACCAAATGAGATATCTTTAAGTAAGATTTTTTCTGAATAGCTCTTACTTATATTTTCTAATGTCATTAAATTCATAATATCACCTATATTTTAAATTTTTAGTTTAGTTTCTTTTCAAAATGTTGATAGTCTGGATTTTTCCAGTGGCCTCCCCAAGTCCAGCCTTTTTTTATAAATGCATTGTATAAATCGTCACCTTCTATTATCATACCCTGCTTAATATTAGTTCTATCTTTAAAGTTATAACCATTCTTAGGACTAATATCATCTCCAACAACATGAGGATTTTGAATAGGATTTATATCAATGGCAAGACCTTTTCCGTGATTAGATACAATATTTGTGTTTTTTATAGTTCTATAACAAAAAGAAGAGCTATTATTATCACTCATGGAAAGCTCATCAACTGCATTGTATTCATCTATTAATTTTATTTTATCAATAGGATACTTTTTTTCATAGATTTCTTTAAATATATCAACAACTTCGGATGCAACTTCTTTATTGATAATCATTTCACCAACATGAGTATTTCCATCAAAGCCATAATAACTTAAAGTTAAATAACTAAGCTCATCAAAATCTATAGGTACATCCTCAGGCATAGAAAGTCCTAGCATTTTTTCTTTTACATCTTCTGGAATAGTAGAATAAGAAAATGTAGGAGTTGAATCAACTTTCGTATATTCATCACTATAATTTGAATTTTGAATACACTCATTAAGTTTATATTTACCTATAAAAAAAATTCCGATTGGTACTAAAATTAAACATATATAAGCAAACTTTTTGATAATAAACCCCCTCCTATAAATTATAAACTATAATATAAATATTGAAATATGTATTATCTAGTATTAGAATTTAAACTATTATAGTTCATGTATAAAACTATATATATTATAACTCATAAAAATAAACTAGACTAATAATATTTATAAATATTTAAAGAGAGATGATTTATAATTAAGACATCTATATACAAATAAAAAATATGATTTTATTACATTAAATTTATAAAAAAAGTTTAAAATTATAACTATGAGGTGATAAGTATGAACGCTGAAATAATTTCGGTAGGAACTGAAATAATTTTAGGGGATATTGTAAATACAAATGCTACATATTTGGCTAAAGAGTTGGCATTACTCGGAATAGATGTATATTATCAAAGTAGTGTAGGGGATAATGAAGATAGGCTTATAAATGCATTTGAAGAAGGATTAAAAAGAAGTGATATAATAATAACAACAGGTGGACTAGGGCCTACTAATGATGACATAACTAAAGAAGTTGCATGTAAGGTTTTTAATCAAAAGATGGAAATAGATAAAAATTCATTAGAAAAAATAGAGGAATTTTTTTATAAATTAGGAATAGAAATGACTGAAAATAATAAAAAACAAGCATACTTTCCGAAAGGTGCAATAATACTAAAAAATAAAAATGGAACGGCTCCAGGTGCGATATTAAAAAAAGATAATAAGTATATAATAATACTTCCAGGACCCCCTAAGGAAATGAAGCTTATGTTTGAAGATGAAGTTAAGCCATATTTAAAAGATATGAGTAATGAAATATTAGTATCAAGAACATTAAAGTTATTTGGTATAGGAGAAGCTGTGCTAGAATCTAAAATAATAGATATAATAAATGAACAAAATAATCCTACAATAGCTCCATACATATCAAATATGGAATTAAGATTGCGAATAACTGCTAAATCCGATAATGAAGAAAATGCAAATAATATGATTGAGCCGATAATTGAAAAAATAAAAGATAGAGTTGGAAAGTTTATTTATGCACAAGATAATATATCAATGGAAACAGTTGTTTCAAAAATGCTAATAGAAAAGAAGCTAACAATATCTACAGCTGAGTCTTGTACAGGAGGACTTGTTAGTGCGACACTTATAAATTATCCGGGTATATCTTCTGTATTTATGGAAGGATGTGTTACATATTCTAATGAATCAAAAATAAATAGATTGGGAGTAAATCCTAATACATTAGAAGAATACGGAGCTGTTAGTGAAGAAACTGCTAGAGAGATGGCAAAAGGGATTGCGAAAAATTTTAATACTAATGTAGCAATATCAACCACTGGAATAGCTGGCCCAGAAGGAGGAACGAGTGATAAACCTGTAGGACTTGTTTATATAGGAATTTATATAAATGGAAAAACTACAGTAAATAAATATATACTACATGGAAACAGAGAAGAGATTAGGCTTAGGGCTACTAAAAATGCACTTAATGATTTAAGGCTAAGATTATTAGAGTTATAGAGAGGAAATAAATATAGTTTTGCAATGGATAATTCAAGAGATACAGTAAAAGAACTTGCAAATTATAAGGTTAAGAGTGTTGGCAGATATTATAATTATAATTGAAAAAATAAAAGGTGTTGAATAAATTCAACACCTAAAAAAGTTTTGCTACACTATAAGATTGAACTGTATTTTTTAATATAGAGTCTAGTATATAATTTATAACACTGTTGCAGGCATATACAGAAAATAATAAATCATTTCTATGATCTAAAATTTGTTGATATTCGATATATAAAGAATTGAAAAACTCTCTAAATGAATCATATTTTATATCGTCGCCTCTAAATTTATTTAAATTAGTTTCCTTAGCTATAGTATTTAATTCAGTTTCATAAGAGATATGTTTTTTCATACTATGTTTGAATTCCCATCTATAGCTATGTGGTACACAGAAAAAATCACATAAAAAGTGACAGATAACTCCTAGTTCTTGGCTTAATACACCAACTGAAAAATATTTAGATAAGCAATTTAAGCTAAGGTTACATAAATAGTTTACTTTAGATTCAATCATGTCGTAAGATTCTTTTAAATAATGTTTCTTAAAAAAATATTTAGAAGATAAATCTGGTTTTATATTTCCGTAAATGAAATGTTTTTCGTTAACAAAAAAATGTTTATTTTCATTTATGTTATTGATTATTGATTTTGCTATTAAAGTATGGGTATTTACAAACATTTTTACACCTCTATTTAAGTTATAATTATAATTAATTTAATGTTATCAATAATCTTATATATTTACAATATGTAAATTTTAAATTAACTATCAATATATTGACAAAAATAGAATTAGATGATATTTTTTATATGAAAATCATTATCAATAGTTTTAAAATATAATAAATTAATTATAATAACTATGTATATTATAAAATAAATAGTAAGGGTATCCAGATAAAATAAGAGTAATATAATTTATAATAGATACCGATTAAGGAGGATTATGTATGAAAAGTAAATTAAAAAAAATATTAACTATTTTAATTTTAGTAATTTTATCTGTAACAGGATGTAGTTCAAATACTAATGATAAATCAGGAAGTAGTGAAGATAAAAAAGAAGATAGCATAAAAGTAGTTACATCATTTTATCCTATGTATTTATTAGCTTCAAATGTTGTTAAAGATATAGATAATGTGGAATTGATAAACATGACTGACTCAGCTACAGGATGTTTACATGATTATTCATTAACTACAGATAATATAAAGTTACTAGAAGATTGTGATATATTTATAATAAATGGTGCTGGTATGGAATCATTTTTAGATAAGGCATTAGAGCAAAAACCAGATTTAAAGATAATTGATGCAAGTGAAGGGATAGAGTTAATCAAATCAGATTATATGAATGAATCAGATAGCCATGACCACGAGCATGATAATGATCACGACCATAATGAAGAGTATAATCCTCATGTTTGGTTAAGTGTAGAAAATGCTATAAAGCAAGTAGAGAATATAGAAAATAAGCTTATAGAGTATAACTCTATAAATAAAGAAAAATACAGTCAAAATGCTCAAGAATATATAGAGCAGTTAACAAATCTAGATAATAAAATACATAGTGAATTAGACAATCTAGAAAATAAAAATATAGTTACATTCCATGAGGCTTTTCCTTATTTTGCTAAAGAATATGGGCTTAATATAGTTGGAGTGGTACAAAGAGAGGCAGGGTCAGAGCCTAGCGCAAAAGAGTTACAAAAAATTATAGAAAAAATAAAAAAACTAGATGTTAAAGCTATATGTGTAGAGCCACAGTACTCAACAAAAGCAGCAGAAACTATATCAAAAGAAACTAATGTTAAAGTATATACATTAGATCCTATAGTTACTGAAGAGTCGAAAAATTCTTCATATATAGATATCATGAACAAAAATTTAGAAACTTTAAAAGAGGCGTTTAAATAATGGAATTTAAAAATAATAAATCAGATTTTAATAAATGTAGTAGTGGGTTTTGTTGCACTAAAATAGAAAACTTATGTGTTACTAAGGGAAATCAAGAAATCTTAAAAGATGTAAATCTTCATGTACACTGTGGTGAATTAACGGCATTAATAGGAGCCAATGGAGCAGGAAAAAGTACATTGCTAAAGGCAATACTTGGAGAAAATGAGTACTCTGGAAGTTTAACATTTGTAGATGGAAATAAAAAGATGTCAAGAAGACCGATTATAGGATATGTACCTCAAAAACTTGACTTTGATTATAGTTCTCCAGTAAGCGTGCTTGATGTATTTGCATGTACACAAAGCAATAGACCAGTTTATTTTTCTCCTGACAAAAAAGTAAAAGATGTTGCATTAAGAAGTTTAAGAAAAGTTCAGGGAGAAAATCTTATAAATAAAAGGTTAGGGGTATTATCAGGAGGAGAATTACAAAGAGTTCTTTTATCTCTTGCACTTGAACCTATACCAGATATATTATTGCTAGATGAACCTGTATCAGGTATAGATCAAAATGGACTTAAATTATTCTATAGTATAGTATCTAATCTAAGAGAAAATTATGATTTATCTATAATATTGGTTTCTCATGATTTAAATGTAGTATATGACTATGCAGATAGGGTTGCATTTTTAAATAATAAAACTATTGAATGTGTAGGTAAGCCAGAAGAAGTATTTTCAAATAAAAGTGTTATAGATACTTTTGGATTAGAGTTGAATAAGAAGATAGATAAAATAGGAAGAGGGGGAATGAGATAATGTCACTTTGGTATAGTATCATTGATTTCTTATTTCCCTTTGAATGGGCACAGTATGACTTTATGAAGAATGCATTATTAGGGGTTTTACTTGTAACTCCTATGTTTGGAATTCTTGGGACTATGGTAGTTAATAATAAAATGTCATTTTTCTCAGATGCATTAGGTCATTCTGCTTTAACAGGAATAGCAGTTGGAGTAATGCTTGGAGTTGATAATACACTAGTATCAATGTTAGCATTTTCAATATTGCTAACCATAGCGATTATAAATGTAAAAAATGCTAAAACTGCATCAGTAGATACAATAATAGGTGTATTTTCATCTTCGGCGGTGGCACTTGGTATAGTTATATTATCCTATAATGGTGGATTTAATAAATATTCAGCATATTTAATAGGTGACTTATTAAGTATAAGTAATAATGATATTTTTATGCTTATAATATCATTTATAGCCGTATTATTAATTTGGTTTACTTGTTTTAACAAATTTTTATTAGTTAGTATAAATCATACATTTGCAAGAAGTAGAGGTATAAATATTAAATTTTATGAATATGTATTTACTATATTAGTAGCGATTATAGTAACTATTTCAATTCAATGGGTTGGGATATTAGTTATAAGTTCTATGATGATTTTACCAGCTGCATCAGCAAGGAATATATCAAATAATATAAGACAATACCATATTTATTCTATATCAATAGCAGTTATATCAGGGATTTTAGGATTATTTTTATCATATCATTTCGGATGTGCAACAGGGGCTACTATTGTTCTTATATCATCTGTATTCTTTGCTTTAACTTATTTTATAAGCTTAAGAAAAGTGATAGCATAGAAATATTTTGAGCAACTGATGTATATATATCGTGAGAAAGAATACATCGTTGACGAAATGCTAGCTCAAGCAAAGTGAAATTTTTATTATTAACTTCCTAAATTATAATATTTATAAAAAATTTAAAATTATTGTTTAAGATAATATCTAGCGGGTATATATATATTATCTTAAAGTTGATAAATATATTTTGAATATAAATTATAGATATAATATAGGAGGAGTAATAATATGAAAAAATTTGTTTGTACTGTATGTGGATATATACATGAGGGGGAAACTGCACCAGAGGTATGCCCAGTATGTAAAGTTGGAGCTGATAAATTTGAAGAAATGAAAGGCGAAATGGTATGGGCAGATGAGCACAGAATAGGTGCAGCTCAAGGTGTAGATGAAGAAGTGTTAGAGGGATTAAGAGCTAACTTTGTTGGTGAATGTACAGAAGTAGGAATGTACTTAGCTATGAGTCGTCAAGCTGATAGAGAAGGATACCCAGAAGTTGCAGAAGCTTACAAAAGAATAGCATTTGAAGAAGCAGAACATGCTGCTAAATTTGCTGAATTATTAGGTGAAGTTGTAGTTGCCGATACTAAAGCTAACTTAAAAGCTAGAGTTGAAGCTGAATACGGAGCAACTGAAGGAAAATTAAAAATAGCTAAGAAAGCTAAAGAGTTAGGATTAGATGCTATACATGATACAGTTCATGAAATGTGTAAAGATGAAGCTAGACATGGTAAAGCATTCTTAGGATTATTAGAAAGACACTTTGGAAAGCAAGCTTAATTTTAAATTAAGTATATATTTTTAATTAATATAAAAGCTGAACTCAAATAAATAATGTTTGAGTTCAGCTTTATTTATATATAAAATACAATAATAAAAGAGTACTTATTAATTAAAGTATATAAGTACTCCTTTATAAAAATATTACTTATTATATTTTATACCTTGATAAGAATTACGTTTTTTTAATTCATCATCAATTGCATTTAAAACTTCCCATTTTTTTAAACTCCATAAAGGACCGACAAGTTCATCTCTTTTACCATCTCCAGTAAGTCTATGAACAATCATAGTTTCAGGTAGAATTTCAAGTTGATCACAAACTAAATTTATATACTCTTCTTGATTCATTAAGGTTAGCATACCATTTTGAAGCATTTTTTCCATAGGAGTATCTTTTATAACATGAAGCAGATGTATTTTTATACCATCAACTCCCATATTAGCAACTGCTTTAGCTGTTTCCATCATCATATTATAGTCTTCTCCTGGAAGTCCATTGATTATATGAACTATAACTTTTATATTTTTAGCCTTTAGTTTTTCTAGCCCTTTTAAAAATTCATTATAATCATGACCTCTATTTATTAATTTAGATGTAGAGTCATGTATAGTCTGAAGTCCTAGTTCAACCCATAAATTTGTTCTTTCGTTAAGTTCACTTAAATACTCGACTACATCATCTTCTAAACAATCAGGTCTTGTAGATATAGAAAGTCCTATAACATTATCTAGAGAAAGTATAGTTTCATATTTTTCCTTTAAAATGTCAACAGGAGCATAAGTATTTGTGAAAGCTTGGAAATATCCTATATATTTGGCATTAGGCCATTTTTTATGCATCATTTGTGTTATATCATCAAATTGTTTTATAAGATTATCTTTAGGGTTTCCAGCAAAATCACCAGAACCTTCTTTACTACAATAAGTACATCCGCCAAAGGATACTTTTCCATCTATATTAGGGCAAGTAAAACCTGCATTTATAGATACTTTAAATACTTTTTCACCGAATGTATTTCTAAGATAATAATTCCATGTATGATATCTTTTATTGTCAAAAGCATATTTAAATTTAGTCAAATTCATCACCTTTTTCTAATGTATTTTACGATTAATTATATTAAATTATATTACCATAATTAAAATATATATACAAACTATATATACCCACAAATAAGGTTTCAACACTGTAACCTTATTTATGAATATAGGATATATTTCTCTAATAATCTTTATAAGTATAGATTATTAAATGGGGGAGGATATATATGGATAAAGATATTAAAAGCCATAAAGATGAATCTAATGAAGAAAAAAATACTGAGACTAATGAAAAAAATAATTTAATAGATAAAGATATAGAAAAAGGAAGTGAAATATCAAATGAAGACAAAGACAATAAAATAGATAAAGAAAATCAGACCTTAGATATAAGTATTGATAAAGATAAAGAATGCAATGAATCAAAAAAAGAAAATATAGAATATGAATTTGAAAATAATGAAGATTTAGCAGACAAAGAAGGGATTGATATCAATGAAGATACAATCGATAAACATCAAATAGAAAGCAAGTTTAAATTAACAAAGAAAACAAGAAATCTTATATTAGTTGGATGTACAATAATATTATTATCATCTATATATGTTGGGAAAACTGTATCTAAATATGAAAATAAAATTTTTCCAGGTACATTAGTTTATGAACAGGATATATCTAATCTAGAAAAAGAAGAAGTTTTAAGTAAACTTAATAAAATTGAAAAAAATATAGAAGATAAGAAAGTTCAAATAAATATAAATAATAAAATATATGATATACAAATTAAAAATTTAGTATCAAAATATAATAATGATAAATTATATGAAGATATAATAAAAAATCAGAGTGAAAAAAATATATTTTCAAAATTTATATCTATAGCAAGTAAAAAAAATACAAATTATAATTTATATATAGAAATAGATGAAAAAAAATTTAATGATCTTAAAGATGAAATAGCACAAGATGTTAATATAGAATGTATTGAACCTAAAGTAATAATAAATGATGAGAAAATATCTTATAAAAAGGGAGAAGATGGGTCTAAACTTGATGAAGAAGCTTTATATAATGATATAAAAGAAGGAATAAACTCAAGAAATTTACTTAAAGAGAATATAATAATAAATGCAAAACTTATAAAAGATAGTCCAAAAATATCAATAGATGATTTAAAATTAATAAATCATAAAGTATCTACATATACAACTACATATGGAAGTGGTAATTCTAGAGGAAGTAATGTAGAGAATGCAGCTAATAAAATAGATGATTTACTTTTAATGCCAGGAGAAGAATTTTCTTATGAGAATGCTATTGGGCCTGTAATTGCATCTAATGGATATAAATATGCACCAGTTATAAGTAATGGCAAGCTTGTAGATGGTATAGGTGGTGGGGTTTGTCAAGTCTCATCGACGCTTTATAATACTCAACTTAATGCAGGTATAATACCTACAGAAAGAAGAAATCACTCAAAGGCTGTAAACTATGTTCCAAGAGGGTTAGATGCAACATTAGCTAGCGGAATTATAGATTATAAATTTAAAAATACATATGAATATCCACTTGTAATAAATACGAAAGCTATAAATGGAAAACTAACTATAGAAATTTGGTCAAATGAAGATGCTTTAAAAGGGATAGAGTATAAACCGGTGAGTTATGTTAGTGGAAATGTTGCCAATACTTATCTTTATGGATATGATAAAGATGGAAATAAGGTTTATGAAAAGCATATAGATACAAGTGTATATAAATAAAACCATTAAACAGAATAAGATACGATGATAATTTTATATTAATAGAAAATATAATTATATTTTTATAGACTTCAAATTTAGGCATTAATAAATAGCTTGTATCATAAAATTTATTAATTCGTAAGTTTGGAGGGAGAGAATGGAAAATATATTGGCGATGATATTTGCAACATTAGCTGGAGTGTCAACATCTTTAGAAGCTTTTATAAATGGGGAACTTGGAAAAAATACAACGGCATTAGTAGCAACATTTATAAGCTTAGTTGTAGGAACCATATTTTTCTTCATAAATATATGTTTAACTGGAAATTTAAAAACATTATTAAGCGTTAACAATATAAATCCTAAATTACTCTTAGGTGGAGTTTTAGGAGGGCTTGTAATTTATTTCACTGTAAAGTCTGTACCTAATTTAGGTGTATCAAAAACACTTACATTAATAGTAGTATCACAAATGATAGTAGGTTTTTTTATAGATTTACATATATATAAAGAAACTATGCATTTATATAATTATATAGGAGCTATCTTATTATTTGTAGGAACATTCTTTATATTAAATTAATCAATCAAATATAATAACGATATAGGAGGACAGAAAAATTGACTAAAGAAAAATTTATAATGTCATTTAGTGGAGGCAAAGATAGTATATTAGCATTGTACAGAATGATAAAAAAAGGTTATGAGCCAATTGCTCTTTTAACTACAGTAAAAAAGAATCAAGAAAAATCTTGGACACATGGCTTAGGTAAAGAATTTTTACATAGAATTAGTAAAAGTTTAGATATACCACTTTTGTTAGTTGAATGTGATGTCAACGAGTATGAAAGAAAATTTGAAGAAGCTTTGATTAAGGCTAAAGATATGGGAGCTACAATGTGCGTTTTTGGAGATATAGATATAGAGCTACATAAAAAATGGGATGTAGATAGATGCAAGAATGCTGGTATAAAAGCAGAGCTTCCTTTGTGGCAACAAAATAGGGAAGATTTAGTTTATGAATTTATAGATAGTGGATTTACAACTATAATAAATAAAGTAAACTTAAAATATATGGGTATAGAATTTCTAGGTAAAGAGCTTAATAGAGAAATTATAGATGATATAAAGTCAACAGGATCAGATGCTTGTGGAGAAAATGGAGAATATCATACTTTTGTCGTAGATGGACCTTTATTTAAAAATAGAATTGATTTTACAAATGAAGGCATAGTTAAAGATATAAACTATGCACATTTAAATATAAAATAAACTGATGAGCAAATTGCTCATCAGTTTATTTTTTACGCTTAAGGATATTATAATATTTTAAAAAATGTGGATAACTTCTGAATGTAAGTAATATCAATAAAGCGTTTTTGAGCGTAAAAAAGATTTTGAGCAACGGACGAAGTCGTTGGCGACATGAGCGAAGCGAATTTTTTACTCAATCCATATAGGAGCAGTAACTGATATTTTATCATTGTTTTGTATAACTTTTATATAATAAAATTTATTTTTATTTGATTTTAAAGTAAACTCTAATTTAGCTAAATTTGAATTAAAATTTTTACTTTTTATTATTTCGCCGTTATTAGATATAACTTGAATTTCATCTATTTTATCATTTTCATCAGAATCTATTGCACTTATATTGAAGTTTAGTTTTGATGTATTTTTTATTGTAGACCCCATAGGTAAATTGTTTATACTATAATCAATTTTTATATTTTTATCCTCAGTAGCATATACCCTCATATTTCTAAGAGAATCATATAAAGCATCCTTGTTTAAATCAGTTGCTAAAATTACAGTTCGAAACTCATTTGCAATACCAAAATCAACCCTATGATTATCTTGATTGCAAGTGGGGGCAAGATGCCAACCGTTATCTAATGCTAATTGATACATATCATGAGATCTTATATTTTTAGACATATCTTTATTATATCCATTTCCAACTTCCATAAGAGACATAACATAATCTCCATGAGCAGAGTATTTAAAATTATTAAATGTACCGAATTTTTTACATGGATGATTAAATTGACCAATTAAATCATCTTGTTCATATAATAAGTCATAAAATTTTTCTAGATTCATATTAGGCAGCTCAGAAGATACAAAACCATTAGAATTAAATACATTTATATGACCAATGGGATCTTTAACTTTAAATGGATACGTCATTTCAAATCCATTGAGGGCTATAAATTTATCTTTAACATTAAATAAATCTCTAGACTTTATTAAATCATTCCATTCTAAGCTAGGAGAGGCATCATTAATAGTACAATCTAAATGATTATCAAGTAAATTTGAATGTTCCGTGATAGCAAAAAAGTCTAAATTGGCTTTATCTCTAGCTAAATAATATGCGTCATTATAACTACCATGGCCATCACTTGCACTAGTATGAGAATGGATTAACCCTCTATAATGATTGTATATAGGTGTTCCAACTGTAAAATACCACTCAAATTTACTTTTATTTTTCAATATATCAGATACTTCAAGTTGTATTATTTGACTTCCTCTCTTAAACTTATTTTTTGGTAAATAATGTATATAACTATCGGTAATAGTACAATTTTTTGTAACATCTTTATAATTTACAAATAGTTTTACGGATGAAGTATCTATACCGCTTTCATCTTTATAATTTATTTTTATATCAGGTTTTGCTACTATAAATTGTTCACATTTATCAGGAGATAAATTACTAATAACAGGTCCTTCATCATCTGCATTAATATAGCTTACAGCAGTATCATTTGTTGATAGATTATTTAGATAGTAAAAGCTAAAATAAAATAATAAAATAAGGAATAAACTAATTATCAATTTTTTTGATTTCATTCTCATCAGTCCTTTTTATATATTACATGATTATAAGTTGATGTTATAGATTGTATTAAAGTTTTGATTAGTTATATATGATTTATTTTCTATTTTATTTATTATGTCCATCATTTTTTTATTATTTTGTATATATTGATAGAATATATTTACAATTTCTAGATATAAGTGTTCACTATCATAATAAATGTCTATTAAAGACTTATTATATTCTTCTTTAGAAAATGGGTCTATCCAAGTTGATTTTTTTTCATTTAATAAATCATTAACACAGTGAGTGTGATTAGAATAAGTTTTATTTTCTATATAACCAGTTTTACACAATAAATTTTTAATAAATAAATATAATTTAGAGTAAATACTACTAGAGTAAACAAGTTTAATTTGAGTTTTTTTAAATGTAGATAAGGACTTACATATGTCATTATAAGATATATTTTTATTAAATACATATTTTAGTAAAAAGTTATACATATCGCACAACATCAACATTTCATTATTGGATAAATTTATATTTATATCTTTTATAAAATCCGTAGGTATAGAATATTTTAATTTATAAAGTAGTAAAGAGTCTATATGAGTTTCTATACTTTTATGTAAAGAAGTATTAGATTTTAGTTTATACTGATTTTTTAAATTTAATTGTAAATAAAATATATAAGGGTGAACAGATCTATCTAATATATAATGAGATAAAAATCCACAGAAATATGATATAGAAATATCAGTAAAGTTATCTTGATTAAATATACATTTTATATAGGGATTATTTATAGAGTAATTTATCATTTCTTCAAAAAATAAATTTATATTTTTATTATGTATTAAGTTGCTAATATTAGCTAAATTTTTAGAGAATATATTAGGTACATTATTGCAATATTCAAAAAAATTTGGGCCACAACTGCCTATTAAAAATATATTAATATTTTTAGATAGTATATTTTTTAAATTATCGTTCTCTAATTTATCAAAGCAATCTTTTGCGAAAATGTAATGAGTTATACATCCAGGCATTTTGTTACCTCCATTATTAAAAATATCTTATATATAATGTGTATTTTTTTAATATCCATACATGAAATAATGGGGTATGTTAATATAATTTACCATGATATGAAAATTTATCTAAGTAGGTGTTATATGAGAGTAGAATTGATTGATATAGAGCAAACAAAAAATGAAGCTAAAAGGTATATATTAAACAAAATACCTTTAGTAAGCAAAGTGTTTCAATTTAATAGTGTTATAGGAGATATAAAATTAGAATATATCGAGTTTAAGGTATTGATATACGAAGTCATAAGTAAGAAAAAAAATAATAGAATATTTAAAAATGAATCTAAAAAAGAAACTATAACAATGCTAGTTAATACTTATAATGGACGTAGTGAATCTATAGATAAAATTCCTAACACTTTAAATAAATATATTTCTAAATCTTGTATAAGAGAAAGCAAGATAAATGAAGATGATCTAGTTAATGTTGTAAAGGAAGAAATAGTAAGTCGTTTAACTGATAGATTAAGCTATGATAGTATTGATAAAATAAGTATACAAATTAATATAGTAGATATTAAGAGTATATATAAACCTTACTGGGTTGCTAATTTTAGAGGGCGAAATATATTTATAGATTCTTAAAAAGGATGCCTCTATAATATGAGGTATCCTTTTTAAGATGAAATTTAATTTTTACCTTGATTTTTAGTTAAATAATCTAATGTTTTTAAAGAATATCCTTCTTCTTTCCAATGAGTTATCACTTCATCTAATATTTCAGTATTAGTTTTTGAATTTGGATGAAGTAACACTATTGCACCTGGATGAGTTCTTGTATATATTTTATCTTTTGCATATTCATGTGTTGGTTGTTTATCATTATACCAATCGACATAAGCAAAACTCCAAAATATAGAACTATATCCTAACTCTTGAGTATACTTTAATGACTGTTCACTAAATTTACCCATAGGAGGTCTAAAATATTTAGGCATATCTTTACCAATTAGTTCTTTGTATGCTTCTTCTACACCTGTGATTTCTGATTTGAATTTTTCAAAATCAGTAATTTGAGCCATAGATAGGTGATTTTTAGAATGATTACAAACTAAGTGACCTTCATTAACCATCCTTTTTACTAGTTCGGGATTATTTCTTATATAACTTTCAACTACAAAAAAATGAGCTTTAACATTATGTTTTTTTAATGTATCTAATATACTTGCGGTTGTACCGTTTTCATACCCTGCATCAAATGTAAGATATATTACCTTTTCATTTGGATCTCCAACATAATAAGAGTTATATTTATTGAAAAAAGAAGCTTCTTTTATAGGTTCTGGCTGTTTCCCATCATTTCTTGGATTAAAATACCAGTTATATTCATAAGTAGCTGATTGTGGATCTGAAATCCTAGTTTTAGATTTATTTAATAGATATAAATTTCCGCTAATTGCTACTGCGCATATAATTGCAAATAAGCCTATAAAAAGATAACGTTTAGAGCTAGACTTTTTGATTTTCATTAGAATCACCTCTTTATAAGTTTAAAATGTAAAATCTTTGAAGGTTATTGACTATAATTTATAGTACATCAAATTATTGATAAAGGAATAAAAAACGGTATAAGCAGTATAGATTTTTTCATAATTAAATAAATCTCCTTTCTATATCTTTTGTATTTAGTATTTAGAATATAGAAAAAAATATACACATGAATGGAGGTGTTATTAAATATTGTAAGTTGTATAAAAAAAGACATTGCTTATAAGCAATGTCTTTTTTTATACAACGATATTAGAAACTTCGTCAGTTTTAATTTTTTCTATAGTTATTCCAGTTGCACCGTATATTAATGAAATTATTGGGCAAAGTAAATTAAAAAATGCAAATGGTAAAAATGCG
The DNA here is from genome assembly GCF_900015215.1 of Romboutsia ilealis. Taxonomy (NCBI): domain Bacteria; kingdom Bacillati; phylum Bacillota; class Clostridia; order Peptostreptococcales; family Peptostreptococcaceae; genus Romboutsia; species Romboutsia ilealis. The sequence goes on along the minus strand of NZ_LN555523.1, from coordinate 1,715,884 downwards.
AAACATCCCACACCAAGAGTAGCAGACATATATGCACCACATGTATTCCATGGAATAAGTGAAGACGTAATAGTGGCACTATCTTCTAAAGCCCTAGATAGGTTTTTAGCAGCTAAACCTTGGTTTTTAAATGCATCTTTATACATACTACCTGGTATAACTATGGCTAAGTATTGGTCAGCTACAGCTAAATTAGTTCCTATAGCTGTAAATATTGTTGCAAATATAAGTCCAAAAGTTCCTTTTGCAAACTTTAATATAAACTTAGCTAAGGCCTCAAGCATACCGGTCTTTTCTAATATACCACCTGTAGCTAAAGCACAAATCATAAGAGATACTGTAGATAACATACTGTCAAGACCACCACGAGTTAAAAGTGCATCTACAAATTCCATTCCAGTAGAAGAAACGTATCCATCTTTTGCAACTATAAATACATCCGCTAATGAAGCCCCTTGGAACACAATAGCAACAAAAGCTCCTAATAAAACACCTATTGTAAGGCCAGGTATCGCTGGAATTTTTAATATAACTAAAGCGATAACTAATACAGGAACTAAAAGAAGTAATGGTGACAATGTATTATAATTGCTCATTAATGCGTCCTGTATTTGTATTATTTGGCTAGTATCTATGTTAGATCCTGCGTATTTAAATCCGATTACACCGTAGAGTACTAATGATATAATAAGTGCGGGTGTAGTAGTATATAACATATGTTTAATATGATCAAATAGGTTAGTTCCAGCCATAGCAGGAGCTAAATTTGTTGTATCCGATAAAGGAGACATTTTATCTCCGAAGTAAGCACCAGATATAATAGCACCAGCTATTATAGGTGATGGAATGTTTAAAGCACTACCGATACCTAAAAGAGCTATACCTATAGTTCCGGCAGTAGTCCAAGATGAACCAGTAGCAACCGATACTATAGCACAGATTATAGTTGTTGCAACTAAGAATATACTAGGTGATAAAATATTAAGACCATAATATATCATACTAGGAACAATACCTGATATAATCCAAGTACCTATTAAAATACCAACAATTAATAGAATAAGAATTGATGGCATTGTTGTATTTATTGTAGATAAGATACCTTCCTCTAATTCATTCCATGTAAAACCTAATTTAAATATAGCAACACATGCAGTGAATATTCCCCCTACTAAAAGTGGTATATGAGCAGAAATTTCATATTTCTTTAAAAATACTAATGATGTAACTAGTATTGTTATTAAAAAACCTAAACATAAAAGTGCATCAAATAAAGATGCTTGTTTTCTTTCTCTTTTCATTATAATCTCCTCCTATATATTTTTCGAATATAGCCGGTTGATGAGAAAATAGGGATTAAAAAAAGCCTAGGATAGACGTATCCTAGACTTAAGTATCAAAAAAATATTAAAAATATAGTTTTAATTTACTTAATCTAAAGATAGCCCTCCACAAATTAATGTGACAGTGTTATATATATTTTATATAACCCCAACATATAAGCTTAAAGCATCACTTATACATTTCGGCATGATTACCTTTCATTTTGTTTCATCGTGCTTAGCTCCACAAAATTACTGATTAATAATGCAACCTCTATCATTTAGGTATATTCGATATTTATTTATGAATTATTATAGCACAAATATTTATATATGGAAAGTATAAGTTTAATAAAACCCTAGACTATTTAGAATATATAAAATAAACTTTAAAAATTTATATTAATAATATAGAATTATTGTAGTGTATAAACTTTTTTATATATGTGATAAAGAAAGTAAATTAATAGGAGTGATTAATTTGAGTAAGAAGAAATTTTATGCTGTAAGAAAGGGGTATAAAGTAGGAGTATATAATACGTGGGATGAATGCAAAAAGCAGGTAAATGGATTTTCAGGTGCTGAGTATAAAAGTTTTCAAACATTAGATGAAGCATATGAATATATAGGAGCAAAAAAAGAAGTTGAAGTAGAACATGGTGATTTTGTTAAAGCGTATGTAGATGGAAGTTATGAACATGCAATAAGGGCATATGGATCAGGTGTGGTTATATTAAGAAATGATATATTAGAAAAAACATATAGTATAAAAGGGAATGATAAGTCTTTAGTAAGTATGAGAAATGTGGCTGGAGAAATAGAAGCATCAAAAATAGCAATGAAATATTGTATAGATAATAATATAAAACATTTAAAATTATACTTTGATTATGAAGGAATAGAAAAGTGGTGTATTGGTGCATGGAAAACTAATAAAGAAGGGACTATAGAATATAAGAAGTTTTATGATAGTATAAAGGATAAATTACATGTAGAGTTTATAAAAGTTAAAGCTCACTCAGGGGATAAATATAATGAAGAGGCAGACAAGCTTGCAAAAGTTGCTATAGGAATATAAAAAGTCTTGCGAATTAAGCAAGACTTTTTGTTTTGTAATATTATAAATTATTGAAGTTGATTAGAATTGACCAAATACTTGCTCTAATTCACCTTTTAATGCATCAGGGTCATAAATACTTTGATTCATAGATTTTGCTAAAATATTTGCTTGGTCATATGTTGATGTCCAAGAGAATATTCCGCCAAGACAGTTTCTAAGGACATATTGTCCTTTTAAGAAAATAGATAATGCATTATCATAGGACATTGCAAATTTACCATCTTTTACAAGATAAGGGACTTGAGCTTGTTTATCGAAAGCTATTTCATATCCATTTTTATTTATATAATCTTTTCTAAGGTCATCATAAGATTTAGTTATAGTAGCACCTAAACGACCATAAAAAGGTATTCCAAGTAATATTTTTTCTGATGGCATACCAGCTTCGATAAGATTATTTACCATACCATCAACGCTGTACCCAGATAATGAAAGATCTGATGGATAAAGATTAGCTTGATGTTTTCTAGCATTTTCTCCAGTTTCTCCAGCTGTAAAGTCATAACTCATAAGATTAAAGTAAGTGATAAGTGGAGCTATTTTATTTATCTCAGCACTAGTTCTTATATAAGCATTATCACCAGTACCAGCAACACTTAACCAAGCATCGTCTCCAAGTACGTCTCTTAATGCTGTAAGCAATAATGTGAAATTTTCTCTATCTTGAGGACTTGATTTTATACCAGCTGCACTACTTCCTGGATACTCCCAGTCTATGTCTATACCATCTAGAGCATATTGATTCATAAGTTGTTTAGCTTGCCTAGCAAAATTATATCTAGAGGTAGGAGTTGCAGCTGCATCAGAGAAGCCATCTGTTCCCCAGCCACCTATAGCTGCTATTACTTGTAATTCTGGTTTTTCTGATTTTAAACTTACCAATTGTCTTAAGAATCTAGGTGTAGGCACAAATAAAGTACCATCAGGGTTTATTTCAACAAAGGCATAAATTACAGCATCCAAAAGTTGAGCATCAACATTTTCAGGATTTCCTAATACATATTCCATAACTATAGGGTTAACATTAGGACAGTAGTCAATAGTTACAGGCTGAAATTTTGGATTGGTAATTTCAGGTCTAGAATTTTTAGAATTAGGTGCTTTGATTTTAGATTTACTTGAATCTTTTTTACAGTTTTTATCTGGAACAAAACAAAGATACCAATCCATACAAGAACAATCAGAATTAGCGTTGCTACATTTCTTAACTTTATTTTTTAATTCTTTATAAGTTTTTGGATATGGTAGTATAACTGGCATTCCAGGAAACCAATTTGCAGGTGTTACAACATTATCTCTATCGCTAGTCTGTAAAGCTTCTATTATTCTTAATATTTCAGGTATATTTCTACCTGTAGTTAAAGGATAATAAAGTATTGTTCTTAGTATTTGTTTATCATCTATAATAAACACAGACCTTACTGTAGAAGTATTACTCATTGGTTCTGATATCATTCCATAAAGTTTTGCTATAGACATGTCTCTATCTTCTATTATAGGAAAAGGAATTTCTATTCCTGTAAATTGGAATATATTATATATCCATGCAAGATGAGAGCTATTACTATCAACGCTAAGTCCTATAATTTCTGTATTTCTTTTTTTAAATTCACCATAATATTTAGCAAAACATAAAAATTCTGTTGTACACACTGGTGTAAAGTCACCAGGGTGAGAAAATAATACAACCCACTTACCTGTATAATCAGACAGTTTTATAGTTCCGCTAGTTGTATTAGCTTTAAAGTCCGGAGCTTTTGACCCTAAACTAGGAAGACTCGCCACATAAATCACCCCTCATATAAAATTTACCTATTTTTATACTATTAATAATAAAGAGGTATTGTTACTCAATATGATAATCATATTTTAAGATTTATTTTACAAAAATAACAATAATAATTGAAATATTTAACTAAATTTGATATATTTAATAATAGATTAATGTAAATAATTGTTAGTGTATGGGGTGAATAAATTGAAAAAAGTATGTAAAATACTTATTATGTCAGCTATTATATGTTTTTCTTTAACATTTACACTGATGATAATAAATGCGGTAATGGGAATATTTATAAGATTAAACTTTTATTTACTTTTATTTGGTATATTAACAACAGGATTTACAGTAGCATTAACCTTATTTGATAGTAAAAATATATTCTATTCTAAAAAGGTTAAAAAGCCTGTAAAGAGTAATACGGTAAGAAAAGCTAAAACTAAAAAAGTAGAACATCAGACTAAGGTTAGACGAAAAATATCTTAAGACACAGCTAAATATAATTATGCTGTGTCTTTTTTTACGCTTAAGGATATTATAATACTTAAAAAAATGTGGGTAAATTCTGAATGTAAGTAATATCAATAAATTGGTTTTGAGCGTAAAAAAGATTTTGAAATACTTCGCCCACGCAGTGGCTCAAGCAACGGACAAAGTCGTTGCGACATGAAATGTTTCGCTGACACGTCGCTCAAGCGAAGCGAATTTTTTAATAAAAATTTTATTTAATACGTTATAATTTATAAAATTTTATAATAAAAAATAACTAATAAAGGTAGAGAAGGGGGATACAATGAAATTTGATATATTTAAAAATAGTGTAATAGGATACAAAAATTTAATTAGAGGGTCTAAATCTCAAGACTACATTGATTATAAAGTAGAGGATAAATTTATTATATGCTCAGTTGCAGACGGACATAGCACAACATTTTTCAAACATAGTTTAGATGGTGCTAGATTTGCATGTAAAGCATCGATAGATGTTCTTAGTGAAAATTTTGATGTGGACATAGATAAATTAGAAGAAAAGCTAAAGAACTATGAAATTCAAAAACAAATAGATAGTAGATGGAGATTTTTAGTTAAAGAACACTATAAGAAAATTTATCCTAATGTATTTAAAATAGAATATATAAAGTATTCTACAACACTTTTATCAGTTTTAATAACAGATAAGTTTATATTATATTTAAAATTAGGGGATGGAGATATAGTACTTAAAAGCAAAGATGGATATAAGTGTGTAATAGATACTAGAAATAATTTAACAGTTGATTCTTTGGGGCGAGATAATGAGTATAAACATATGATGTATTCGGTAGAACAAAGAGAAGAAAAAGAAAACATTAGTATAGTTTTATTTACTGATGGTTATTCAAATGCGTTTAAAAATAAATTTGATTTATTTAATAGTATAGAATGTACTTTACAGAAATATAATAAAAATATTTTTTCCAGATTCATATTGCTTAATACGTATATTGATTATTTGAACAGTATAAGCAAAAATATAACACATGATGATATAAGTATTGTATTTATTGTATAAAATTTCATAAATAGACTTATAATATCAAAAAAAACAAACAACTACTTACTGAATATGGTTAATAATGAATATATATGCTATAATTTAATAAATGTTTAAACTAAATAAATTATTAAGCTTAAGAAAGGGAAAATTTTATGAATCTTAAGGAAAAATTTGACGAGTGTATAGATTTTATAGATTCTAAGAAAAAGAGTATAATAACAGTTTCGCTTTCAATATTGGGATGTATAGTTTTAATTATAATATTTTTAGTAAGTAGTGATGAGTTAAGTGTTTCAAAAGAGTCTAACATTTTGGCTAAAAATATAGAAGAAAGAAAATATTCAATTGCACTTGATAACTATGAAAGCTGGGAAAAAGAATTTTCACAATCTAAAATGAATAGACTTAATAAATCAGTTTCTAAAAAGATAAATAAGTTACTTCTAGATAGTGGAGATAAGTATATAGTAGGACAAATATCAAAAGAACAATATATAGGTCTTATAAATACTGTTAATGCATTGGAAAATATAAATGTAGATTTAAAAAAGATAATAGAACAGGCAAATAGAGTAGATGAAATGTATCAAGAAGAAAATGTAGAATATGATATAGCAATCTCATACATAAATACTGCTTCTATTATAAATGGTATGGCAAATAGTTTAGATACTTACAAAAATAATATAGAAGAAATAAATCAGTCAAGAAAGCTATATAAATCTGCATTAAAAGACCAGACTAATAAAAATTATTATGAAGCTATAACTTCTTATGATAAAGTTTTACAAGTTGATAAAAAATATTATGAATTAGCTAATAAGAATAAAAAAGAATGTATAGATCTTATGTATAATTACTACATAGATAAATCAAAGGAAGCTAATAAAAATGGAAATTATGAAGAAGCACTACAATATATAGATTATATTAAAGAATATTATATGGATGATGAGACTATATTAGAACTAGAAAAACAGTACCAAACTAATTTAGCTATGTATACACTAACTACTGATGATATACTAAATTTAATTGCTAAAAAAAGTGATAAGAAAAAAGCAAACTTATCTGTAAACTCATTTCAACAGATGGTTGATGATGAGAAATATTATTATACAGAAGTATATGAATATGACACTTTAATAGATGAAGTATTAATTGATGCGAAATCTAAAAAAATATATTCTTATAAAGATTCTAATAAGGATTATAAAACAAACTATAGTGATGGATATTTTAGAGTTATATCAGATGGAAGTATTCAATTTGCAATAAGCGAAGAAAAGGCACAGCTTATATTAGAGAAAAAATTAGCCGAAAAACAAAATAAATATAAAAAAATTATAAGTGTATCAAATGATAAAATAGAGAAATATATAGATAATGAAGTTGATTTAGAAGAAAAGTTAAAAAATGATGGAGATGTATACTATTATAAAGTTGTTAATAAAGGACTGTTTAAGAAAAAAGAAGTCTATATTATAAATATGTATACTGAAAAGTTATATTCAATAGATGATGACGGTATAAAAGATTATTAAGCGTGTTTTTAGCACGCTTTAATAATTGACGTTAGTTTAAGGAGCGTAAAATGAAAAATATCAATAAAAAAGTATGGATAGTATTAGGTATTATTTTAGCAATTTTATTTATATTTATAGGAACACTAGCTTTTATTATAAATGGAGATAAAATATGCAAAAACACTTATGTAAATGAAATTAATATAGGTGAATTAACAAAGGATGAAGCTAGTGAAAAATTAAAAAATATATATAATGTAGAGGATATTGAGTTTAAATATAATGATAAAAAGTTTATCATTTTACCTAAGGAAATTGATTTTTCTTATGATATAGATAAAACAGTAGAACAGGCATATAGTTTCAATAGAAAAGGGTCATTTATTGTTAATGCAAAAAAAACTATAGATAGTCTTAGAGGAGATAAAAATACTTTTAAATTATCTATTAGCTATAATGAAGATAAACTTAAGTCATATATAGAGAGTTTATCAAAAAATATAAATATTTCTATGAAGAATGCAAGCATAAGTATTGAAAACTCTAATATAAAAATACAAAACGAGGAAGAAGGTCAAACTTTAGAATTAGATAAAAGCTTAAATAATGCCATAACAGAGCTAGAGAAGGGAAATATATCGATAAATTTAGTTGTTGAAGAAATACAACCAGATGTAAAAGCAGAAAGTTTAGAACATATAGATACAATACTTGGAACATATTCTACTAAATTTGACTCATCTGTTGCAGGACGAAGCCATAATGTTGCATTAGCAGCAAAAAGCACTAGTGATGTACTATTACTGCCAGGGGAGAGATTTTCTTATAATGAATATACTGGAGCAAGAACTATAAGTAATGGATATAAAAATGCACCTGTAATAGTACAAGGTGTAGTACAAGAGGGTGTAGGTGGTGGAGTATGCCAAGTATCATCAACACTTTATAATGCAGTTTTATATGCTGGATTAGAAATAGAATCTATTAAAAATCATTCAATTCCTTCATCATATGTACCTAAAGGTAGGGATGCAACTGTTAGTTATGGCTCAATAGATTTTATATTTAAAAATAACTTGAAGTACCCTGTTTATATAAAGAATTCAGTTTATGGAAATACTTTAACTTGTACAATATATGGAAGTAAAGAAGAAAAGCAAAAAATAGAAATATTAACTAATACAGATAGTGTATCTGAAGCTCCAATTAAGAAGGTTGATGACCCAACATTACCTAAGGGAGAAGAGAAACAGTTAGAATCTGGTAGAAATGGATATACTGTGTCAACGTATAGAATATATAAAGATAATAATGGGAATGAACTTAAAAAAGAAAAGGTTTATGTATCATATTATCCTAAAAAACAAGGTGTAGTAGCAGTTGGAACAATGGATACTCCTGTAGTTGAAGAACCACAAACTCCTCCTGTAGCTGAAGTACCTTCTGATGAGATAGATTCTCCTAATGATACAACAGTTAACCAAGAACAACAAACAGAATCTGTAGTTGAAGAACAAGTAACTACTAATCCTTAAAACAACATGTAAAATAAAGAGATACAAAATGACCTTTATAATAATTGAGGTTATTTTGTTTTTATATAAAGAAAAATAGAAAAAAATGTAAGGTTTTGACTTGACATGGCAAATATGATATCTTAATTATATAGGAAAGGAGGCGATTATTATTTTAGGGAAAAGTATAATAAATGATATAAGAATGATGGATAAAAAGAGTTTAGATATATCTTTAATACAAGAAGATAAATCAGATTTAACATTTTTTAATATAGATGAAGAAGAAAGTAACGAAACATTAAAAGCATTAAAGCAAAGTTATGTTACTACTAATTATAAAGAAGAAACTATACTTAATTTACAAAATACATTAAATAGTTCTTTAAATGATACATCTAAGGAATTAAAAATACAATCCTACAAAAATTATAATGAAGCTTTAAATTTAGCAAGTAGAAATTATATTACTACAGCTACAGAAATTATAGAAAAAGCACTAGAACTTAACCCAAAGGATGTTGATATATTAAATTTAAGAGGATTATTGAAACTTTTAAAGTGTGACTTTTCAAAGTCATTTGAAAGTTTTTATACTGCTATGTGTTATGGTAATAATGAATTATCAAGAAAATATGTGGATATATTATCTTCAGATGAGTTTAAAGTATTCTTAGGAAGATATAATCACTCTATAAGATTTATAAATGAAGATTTAAATCAAGAATCTATACATATATTAAATAATATTATAGAGGAAGATCCTAATTTGATAGAACCTTATGTCATACTAACATTACTTTATGATAAAATTGGTAATTTAAAAAAGAAAGAGTATTATTTGAATATACTAGAACAAGTGGATAAAGATAATCCTTTACTTGAAAATAAAATCCATAATAAAGACGAAGAAACAGAGATTGTTGAGAAAAAAACTAAAAAGAAAATTAATATTATTCCGTATGCGATAGCGGGTATCTTAGCAATTGGTATGGTAGTTTATCATATAAGTAATAAAAATAAGATAGAACATCTAAATGCTCAATTAAATAAAAAGAATGAGAAAATAGAAAATATAGATCAACAGCTAAGTGAAGCTTCTGAAAAGTTAGAGGAAACAAATCAAGAATTAGATAAAACAAATCAGCAATTAGATGAAGCTAAGAAACAAGAAATGCTAGTTGCTAGTGAGGTAGATTTGTATCAAAAAGCGGTTGAATTAAAGGCTAGTAAAAATTATGCAGATGCTATAACGTACTTTAAGAAGGTAATTGAATATGGAAAAACTAAAAAGTATATTGCAGAATCAATATATCAAGTAGCATTTTTAAGTGAAAAAACTAAAAATTATGATCAAGCAATAAAATACTATAAAAAGTATATTAATACTTATACTAAAGATGATCAGTATTATGATGATGCATTCTATCAATTAGGAATGCTGTACTATGAAAATGGTGATCTAGAAAATGCTAAAAAGACATTTTATGGAATGAAGAGTGAAGTTCCAGATAGCATGTATAATAACTCAAAAGTAAAAGAAATTTTATCAAATTAAAATAACACTAAACAGTAGGAATACTGTATTCTACCAAATAATAAAATATTAATAAGATTAACATATTTTATTATTTGGTAGGAGGTAAACCATGCTGCAACAAAAAGAACTGTTTCTTCCTATACTTAGAGACGGTAAATATGGATTTATAAATAAAAATAGAGATATAGTTATAAAGCCTAAGTTTAAATATGTATCAGAGCGATTTAAAGATGGATATTGTGTTGTAACATATATAAAAAAAATACGAAAATCAGTAAAATGGATATTTGGATATATAGACAAAAGCGGATATACACAAATATTTTTACATTTAGATAGTGCATCAGAATTTAATGATGGTTTAGCTAGGATAAAAATAGATGGAAAATATGGATACATAGATAAATCACTAGATATAGTAATAAATCCTATATTTGAAAATGCATCTAGCTTTAGAGATGAGTTAGCTGGGGTTAGAATAAATAAAAAGTGGGGGTTTATTGATAGAAATGGAAATATAGCTATAAAGCCTAATTATACATATGTAAATTTATTTTCTGAGGAACGGTCATTAATTGAAATAAAAAATAAATATGGATATATAACTAAAAATGGTGAATTTGCTATACCGCCTAAATATGATGTAGGTACAGATTTTTCTCAAGGATTAGCTGCTGTTAGAGTAAATGATAAATGGGGCTATGTAGATAAAAATGGAAATACAGTTATAGATTTTATGTTTGATAGAGCAAAACCATTTTGTGAGGGTTTAGCTGCAATTTCTATTAATGGAAAGTGGGGGTATATAGATAAGACGGGATATATTGTTATAGATACTATATTTGATTATGCTTGCAATTTTAAAGAAGGATTAGCTAGATTTAATATAGGATCTAACTCCTTAACGAGAGGAATTAGTAATCCTAAAGGAGGAATGTGGGGATTTTTGAATCCATCTGGAAGAATACAAATAATACCTATATTTGATGCCATATCAGATTTTGAAGATGGGTATGCACAAGTAATTCAAGGTAATAATAGTAATTATATAGACAAACAAGGTAAACTTTTCTTAGACTTTAGAAATTAATATATTGTAAAAAATAGAGTTAAAGGGATCGATCCCTTTAACTTTAAAACCATGACGACTTTTAAGGAGACAAATATGAAAATACTAAATCAATTGGCAATAATATTAGGTTTATGGGCCTTAGGCGAATATATTAGCTCATTTATACAAAGTGTAGTTATTATTCCAGGTAGTATTATAGGAATGATATTATTATTTATATTACTTAAAGCTAAAGTTATAAAATTAGAAAATATAAATGAAGTAAGTAATTTCTTTTTAGATAATATGGCTATATTTTTTATACCATCAGGAGTTTCGTTAATTAAATCATTAGATCTTATATCAGATAATATATTTGTATTACTGATTACAATATTTATAAGTACTATTATAGTTATGTATATATCTGGTAAATTAGTTGAGATTATGATAAATAAAAAAACTAAGGAGAATTAATTATGTATAATATATTTGACACAGAAATTTTTGGGCTAATACTTACAATATTATTCTACAATATAGGAATATATATACAGAAAAAAACTAAGAAGCCTATATTCAATCCATTGCTTATAGCTATTTTATGTATTATATTATTTTTAAGTATAACGAAGATTCCTTATGAAAGTTATAAATTAGGAGCAGATAGAATAAACTTCTTTTTAGGTCCTGTAACAATTGTATTAGCAGTTCCTTTGTACAAGCAGTTTGATTTATTTAAGAAATACTTATTAGAAATATTAATTGGCATAAGTTGTGGAGTAGTAGCATCTTTTATATCAGTAAAATTAATAGGATATTTTACCAATGCTAATTTGGACATAATAAACTCATTAATACCAAAGTCAATAACTACACCTATGGGTATATCTTTGACAAAAACATTAAATGGAGTAGAAGCGATCACAGTAGTATCTATAATATTAACAGGAATACTAGGTGCAATTATGTCTTCTATAGTATTTAAAATAGGAAAAATAAATCATCCTGTTGCAAAAGGAATAGCATTAGGTACTTCAGCTCATGCATTAGGTACTACTAAAGCATTAGAAATGGGTGAAGTTGAAGGTGCAATGAGTGGGCTATCCATAGGGATTTCAGGAATAATTACAGTTATTTTAATACCAATAATAATAAAATTTTTATAATATTAAAATAGTATAAGTTAAATGGTTTTGATTATTATTAAAGGATGGAATTTAATTAAATAAATATATAATATATGATAAAATTATATAAATTAAAATTTAAAAATAAAAAATGTAAAAATATAAACTTAAAATGAAAAATATGAAATACAATTATGCATATATCTTATTATATATATTTAATTGTATTTTTTTATTTTTAAGAATACCTTACTATATCAGATATTATAAAGTATGTATATTTATAATTAAGTATACATAAAAAATATAAAATGCAAGAAAAAAATAGAACTTAATCATTTGTCGAAAGAATAGCTACAATATAGATAAAAATCTGATTAAAAATGTGCTAGACATATTAAAAAAAGGTAATATAATATAACATGTAATGAATAAATAAATAAGAGTGATAATATACTATTGAGCTTGAAGGGAGAAGACAATGAGTAAAGTTAATACCGCAGTAGAAGATAATATTTTTATAAGGTATCTTGTAATAATCGTAGGTATGATAATAGCATGTATAGGTATAAATGGATTTATAAGACCGGCACATTTATTAAGTGGAGGGGTTCCAGGTATATCTACAGCTATAAACTATTTAACTGGAATAAATATAGGTATATTAACATTTTTAATAAACATACCAATATTTATATTAGGATTTATATATTTAGAAAAATCATTTTGTGTATTTAGTTTAATCAATATGATATTATATTCCATATTATTAGGTTTAACTCAAAATATAGGTGACATAATACCAGTAAAAGATATATTACTTCAAAGTGTATTTGGGGGAATATTAGCTGGAATTGGATCAGGTCTTGTATTTAGAACTAAATCATCTCTAGGTGGAACAGATATAATAGCCGCAATATTAAAAATTAAGAAAAATATTCAAGTAAAGGACACAACTTTAGGCATAAATATATTAATTGTTTTAGTAAGTGGAATGTTATTTGGTATAGAATTAGCATTATATACTCTTATTGAAATGTTTTTAAGTGCTTCTTCTATGAACCTTGTAAAGGATGCTATGAATTCTCAAAAATCTGTTATGGTTATATCTAGAGAAAGTGAATCTATAGCAAAAGATATAATGACTATTGTTCATAGAGGGGTAACATTCTTAGAAGCAGAAGGTGCATATACAAAAGAGAAAAAAAGAATTATATACTGTATAGTATCATCAAATGAAATACCTAAAATAAAAGAAATAGCTTTAAATTACGATAAAAAATCATTTATATCAGTAAATGATGTTACAGAGGTTAAAGGAAGAGGTTTTAAAGAAAAATATTTATAATAAATGAATAAAATTTATTTTAATTAACATAATACTTAAAGAGAGGTGACTCTCTCAAAAAAACTCTAGAGTTATATAAATTTATCGGAGTATTTATACAAATGGTATAAATTAAATTACAATTAAAACTATTTAGTGTGTTTGATCGGATGCATTAATGAATTTAAGTGAATCGGACAATGTCTACTCTGAAAATAAAGTGTTTTTTACAAAAAACACTTTATTTTTTTACAAAAAAATAAATATTTATAGAAAAAAATACAATATATATAATATAATAAATTTAATAATGTGATAATCTATCAATAGTATAGGAGATATGATAACTATGAACTTATCTAAAGAGCATTTTGATATATATAATGAATATACATTAAATATAAATAAAATAAAGAGAGAAGTTAATGCAATAATTAAAAGGCAAAAACTTATGGCTAGAAGATGTAAGAAAGCATCGAATGAAGAGATGATGGAACTTGAAATTAATAAATATGAAGATGTAGAAAATGTAAATAAAAAGAAAATACCTAGCAAGATTTATGAATTTTCTAATGGAGATATATATACAGGAAAAATAATAGATGGCAAGATGGTAGGAATAGGAAAATATAATTTTATAGAAGGTATAGAGTATGTTGGAGAGTTTAACGATGATATGAAATGTGGATTGGGAATGTGTACATTTAAAAGTGGAAATGTTTATATAGGAAATTTTTCAGATGATACTATAAATGGAATGGGGCAGATGGTATATAGTAGTAAAGATGAATATATGGGACACTGGATAGATGGAAAAAAATATGGAGAAGGAATATATATATGGCGTGATAACAGCATGTATATAGGAGAATTTAAAAATAATAAAATGGATGGATATGGAGTATGTTATGATTGTCATGGAAATGTAATATATGAAGGTGAATGGAAAAATAACTTAGTTCATGGAAAAGGAATATATATATGGGAAGAAGGAAAAAGATACGAAGGTGAATTTTTACATGGTAAAAAGCACGGAGACGGAACTTTCTATTTAAATAATGAATTAGTATATGAAGGAACTTGGAAGTTTGACAAGCCTTGTATATTTGATAGAAGTTTAGATGAAATATTTTCAATAAAATTTTAGCTTTGTCTATATAATTAGGCAAAGCTATTTTTTGTATTAGGAATACCACAGGTTATACCTGTGGTTCTAAAAAGCTTTTAGCTATGAGTAGAAATAAAAAAACCTCCATAAAATTATAGTAGGTTTGCCGACCAAAACTATAAAATTTAAGGAGGTGTGTCCGATAATGGACAATAATAGTTTAGCACATAGCAAATGGAATTGTAAATATCATATAGTTTTTGCACCAAAGTATAGAAGGCAGATTATTTATGGAAAAATAAAGTCTGATATTGGTGTTATATTAAGAAAACTTTGTGATCATAAAGGTGTTGAGATAATTGAAACAAATGCATGTAAAGATCATATACACATGCTTGTAAGTATACCACCAAAACTTAGTGTATCTCAATTTATGGGTTATCTGAAAGGAAAAAGTTCACTGATGATATTTGATAGACATGCAAATTTAAAGTATAAATATGGAAATAGACAGTTTTGGTGTAAAGGGTATTATGTTGATACAGTTGGAAGAAATAAAAAGGCAATTGAAGAATATATAAAAAATCAAATACAAGAGGATATAATTCATGAACAAATGAGTTTAAAGGAATATATTGACCCGTTTACGGGTGAGCCAGTAAATAAAGCAAAAAAATAAGCACATTTAGGTGCAGTTAGTAATAGTATGCGGTTGGCAAACCGTTCAGTGTGCGAGTAGCACAGCCAGAAACAAAGCCTTATAGGCGTAGAGCAAACCACCCGTTTTACGGGTGGTTCTGATTATGATTAAAGATATTATAATACTTCAAAATATTAATGATTTATGCATGTAAGTAATATTAACGAACTAATTTTAAGGATAAAATATAATTATAAAATGATTTTCCTATGCAATAAATTAATCAAAGGATGAAGTTATTGGATATGTAAAATGTAGAACTAACATATGGATTAAATTGTTTCGTTGATACGTTAATCTGGAAAAGTAAACTTTTCATTAAAATAATATATCATTAATTTAAACAAATTATATACTAGTTTATATATTAAATGAATATAGAATAATTATATTAATGGGTATTAATTGTTTTATAAGTGTTTATTATACATAGATAGTAAATAATTATTGGAGGATGATATTTTGAAGAAGACTATCTTTATATTTGTAGCTATAGCATTAGCATATTCTTATTATTCTAAAAATAATACTTCACAAGAATTTGAGGCTATAAATACTAAAATCGTATCAAATGATACTAGAGTAAATAGTAATATAAATATTGATAATTTTAAAAATATAAAAATCGGTGATAATAAAGCTAAAGTAATATCTAATCTGGGAGAACCGTCGAGAATCGATTATAGTGAGTATAATTTTAAATGGTATGTATATAATGAAGATTTGAATAAATTTGCAATGGTAGGAATAGAGGATGAGAATGTAGTAGCTCTTTATAGTAATGGAATTGATAGTAATGAAATGGATATAAAATTGAACTCAAATAGAGATTCTGTAAGAGAAAAATATACTCCCTTAGAATATAAGAAAAAAGGTAATACTAGATATGTTATAAACTCTAATAATCAATATGATATATTAGATATTGAAAAAAATTATGTAACGGTTTTTTATGATATACATGAAGATAATAAGGTATGTGGTTATCAAATTATAAGTAAAAAAGCAGAATCAACACTAAACGGAATATACTCGCAAGGTAGTGGTGAATTACAAGAAAGCTTTGAAGCTCAAACTAAAGATCTTGTAAATACTGAACGTACAAAAAATAATTTAGATATACTATCTTATAGTGAAAAGGCTACAACTAGTTCAAGAAAGCATAGTGAAGATATGATGATAAAAAATTATTTTGACCATATTAATAAAGAAAATAAAAGTCCATTTAATAGGATGGAAGAAGAAGGCATAAATTACAAAAATGCAGGAGAAAATATTGCGGCAGGACAAAGTAGTGCGATATATGCACATCATGCATGGATGAATTCTTTAGGACATAGAAAAAATATTTTAGGGGACTATAAGTATATAGGAGTTGGTGTTATATTTGGAGGATACTATAATATATACTATACTCAAAATTTTTACACATAGACATGCATGAAAGGAAGTCATAAATATGTTTAAGTACAAAAAAATCACACTTATAATTACAGCTGTATTAGTTTTTTTTAGTAATTCGTTTATGTATGCTGAATCAATAAACGATGAGGAGGTATTTATAAAAAATGGTTCAAGAGATAAGAAGCTAATAGCACTAACATTTGATGATGGACCTCATCCCAAAGAAACTAATCAAGTTTTAGATGTGCTTAATAAGTACAATATAAAAGGTACTTTTTTTGTAGCAGGAAAACACGCTAACTGGTATTCAGATCCTTTGATTAGGGCAAATAAAGAAGGACACGAAATAGGAAATCACACATTTAACCATCCTGATATAACGAACTTGACAAATGAGCAATTAGAAGAAGAAATATTAAAATGTGAAGAGATACTTATAAAACTAACTGGTAAAAAACCAACATTATTTAGACCACCATATGGTAGTTATAAGCAAGAAGAGCTAGCATCAATTGCGAAGAAGCTTAACTATAAAATAGTATTATGGACTACTGTAGATGCTAGGGACTGGCAAAATCCAGCTGCGGAAGTTATAGCAAATAAAATAATAAATAATGCGAAAAATGGAGATATAATACTTTTACACGATTATGCAACAAATAATACTGTTGCTGCATTAGATATATTAATTCCTAAAATGATAGAGAAAGGTTTTGAATTTGTGACAGTATCAGAGATAATAGATAAATAATTACAGCAAAAGTTATAATGCTATACCTAAAATGGTATAGCATTTTTTACGCTTAAGGATATTATAATATTTAAAAAATGTGGATAAATTCTGAATGTAAGTAATATCAATAAATTGGTTTTGAGCGTAAAAAAGATTTTGAGCAACGGACGAAGTCGTTGGCGACATGAGCGAAGCGAATTTTTTACATATTACATATAAGGATACTATTAGAAGTAAACGTGTAGATAATATCTTAATATAAGCTATATTAAAAATTTTAGATTTAAAAAGGTAAAAAATATATTGTAAAAAATAATTAATTTAACATAATTTATATCTAATGAATATGTAAGTATGCTTAACATATACATTAAATATAGCGACTAAAAAATATGTAAGGGTGGATTTAGCATAAAATAAAGTATAATATATAACATTTAAAAAAAAATATTATATATTATAGTAATACTATCTTGAAAAGGATTGATTTAATGTATAATAAAATATATGAAAGAAAAGAATTTATGATATTTCAAGTTAGAGAAGGTTATATAGTTTACAATGCTAAAAAAAGTTTTCAAGAAGGTCACACTCATCTTAAACATTTTGAAGCTGCAAAAACAGCAATAGACTTAGTCATCAGAAAAAAGATTCCAAAAAGTACTCATGGATATTATTTAACTAGCCTCATTAGATTAAGTGAAGATGATGGCTATATAAATAAGATAAAAGAGTTAATGGAATCAAGAGCACAAAAGGGAAAAAAAGATAAGTATTATAATTCAAGAAATAAATCATAAAAAAGGAGCTTAAGCTCCTTTTTTATGATTTATTTCTTAGATAAGGGTATATTTTACTTGCTTGAATAACTAATATTTAGATATTCATTTTTAGATACCAAGTAAGTTGATATACCTTTTTTATTGTATTCTTTAAGCTTTATTATGGCCTCATGTTTTGACATGGGAGGCGATATAGATTTATTATCAGATCTTATAATCATATATTTATTCATATTTAGCCTCCAACAATATAATATATTTACAAATATTTTCTCTCTATAAATAGATATTTATACTAAAAATAAACACTCTATATTTGACTAAAATGACTATGTTGACATACATTTCTACAAAAATATATAATTATAAATATATAGTGATATAGAAAAAAGAGATTATATAAAGAAAATTTATAGATAACTCTTAAGTTTATTATTTTATATATTTAAATAAATAAAATAATAAAAGTTAAATTTTGATTATACAGGGAGGGAATAGTAGTGATTTTAATGATTGATAATTACGATTCGTTTGTGTACAACCTAGTTCAATATATCGGAGAATTAGGAGAAGAAGTTTTAGTAAAAAGAAATGACGAAATAACTATAGAGGAAATAAAGGAGTTAGATCCTGAAATAATAGTTTTATCTCCAGGTCCATGCTCACCAAAAGAATCAGGTATATGTATAGATGTTGTAAATAATTTCAAAGGTATAAAGCCTATACTTGGTATTTGTTTAGGTCATCAAACAATAGGCCATGTATTTGGAGGAAATGTTATAAAAGCAAATCAACCTGTACATGGGAAAGTGCACAGTATAAAACATACAAATAAAGGTGTTTTTAAAAATCTTAATAACCCATTAAATGTTACGAGATATCATTCATTAGTTGTAGATATTGACACGCTTCCTGAAGATTTAGAGGTTACCGCTATAACTGATAAAAATGAAATAATGGGAATAAAACATAAAAAGTATTTAATAGAAGGTGTACAGTTTCATCCAGAAGCAATATTATCAGAACAAGGTCATGATATATTAAGAAACTTTATAAAGGATGCTAGAGAAAGGATGGATATATAATATGATAAAAGAAATAAATACTAAGTTAAACTCCTTTGAGATATTTACTATATTTAGATATGAAGAAAATAGTTTTATACTAGATAGTGCTATGGATGAAAAGAAGTTAGGAAGATATTCTTTTATAAGTAGTAATCCATTTAAAGTATTAAAGTATAAAGATACTTTGAAAAATCCATTAGATAATTTACAAGAAGAATTAAAAAAATATAAGGTTGAAAATAAAACTAATTTGCCATTTATAGGAGGAGCAGTTGGATATTTATCTTATGATTTAGGCAACTATATAGAAAGATTACCTAGAACTGCTATTGATGATACTAATGTATATGATTTATATTTTGGATTTTATAATTGGGTAATTGTAGTAGATCACTTAGAAAACAAAACTTATATAGCGACTCCAGATTTAGATATTGAAGAAGAAAATAAAATAGTTAAAAATATAGAAAAAAAGATATATGAGTCAGAATTAAATGGAGTAGATAGCATATGTTATGAAGAAAAAGAAGTATTAAAAACGAGGCTAGAGTCAAACTTTACAAAAAATGAATTTGAAAATGCTGTAAGGAAAGTTCAAGATTACATAAAACAAGGTGATATATATCAAGCTAATCTAACACAAAGATTTAGTGGGAAAACAACTCTATCAAGTTATGAATTATATAGAGATCTAAGAAGATTTAGCCCTGCACCATTTGGTGCATTTTTAAACTTTGAGCATAGTCATATATTATCAAATTCTCCTGAAAGATTTATAAAATGTGTAGATAAGAAGGTTGAGACAAGACCTATAAAAGGAACAAGACCTAGAGGAAAAAATATAGAAGAAGACTTAAGGCTTCAAGAGGAACTGAGAAAAAGTGAAAAAGATAGAGCTGAGCTTCTTATGATAGTAGACTTAGAAAGAAATGATATAGGTAGAATTTCAAAGATAGGAAGTGTTAAAGTACCCGAATTATTTATTATAGAACCTTATGCAAATGTAAATCACTTGGTAGCTACTGTAGTTGGAGAAATAGAAGAGGATAAAGATTGTATAGATGTAATAAAAGCAACATTCCCAGGAGGATCTATAACTGGAGCCCCTAAAATTAGAGCTATGGAAATTATAGATGAGTTAGAACCAACGCAAAGAAATGTTTATACAGGTTCTATAGGATATATTGGATTTAATGGAGATATGGATTTAAATATAGCTATAAGAACTATTGTAAAACAGGATGATAATGTATATTTCCAAGTTGGTGGAGGAATGACATGGGATTCAAATCCAGAGGATGAATATCAAGAAACATTAGATAAGGCTCAATCTATAATGAAAGCATTAAGAAGTTATTATGAAGAATAATATATCTTTTAATAGTAATTTAAGCAAATTTGGGATAGGTCTATTTGAAACTATAAAAATAGAAAATGAGCCTATAGATTTTGATTTACATATGAATAGACTATATAATTCGGTAAAAGATTTAAACATAAAAATTGATGTAGATAAAAATATTTTAAAAGAAGAAGTTTTAATGTATATAAAAAATAATAATATAAAAAATAAAGCTTTAAGGATAACTTTATTTGATGAAGGATATAACATATCAATTAGAGATATTATTTATAATGATAAAATGTACAATGAAGGATTTAAATTAACTATTTCTCCTATAAAAAGAGGAGATAGTATTATATATAGGCATAAAACAACTAATTATTTTGAAAATATATATACTAAAGAGTATGCTATTAATAATGGATTTGATGACGCGATATTTTTGAGTACAGAAGATAAAATACTAGAGTGTTCTATGTGCAATATATTTTTTATAAAAGGTAATAAGATATATACGCCAAAGGATGAATTACCAATATTAAATGGTATAATGAAAAAAAGGATAGAAGATATTTGCATTGAACTAAATATAGAGGTAGTAAAAAAAGAAATATACATAAATGAAATAAATAATTTTGAATTTTCTTTTGTAACTAATAGTTTAATGGGAGCTATGAAAGTAAAATTAATAGAAAATACAGAATACAATAATGATAATATATTATTTAAAAAAATATTATCCAAATTAACTTAAAATATTTATTGGAGAATATATATGAAAAATAGTATTTATAGTATTTATAATAAAGAAATTAAAAAAATCATAAATAATGAAAATACTAAGGCTATATACTTAGTAGGTTCATCTAAAAATGTGGATTTACAATCAGATAACGCATCAGTTAATGATATTGATTTGTTTGTTTTTACAAAGAACGGAGATAAACAAACTAGGATAGTAAAATATATAGAAAATATTGAATTTGATATAAATTATTTTTCTGAAAAAGGGGTACAGAAATTTATAAACGAAAAAGAATATTTTTTCTTAAAAGAAATGAAAAATCCAAAAGTAGTATATGATAAATTGGGCATATCAAAGGATATAATAGCTTTATGCAGGAAAAAATTTACAGAGGGTCCTGATAGATTATCAAATGAAGATGTAAACTTATTAAAATCTAATCTTTATGCTAAGATAGAGGGTTTAAAGAGTAAAGAAAAATTTGATGTTTTTGAATATGAGTTTTTGACTAATTTATATTTAAAAGATATAATAGTTGGGTATTTTATTATAAATAATAAATGGATACCTAAAGATAAAAAGTTATTCAAACGCTTAAAAGATGAAAATATAGAAGTATTTAGATTATGCAAAAAAGTCATTGAAACTTATGAGTATAAGGACTTGATAAATGTATATAAATATATATTTAGGCAATAAACTATAAATCAAGGGGGCTAACTTAATGAGCAATGTAGATAAGGATAAAATAAAAAGAGCAGTTAGAGATATACTAGAAGCAATAGGAGAAGATCCTGATAGAGAAGGATTATTAGATACTCCAGATAGAGTAGCTAGAATGTATGAAGAAATATATTCAGGTATTCATCAAGATCCTAGAGAGCATTTAAAAGTAATATTCCAAGATGAAAAACATGAAGAATTAGTTTTAGTAAGAGATGTTTCGTTTTACTCATGTTGTGAGCATCATTTAGTTCCATTCTTTGGTAAGGCGCATATAGCCTATTTACCGAAAGATGGAAGGCTTACTGGTCTTTCAAAACTTGCTAGAGTAATAGAGACTTTAGCTAAAAGGCCGCAATTGCAAGAGAGAATAACTAAATCTGCAGCAGATATAATAATGGAAGAGCTTAATCCATATGGAGTTATAGTTGTTGTTGAAGCAGAACATATGTGTATGACTATGAGAGGGGTTAAAAAACCTGGATCCAAAACTATAACATCAGCAGTTAGAGGTATATTTGAAAAAGATATAGCTGCAAGGGCTGAAGCTATGAGTTTAATAACTATGAAATAATAAAATAGGAGATATACAAGATGTTTGATTACAATGAGAGAACTTATATAATGGGTATATTAAATGTTACTCCAGATAGCTTTTCTGATGGAGGTAAATTTAATAGCGTAGATGAAGCTTTAAAGCATGCTATTAAAATGGTTGAAGAAGGCGCAGATATAATAGATTTAGGTGGAGAATCAACAAGACCAGGACATAGCTATGTAGATGCAGATGAAGAATTAAGAAGAGTAATACCTGTTATAAAAAGGCTTAAAGAAGAATTAGATACGCCTATATCTGTAGATACTTACAAAGCGAAAGTTGCAGATGAAAGTTTAAAATTAGGTGTAGAAATGATAAATGATGTGTGGGGTCTTAGAAAAGATAAAGATATGGCAAGTGTAATAGCAAAACACAATGCTCATGTTTGCATAATGCATAATCAAGATGACACTGAGTATGATAAGGATATAATGGAATCTATAAAAGAATTCTTATTAGAGAGCATAAATATAGCGATAGAAGCTGGTATAGATAAAAATAAAATTGTTTTAGATCCCGGTATAGGTTTTGGAAAGACTTATGAACAAAACTTAGAAGTATTAAAAAGATTAGGTGAGCTAAAAACGTTAGGATATCCTATACTTCTGGGGACATCTAGAAAATCAGTAATAGGAAATACGCTAGATCTACCTGCACAAGAAAGAGTAGAAGGAACTATAGCAACAACTGTCTTAGGAATAAGGGATGGAGTAGATATAGTAAGAGTTCATGATGTAGAGAAAAATTTAAGAGCAGCTAAGATGGCTGATGCTATATACAGAAGGTAGCAAGAACTAGTAAAGGAGTATATAGGTGATGAAAAAAAACCTATTTGATAGAAATTTAAAAATAGAAATTAATACAGATAATAAAAGATTAACATTAAAAGAAGATAAAATTATAATTGCAGGACCTTGCGCTATTGAAAGTTACGACCAATTACTTAAAACTGCAGAGTTTGTAAAAAGTAAAGGAGCAAACATATTAAGAGGTGGCGCATACAAGCCAAGAACATCTCCAAATTCTTTCCAAGGATTAAAAGACGAAGGTCTTGAAATACTAAAAGCAGTAAAAAAAGAAACAGGTATGGCTGTTATAACAGAGCTAATGGATATAAGAGAGCTTGATAAATTATATGAGGTTACAGATATAATTCAAATAGGTTCTAGAAATATGCAAAACTTTAATTTATTAACAGAAGTTGGAAAACAAGATAAACCTATTATGCTAAAAAGAGGTCTGTCTGCGACTATAGGTGAATGGATAGGTGCTGCTGAGTATATAGCTGTAGAAGGAAATAGCAAAATTATAATGTGTGAAAGAGGTATAAGAACATATAATGATTACACAAGAAATACATTAGATTTGGCTGCAGTACCTATTATACAAAAAGAAACTGGGCTTCCTGTAGTAGTTGATCCATCTCACGGTACAGGCGTTAGATACTTAATAAAGCCTATGTCTATTGGTGCATTTGCAGTTGGTGCCGATGGAATTATGGTAGAAGTACATCCTGAACCAGAAAATGCCCTATCAGATGGCATGCAATCGCTTAATTTTAGTGAATTTGAAGATTTAATGAACTATATAAAATAAATCAAAAAAGAGGTAAATTACCTCTTTTTTTATGACTAAAAAAGTATTAAATAATAAAAAAATTGTAAATACTTAATTATATATAAATAAATATTTAAATATTTTAAAATATATTTTTCTTTAAAAAAGAAGGAATTTACCAAAAAAAGTCGAAATATGAATAATGAACATTTGACAAATCTACAATATAATGTAAAATAGATATGTTAATATAAAAAAACACCAGAAGGTGATAATATGAATGATATAAAAGATATTATAGAAGAGATAAAAAATCGATGTGATATAGCAAATATTATATCTAGCTATATAAACATAAAACCATCAGGGTCAAATTATAAAGGATTATGTCCCTTCCATGGCGAAAAAACACCATCTTTCTACATAAATACATCAAAGCAAATTTATAAATGTTTTGGATGTGGTGAAGGTGGAGATGTTATAAATTTTGTAATGAGAATTGAAAATTTAGATTTTATGGACGCAGTTAAATTATTAGCTAATAGATGCGGGCTAGAAATCAATACTCATGTAGATGAATCTACAAAGGAAAGAATGGAAAAATCTAAAAAATTTCAAGATATACATGTAGAGGCAGCAAGATTTTATTTTTCAAATCTTATAAAAAGTAAAAATCCAGGATATGAATACCTAAGAAAAAGAGGATTAGATGATAAAGTCATAAAAAAATTTGGTTTAGGATATTCTCTAGATTCATGGAATTCACTTATGAACTATCTAATATCGATAGGATATAAAAATGAAGATTTAATTGAGTGCGGTTTATTTGGATACAAAAGTGAAACTAAAAAGATTTATGACAAATTCAGAAATAGAGTAATGTTTCCTATATTTGACTATAGAGGAAATGTCATAGGATTTGGTGGTAGAGTATTAGATGACTCTTTGCCCAAATACTTAAATTCGCCAGATACATTAATATTTAATAAAAGACAAAATCTATATGGACTAAATTTTGCAAGAAAAGAGATAAAAGATAGAAGTGTAATACTAGTAGAAGGATATATGGATTTAATATCACTTTATCAATATGGAATAAAAAATGTAGTAGCTACTCTAGGAACAGCCTTAACTGATGGACAAGGGAGTTTAATAAAAAGATATGCAGATACAGCTATTATATCTTATGATTCGGATGAAGCAGGTATTAAAGCAACTCTAAGAGCAATAGAAATCCTTAATAAGTTAGACATTAACGTTAAAGTATTAAATTTAAAGGAATGCAAAGATCCTGATGAATTTATAAGAAAATATGGAGTTGTGGAGTTTGAAAAAGAAATTCAAAATTCAACTCATTATATAAAATATAAAATAGATAATTTAAAAAGAACTTTTAATATACAAAAAGATGAAGAACGAGTAAAATTTGCAAAAGAAGCATCAAAAATAATACAAGAAATAAAAAGTCCGGTAGAAATTGATTATTATACTAAATACTTAAGTGAACAAATTGATATAAGTATTGAATCTATAAAGAAAGAAGTTTATGGTAAATATTACAACGGAAATCAAAATAAAAATAATAAAAAAATATATATAAAAGATGAAAAGATAATTGAAAAGCCAAAAGCTATTGAAAAAGGAAAGCTTCTAGTAGAAGAAAATCTTATAAAAATAATGTTAGATAGTAAAAAACATAGAGAAATTATATTATTAAAGATAAATGAAGAAGACTTTTTAGAAAAAGATAGCAAAGAAATTATAAATTGGTTAATTAAAAATAAAGATTTGGATAAAATAACTATTGACAAAATCAAAAGTTTAAAAATATCCGAAGAATATATTAAGGGATTAGAAAGTATATCTTTAGATAATCTTGATTTAAATAATACAAAGAATATAGATGAGATAATTAAAAATATAAGGAAAAATAGCCTTAACGAAAAAATTAATATGTTATTGAAAGAACAAATATATATTGAAAAGAATAAAGACGTTAAAGATACGAAAGAGGTAGATTCTAAAATTATGGAAATAGCTTTAAAGATAGTTGAATTAAGAAGACAATTACAAAGGTTATAATGAGAGGAGGTCTAAATATGGAAAATAAATCAAACAAAAAAGAATCAAAAAGAATGACAGCTAAAGGTTTAATTGAAAAAGGTAAAAAACAAGGATCTCTTACTCTTGCTGAAATAATGGAAGCTTTTTCAGAAACGGAGTTAGATAAGGATCAAGTAGAAAATCTTTATGAGACATTAGGTAACTTAGGAATAGAAGTTATAGAAAATAAAACGGATAAAGTTGACATAGATTTTCCACAAGATGATTTAGATTTAGATGGATTAGATGAAAGCATAGTAAAAGATGATACACCAATTGAAATAGAAGAAATAGATTTATCCCTTCCAAAAGGAATAAGTATTGACGACCCTGTTAGAATGTATCTAAAAGAAATAGGAAAAATACCTTTATTAAAGCCACATGAAGAAGTAGAATTAGCTAGAAGAATGAATGAAGGTGATGAATTAGCTAAGCAAAGATTAGTAGAAGCAAACTTAAGATTAGTTGTAAGTATAGCTAAAAGATATGTTGGTCGTGGAATGCTTTTCTTAGACTTAATACAAGAAGGGAACTTAGGTCTTATAAAAGCAGTTGAAAAGTTTGATTACGTAAAAGGATTTAAATTTAGTACTTATGCTACATGGTGGATAAGACAAGCTATAACTCGTGCTATAGCAGATCAAGCAAGAACTATAAGAATACCTGTTCATATGGTTGAAACTATAAATAAGCTAATAAGAGTTTCAAGACAGTTACTTCAAGAATTAGGAAGAGATCCAAAACCAGAAGAAATCGCTAAGGAAATGGATATGACCGAGGATAAAGTAAGGGAGATAATGAAAATAGCTCAAGATCCAGTATCTCTTGAAACTCCTATAGGAGAAGAAGAAGATAGTCATTTAGGAGACTTTATACCAGATGATGATGCACCGGCGCCAGCAGAAGCTGCAGCGTACTCGCTATTAAAAGAACAAATAGAAGATGTATTAGGTTCTTTAAATGAAAGAGAACAAAAAGTATTAAAATTAAGATTTGGTCTTGAAGATGGACGTGCAAGAACTCTTGAAGAAGTAGGTAAAGAGTTTGATGTAACAAGAGAACGAATAAGACAAATCGAAGCTAAAGCTTTAAGAAAATTAAGACATCCAAGCAGATCTAAAAAACTTAGAGATTATTTAGATTAAAGTAAATATATAAATACAAAAATTCGCCTTTTGGGGCGAATTTTGTAGCATATAGGAAAGTTTACGGTATGATGTATGTATTTTTAGACATTAAAATACATTATATCTAATAGTAGATAGTAGAATTTTAAAATACAAATACTATTATTATTCATGGAATAAAGAAGCATTATTTAGTAAGGAAGGAAATTATATATGAAATTAACAGATAGATTATTAACAATAGCAAATTTAGTTACAAAGGGAAAAAGAGTAGCAGATATAGGGACAGACCATGGATATATCCCAGTATATTTATTAAATAAGGGACATGTTGATTTTGCAATACTTGCAGATGTAAATAAAGGACCTTTAGAAAATGCCAGAAATGAAGTGAGGCACAATAATTTAACTGATAAGGTAAATTTAAGATTAGGTTCAGGGATAGAAGTACTTAATGAAAATGAAGTCGATGAGGTAATAATAGCTGGTATGGGAGGAATATTAATAAGTGAGTTACTAGAAGCTAAAAAGAGTGTAGCACATAATTTAGATAAGTTAATTCTTCAACCTATGCAAGCTCAAGATGAACTTAGAAAATATCTTTTAAATAATGGATATGAAATATTAGATGAAGTTTTAGTTAAAGAAGACTTTAGAATATATGAAATAATAGTAGCTAAATATATTTCAAAAAATACTAGTGTAGAGGATGAAATATACTATGAAGTTGGTAAAAAACTTATAGAAAATAAAGATCCATTGTTAAATGAATTTATAGATAAAAAAATATTTATGTACAATTCAATACTTAAAAAATTAGAAGGTAAAATTGGTGAAGAGATAGATAAGAAGATAAAGATAAGTACTGATAAAATTTCAAAGCTTGAAAAATTAAAAAATTAAAATAAAGGGGTATAATATGTTACTAAAAACAATTATAAAAAAAATAGAGTCTAAGTATCCATTGAATTTAGCCTACGATTGGGATAATGTTGGTCTTTTAGTTGGAGACTTTGATATGAATGTGGAGAAAGTATTAGTCGTTCTTGAAGCAAATGAAAAAGTTATAGATGAAGCTATAGAAAATAATATAGATTTAATAATAACTCACCATCCATTTATATTTAAAAAGATGAATAAGATAAACACAATGGATTTAAAAGGAAAGCTTATACATAAGCTTATAAAAAATGATATAGCTCTTTACTCTATGCATACAAACTTTGATATAGCTTATGATGGATTAAATGATTATTTTATGAAGTTAATGGGATTTGAAAATTCAAAAGTGCTAGAAGTAACAAATACAGAAACTTTATATAAATTAGCCGTATATGTACCTACTACTCATATAGATAAAGTAAAAAATGCATTAGCTGATGCTGGTGCAGGCCATATCGGAAACTATAGCCATTGTAGCTTTAGCAGTCAAGGTGTGGGAAGTTTTAAGCCACTTGATAATTCAAATCCTTATATAGGAAGTCTAGGTGAACTAGAATTAGTTGAAGAAGTTAAAATAGAAACTATAGTGCCACAAAGAATATTAGGTGGAGTAATAAGTTCTATGATAAATGCTCATCCTTATGAAGAAGTGGCATATGATATATATAAACTTGAGAACAAAGGAAATTCTGTAGGTTTAGGACGAATAAGTAAATTACAAGATAATATAACTTTAGAGGAATTATGTAATAAGATAAAAGAAAAGCTTAATATTGATCATATTAGAGTAGTTGGTAATCTTAATGATAAAATAAATAAGGTTGCAGTAGTTACTGGATCTGGAGCAGATATGTTTAAAAAGGCTAAAAGAAGTGGAGCAGATGTATTAATAACTGGAGATATGAAATATCATGATGCTCAAGATGCCCTAGATATAGGAATGAATGTAATTGACTGTGGACATTTTGACACAGAAGATATATTTAAAGATGCAATCAGTATCTATTTAGATGATATTAAAGGCATAGAGGTAATAAAAAGTAATATTAATTTAAATCCGTTTAAAATAGTATAGTAAAATAAAAGTGTCATAAAATCATTTATGGCACTTTTATTTTATTATATTTACTTAGTTAGATTATTATTTTGTAAAAGTTTCTTTACTTCATAGACAGCAGATTCAATTAAAGTATCAGCTTGTTCAGAGCTTATTTTATTATTAGTTAATTCTAATAATTTAGACATTGCTAATTCTTTTTTATCTTTACCTGCTAGATCTGGATTTAGTTGCTCAATAGCCATAACTATTTGTTTTGCAAGATTATAATAATCTTGAAGTTTTTGGCTTCCTAATTTTTGATTTAAATAATTTACTAAAAATCCTCCTCCTACAGTTATAACAAGAGTTAGTATAGTTAACAATAGATTAAATAAATTCGAATTCAAAATAAAAACCTTCTTTCTTTATTTGATGTAAAAAAAATGAAATTTTAAAATATAATTATTTTTATTTTAATAATACAAATACTATTAATATATTATATGACATTTAAAAAGGAGAAGTGCTATGATAAAATATCTTATCGAAAGAAAAATAAAAAATGAAATGTTAGAAAAGAGTAAAAAAGCCGCTTTTTATACAGGAGTAGCAACCGTATCCGCAGTTGGAGTATATATTTCGTATAAAACTATAAAGAAAATGAAAAGTAGAAAAAAAGATGAAATAGAATATTTAGCGTATGAAGAATATGAATCTGATAATCTAGAAGATAAGTTAGAAAAAGATGAGTTAAAAGAAAAAGTAGATGAATTTAATTCTAGAAGGATTTGCTGTGAAAATTGTGAAGATTCATCGCCAGAAGAAATTGAAAAACATATAAATTCTATAAAAGATGATAAAGAAAATATGAAAATAGATACAGATGAATATGAAAATGAAGAATATGATAATTATGAAGATGATATAGAAAAATAAAAAGGCTTTTAGCCTTTTTATTTTTGTTGATGAAATATAATTTATAAAAATAAAGAGCTTAGTCAAAGTTTGACTAAGCTTCTTTGTATTTTAATGTCCAGTTAAATCACTTTCATTAAATCTATCTTGAACTTTTTCAGTAATTTTATTTATAGGTTTTTTCAACAATATAGTAAACAATACAAATATAATAATAAATATTGCTAACGCAGAGATATCTTTTATTAGATTTGGCATATATATTCCACCAACTGTTTCACGCATAGCAGATATTGCATATGTGAATGGTAATAGTGGATAAACATTTTGGAAAAATTGTGGAGTAACTTGTATAGGGAATGTTCCTCCTGATCCTGCAACTTGTATAACTAATAATACAACTCCTATTGCTTTTCCGACATTTCCAAATATAGAAACTAAAGAGTAAACAATAGCTGTAAATACTATACTTGTAAATACTGATATTAGGATAAATAATGGTATATTATCCGCTTGTACTTTTAGTAAATATATATCACCTAAACTTACGATAAGAGCCTGGATTATAGTCAAGCTTAAGAATGTAAGTCCTCTACCGAAATATACTTCATATGATTTATAATCACCATGTACGTTTGTAGATAGTAAAGACATTAAAAGTAATATACCTACCCATAGAGATAAAACTGTATAAAATGGTGTCATAGCTGAACCATAATTTTTCATAGGATATAGTCTATTTTCAACTAAATCCACAGGTTGTTTTAAGAACTCAGAGCGTTTTAAAACATCACTCTTAAGTAATGATATAAGTTCATTTACTTCACTATTATTATTTATTTTTTTCATAGCATCTACAAGATCATCTACTACAGATTTAGCATATGGTAATTTTTCTTTTACAAATGTTGCACCCTCTTTAGCACTACCAGTGAAAGATAAAGTAGTATTTAATATGTCTTCAACATCTGGTAATTTTTTTTCAGCACTATCTAATACTTCTATTACATTCTCTACAACCTTAAAGGCATCATCTATAATATTACCTATAGGAGCTTGTATTTTTGAATCAAAGTTATTTAATATTGATGATGTTATTGTATTTACATCGCTTACAACTTTTAATAAGTTATTTAAATTAGTTAAAGGTGGTTTTTCTCCATTAGCTACTTGATTTTTAATCGTTTGTAATGAATTAACCGCAGTATCTAACTTAGTACTTATACTGTTAAGTGAATCTATTACACTTTTTAACTGATTACCAGGAACCAATTTATTTAATTTTTCTAAAAACTTAGTTAAAGTATTCGTACTAGACGCTAAATTAGATAATTTAGTAGATAAATTATCAATAAGTTGAGGTGCTGATTCGGAACCTTTATTTATGGCATCTATCAAGTCTGAAACGGCATCTTTAGCATTTGAAGATATTTCTGATATTAATCCTAAATCATTTTTTATAACAGGAGATAGTTGACTTAATCCTGTTTTTGAATCATTTAAAAAGCTCTTTATATCAGACGATAAGTTTTTAGTATTAGTAAGAGTTTCTTTTATAAGAGGTATATCGTTTTGTACATCTTTAACTATATCTGATACTTTATCAGTTGCATCAACTGCAGTATCAACAACTTTATTTATATTTTTAAATTTACCTTGTACTTCAACTAAGTTATTTTCTAAAGTTGATAGTTTAGGTAATTGTTTTTCAAGTTCTATTCCTGCTTCCTTAAATACATTTAAAACTACCTCACTTACTGTTTTAACAACAGTTTGATTTACTTCATTTTGAATAGTTGTAGCTCCTTTACTTGTAATTTTAGGGGCTATAGCATTTATTTTTTCGTTTACTGTATATATTATAGTACCTTTTTTTATATCTTTAGAAACTAAAGAAGTCAAATCCTTAGAAAAATTTGACGGTATTTCTATGTATGCATAATATGTACCATCGTTGACACCTTCTAAGGCTTTTTTTCTATCTACGAATTTCCAGCCTAAATCTTTATTAGTTTTAAGTTTATCTACTAGTTCATCACCTATATTTACTTCTTTATCCATTATTTCTGCACCAGAATCTTCATTTACAACTGCAACAGAAATATTTCCTGTATTGCCATATGGATCCCAAGAAGCTTTTATATTAAACCATGCATAAAGTGATGGTAATATACAAAGTCCAGTGACGATAACTAATAAAACCTTATTAGTGAAAATATCTTTTAAGTCATTTTTATATATTTTGAAAATATTTTTCACTTAAATCACCTCCAAGTTAAAATAAAGTTAGAAATCGAACTATTTCTATTATAAATGGAAAGATAAATATAGTAAAGTTACAATTTAGTATCTTTTTCGATAAAAATATATTAAAAATTAAATTATAAGTTTTAATAAGGTAATAAATATTAGTAAAACATTGGGCTATTTAATTGTATTTTATGCAAATTAAAGAATTTTATAGTATTTATATAAAAAAAGAGATAAGTAAATTTTAGTTTACTTATCTCTTAAAAAAGAAATAGATTTGAAATTATTTGAGTATGCTCATTTAGTATATTTAATCCTATTAGAATTAATATAATGCCACCTACTATCTGTGCATAATTTTTGAATACAGATCCGATTTTCTTGCCAATCAATACCCCTATAAAGCAAAATAAAAATGTTATAACACCAATTGATATACAAACTGGTATTATATCAATGTTTAAAAAAGCGAAAGTTACGCCAACTGCTAGTGCATCAATACTAGTAGCAATAGATAAAATTATTAATTCTTTATTATCTAAATATGTAGTGTTATCATTATCATCATTTTTGATAGCTTCAATTATCATCTTTATACCTAAAAAGCTTAGTAAAAAAACTGCAATCCAATGATCTATGCTTCTTATGTATAACTCAAAGTTCATACCAAATAACCAACCAATAAGAGGCATAACTCCTTGAAATAACCCAAATGAAAATGCAATCTTAGTAGCTAGTGATAAATTTATTTTTTTTAATGTCATACCTTTAGTAACAGATACTGCAAATGCATCCATAGAAAGAGCAAATCCAGTTAATAAAATACTAAAAAATCCCATATAAAACCTCCTTAAAACATGTCCCAATATTAAGTATTAGAGGTATAAAACTAATTACTTAATAAAAGATTTATGTAGACTCTATGAGTTACAATTATTTATAGAACTTAAAAATGATTTTACACTTAAATAAAATATAAAAGCATCTTTAAAATTCTTTAAATCTAGATTAAGATATTCTTTTATTTTTTCTAATCTATATATTAGTGTATTTCTATGTAAAAATAATGCACTTGAAGTTTTTGATATATTCAATCCATTTTCTATAAAATTAATACCAGTAGTTAGTAAATTTTCATCTATGTTTTTTATAATATCAAATTTTATTAATGAAGAGAGTTGGTGATTATCACTTGTTATAGCAGCGACTTTATAGATTATTAAATCATTTAAAGTTATAAATTGGCTAGCATTATTATTATTAATTATAATATTAATTAACTCATCAACTATATTTATCTTAAGATCTAGATTATAAATGGTAGTTATTTTTTCTAAATATATAATATATGTTTTTGAATATGTTTCAGCTTCTATAATTGTAGGAGTAGAACTATCTATATCTAAGATATTATTAGATACTAATAATAAGTAATTGTTATATTTATATATTTGCACATCTTCATATAAATTATAAAGTATATTTTTTAAAGAATCAAAATCTAAATTTTGTTGATTAAACAGATAGCAATGTCCGTTTATATGAGTTAGTATACTATCTTTTAGGAATTCTATTACATAAGTTGTATTATTAAATTCAATTAAATTTTGATTAGAATTAATTTTTTCGTTATTATATTTGAATATATTAATTTTTTTATTAGTTTCTTTTTCAAAAAATTCAATTAAGCTTTGCATAATTTACCCCCAAAAAAATTATGAAATTTTGTACAATTTATATTACTAAGAAATGAACCCCTGTAAATCTAAGTATTTTAAAATATCTAGATTATATTAAAAGAGTAAGATGATTAATCATCTTACTCTTTTAATATAACACTAATTTAAGTTATTTTGAAGTTTCTTTTACCTTTTCATCTCTTATAGCTAATTGAGTTTCTTTATCAAATATATGGATTCTATGTTTATCCATAGCAAGTTTTAATTTATCTCCTATATTTAATTTATATCTACCATCAAATCTAGCAGTGATATTATGGTTACCAGCTTTTAAGTAAGCATATATTTCCGCTCCCATAAGTTCTCCAAGTTCAACATTAGCTTCAAATGTACTATCTAAACTGTTATCAACAAATATGTCTTCTATATGAATATCTTCCGGTCTTATGCCTAAAACAACTTCTTTTCCTATATATCCATTAGATGTTAAAGCTCCACAATCTCCAGCATTTAACTTTATACTTAAAGCATCATTTTGTGCATATATTTCTCCATCTTTTTCAACTAATTTTACATCTATAAAGTTCATTTGAGGAGCTCCTATAAATCCTGCAACGAACATATTATTTGGAGAATCATATATATCTTGTGGAGTGTCTATTTGTTGAACAATACCATCTTTCATAACAACTATTCTATCAGCCATAGTCATAGCTTCTACTTGGTCATGTGTAACGTATATGAATGTAGTACCAAGTGATTTATGTAATTTAGTTATCTCAGTTCTCATTGCTGTTCTAAGTTTAGCATCTAAATTTGATAAAGGCTCATCCATTAAGAAAACTTTAGGATTTCTAACTATAGCGCGTCCAAGAGCAACCCTTTGTCTTTGTCCTCCAGATAAAGCTTTAGGTTTTCTATCTAATAGATGATCTAAATCAAGTATTTTAGCTGCCTCTTTAACCTTTTTATTTATTTCATCTTTAGGCATTTTTCTAAGTTTTAGAGCAAATGCCATATTATCATATACACTTAGGTGTGGGTATAGAGCATAGTTTTGGAAAACCATTGCTATATCTCTATCTTTAGGGTCTATATCGTTTACTAATTTATCTCCTATGTATAACTCACCATCACTTATATCTTCAAGTCCAGCTATCATTCTTAATGTAGTTGACTTACCACATCCAGAAGGACCAACTAAAACTACAAATTCTTTATCTTCTATATTTATATTCACATTTTTTACTGCATTAAATCCATTATCATAAGATTTACATATATTTTTTAAAATTACCTCTGCCATAATAATTCTCCCCTTTATATTTTAATATTTTAAATTTAAAGCTAATTACAATTAAATGTTAACAGAAAAATGTTTTCCTAGTAATGTTTATATTAACTAAAATATTTTGTATATTTTTTACAAAATACTTTAGTTAATATAAACATTAAATCTTTAATAGAAAAATAATAAATATATAAGGTAAATTTATTTTAATTATCTTAATCATTGAAATTAGATTAATTTTAAGTATATAATAAAATGAATAAAATGGTAAGAAATGAAAGAAAGGTGAATACATGAGGTTAAGACATATATTAGTTATAGATGATAATGTAACGAATTTAAAATTGGCAGAAAATACATTAAAGCCTTACTATAAAGTGAGTTTATTAATATCAGGTGCTCAAACTTTAAAATTTTTAGCAAAACATAGGCCGGATTTAATTTTATTAGATATTAATTTACCTGATATGGATGCATATGAAACTTTAGCAAAAATTAAAGAAAATAAAGAATTGGAAAATATTCCAGTAATATTTTTAACTTCACGTTCTGATAGTGAAATTGAGGTTAAAGGTTTTGAACTAGGTGCAGTTGATTTTATAACTAAACCATTTATTTCACAGTCTATGCTAAGCAGAGTTAAAATGCATTTAGAACTTAGTGAATATAGAACTCAATTAGAAGAGAAGATATATGAAAAAACACAAATGATAGAAAATTTACAAGATGTAATGATGCTATCATTAGCAGAGTTAGTTGAATGCAGAGATGAAAATACGGGAGGACATGTAAAACGTACAGCTGAATACGTAAGAATTTTAGCCAACGAACTTGTAGAAGCTGGTGTATATAGTGATATTTTAACACCAGAGTATGTAAAAGATATTATTAAATCAGCTCCTCTTCATGATATAGGAAAAATTGGAATTAATGACGCCACATTATTAAAAATGGGCTCATTAGATGAGGATGAATTTGAATATATGAAGAAACATGTTGAACTAGGTGCAATATCTTTACAAAAAATGATAAATGAAACTGATAAAGAAAGCTTTTTATATACAGCTAGAGATATGGCTTACTATCATCAGGAAAAATGGGATGGAACAGGATATCCAAGTGGATTAAAGGGAGAAGAAATACCTATAAGTGCTAGAATTATGGCAATTGCTGATGTATATGATGCCTTAACTACAAAGCGACCTTATAAAGAGCCTTTTTCTCATGAAGATACGGTTAATATTATAATAGAAGGAAGAGAAAAAGGATTTGACCCTAATATGATTGATGTATTCAAAGAAATAAGCTATAAATTTGAAATGGTAAAATTTAGCTTATGATAAATATGAAAAACTTTTTTAAGAAATATCTAATGATATTTAATATTATAATTTATATATAAGTTTAATTTACTAGACATACTTTTTTTTATGTTGTAATATAATAAAAGTAGAAAAAAAAATTAAAATAAGTAAAAATGACGAAAAATGGAGGTGCTTGTCTATGTTTCTAAGTCAGACAACTGCGGAATCTACTACTGAAGAAGTTTTAAAAGGGTTTGAGCAGTTAGAGAACTTCGATTTTAGTAAGATAAAAATGAGTTCATTAATAGAAAAATTAGTAGAATGGGCAGCAACTACAGGATTTAAACTTATTGTAGGAGCATTAATAATATCGATTGGATTTAAACTAATTAAGAAAGTTGTGGAACATTTTATAAAGTTTTTAGAACGAAGAGAGGTTGATATAACTCTTAGGAAATTCTTAAAGTCACTTATAACAATGACTCTTAAAGTTCTTCTTATTATGCCGGTACTTGGATATTGGGGAATACAATTATCTGGTATTGCAGCGTTAGTAGCATCTGCTGGGGTTGCAATAGGTTTGGCTCTTCAAGGAAGTTTATCTAATTTTGCTGGTGGATTTATAATTCTACTTATTAGACCATTTAAAGTAGGTGATTATATAGAAACATCAACATATAGTGGTGTTGTAGAACAAATAGGACTATTTTATACTCAGTTAGCGACATTTGATAATAAACAAATATTAATACCAAATGGGAACTTATCTAATGGAAGCTTAATAAACTATTCAGCAAAATCAACTAGAAGAGTAGATTTGATCTTTAGTGTTGGATATGAAAATGAAATATCTCATGTTAAAGAAATATTAAATAAAATAGTTGAAAGCCAGAAGCTAATTTTAAAAGAACCAAAACCATTTATAGCTGTAAATGCACATAGTGCAAGTTCTATAGATTTTGTAGTAAGGGTATGGTGTAATACTGAAGATTATTGGAATATATATCATAGCTTATTAGAAGAAGTTAAAATAACTTTTGATAAAGAAAATATAAGTATACCTTATCCACAAATGGATCTTCATTTAAAAGAAGTTTATAAGAAGTAATGTAAAAGACTAGTGAATATATTTACTAGTCTTTTAATTATTATAAATATAAAGTGTTAAATTGAATAAGTTATAATTAAATTAAAAATTTAATATATTAAGTGATGGAATAAAAAGATTATTTATTTTAATTTTTGATAAAATAATATAAAATTTAAAGCAAATAATGTATACTAGAATTAATAGAAATCAAAAGGAGAAATATTAATGGAGTATATTAAAAGTTTATACTACATAGCACAAGATTATTGGGTTTTGACAATGTTAATAGGTTTAATGAGTTGTTTTGTTGAAAGTTTCATACCAGCATTGCCTTTGATAGGAATAGTAACTGGCAATGTAATATTTTTGGGATTTTTAAATGGAATGATATTATCATGGATAGGGTCAGGATTAGGAACAATATCATTATTTTTATTGACTAAAAAGTTTAAAGATAGTATATATATGAAAAAAATTAAGAATAAAAAAATAAATAAAGTTATAAGTTGGATATATAGTCAAGGATTTAAGGTTTTGTTTATAGCGTATTGTTGCCCATTTGTACCAAGCGTTTTAATGACAATAGCTTCTGCATTAAGTGAAAAAGATATAAGGAACTTTGCTCCTGCAATGTTATCTGGGAAATTTGTGATGTTTTTAGTAGTAAGCTATCCAGCAAGTGATGTAGTAGGATTTATAAAAAATCCTATCAAAGTAGTAGTATTTTTATTATTAGTATTTTTAGCTTGGAAAGTAGGGAATAGAGTTAATACTAAGTTAGGAGAAAATAATTAAATATAAAGGATATAGGCCTACATTAATATATAAAACCTATATCCTATCAAGAATATAACTATGAAATTTAATATTTTGCATATTAGCTTTTCTGTTTTAGAGTTAGTTTTTATAGGCATTAAAGAAAAGTTAATATCTATAGGGTAAAGTAATTCTATACCTTCTTTTGTAAATAAGTCTAACATCATATGAGAAAAACATCCGATTATAAGGCCACTAAATGAAGATATAAAGACTATATTATTATCTGTATACTTTAATATTATATTTGATAAATAACATAGTAAATATAGAAATAGTAGGCTATGAGTAAAACTTCTATGACGAAATCTAGAACCGAATAATTTATATACCTTCGGGAAGGTCTTACTTGCATAAGAATTACGCATGTCTATGTCTGGAATTACTGAACCTATATATGAAAAATACATATAAATAATTAATAGAATAAACCTATAAATAAGTTCATAACTAGATAAATATTCATTGTCAATAAAGGGCAAAGCTAGTAGTGCAAACAAGTATCCACCCTTTGTGTGAGTTTCCTTTACCATTAATCCTCCTATGGTGCTAAGTACATGATGATTTATTACATTATATAGTAAATATAAAAATTTTACAAACTATAACTATTTAGAATTATTATAATTAGAAAGTGCCCTATCCCAATTGACTACATTAAACCAGCTATCTATATAATGTGATCTATTATTTTGATATCTAAGATAATAAGCATGTTCCCATAAATCTATTCCTATAATTGGAGTTAAATTTAGTGTTATAGGTGTATCCTGATTTGATGTTTTTATTATAGATAAGTTTCCGTTATTATCAGATACAAGCCATACCCATCCCGAACCAAAAATATCTAATGAAGCTTTCTTAAATTCTTTTTTTAACTCATCAAAAGATCCAAAATCTCTAGCTATAGCTTTTTTTAGTTCTCCGGAAGGAGATGTTTTTTTATTAGTCATTATACTAAAGAAGAATTCATGATTGTAAACGCCGCCGCCGTTGTTTTTTATAATTTGCGATGCACTATCAGGAAGAGAATCTAAGTTAGTTAATAAATCTATTAAGCTACAAGAGTAAAGACTAGGATACTGTTTTATAGTATCATTTAATTTATCAACATAATTTTTATAATGTTTATTATAATGTAATATTATAGTTTCTTTATCCATATATGGTTCTAATGCATCATAAGAATAATTTAGTTCATTATATTCAAATGGTTTAAATTTTGATGATAAACCAAACGAATCTGAAGGAGCTAAAATTATAAATAAAAAGAGCAATGTTACTGATAATAATTTTTTCTTCATAAAACCACCTCTATATAGTATTATGCTTAAAAATAAGATAAAAATTTATACAAAGTTAATTTTTTAGTAGATATATTTATATAATGTTTATTATACTTTAGTAATTATGTTTAAATTTAGATTATTTTGTTATATGCAAAAAGGAGTAGAATAATCTACTCTAATTACTACTTAACACCCATTATTCCAGATATTAAAATATCAGTATCAGCTCCTAAGAAATAATCATTTATATTTATAGAATTAAGTATTGTTTTTAAATTCTCTTCTTCATGTTTTGTATTTAATAATAGGTTCTCAATTTGAGAAATATCACATTTCCCAAAGAAATCTCCAAAGAATTTTATATCTTTTATAATTCCTTTTTCAACATTTAAGTTAAATTCTACATTTCCTCCAGGATATTTTAATTCATTATAAAGAGCGTATTTTGGGGAATGTCCAAAGTTCCAATCCCAAGTATTATATTTTTCTTCAACTAATTTATTTATATTGATTATATCTAACTCACTTAGAGTATAATATTTAGTATCAGTATTTGTTTTATATAAGTAATCTATTATTAAATCTTTAAACTCTAATATATCCATAGGAACTTTTAAATGTTCGCTTATATTAGTTACACGGGCTTTTACAGATTTAACGCTTTTATCTTTGAACTTCATAGGTTTAACTTTTAAAGCATTTGAAAGATCAGATATCTGAGATGCAAATAACAGTGTACCATGATGCATTACTTTGTTTTTGTAATTATATTGAGCATTGCCTGAAAATTTACATCCATCTATTAATAAATCATTTCTTCCTGAAAATTCAGCATTTATATCTAATGTTTTTAAAATTTCTATTATTGGATTGGTAAATCTTTTGAAATTATTGAAGTTATCATTGTTATTTGATATAAATGTAAAGTTTATATTACCTAAGTCGTGAAATACAGCTCCTCCTCCTGATTGTCTTCTAACAACAGGTATGGAATTTTCTTTGATATAGTCTAAATTAATTTCAGATAATGTATTTTGATTTTTACCAACTATTACAGAGCGTTCGTTTCTCCAAAGTATAAACATATCTTCATCGAAGTTTTTAAGAAGATATTCTTCCATAGCTAAATTAAAATACGGATTAGTTTTTTCATTATAAATTAGTAACATAAAATCTCTCCCCTAAAATGTATGTAAATTTACATCATTATGTAAATAGTAGCAGAGAATAATATAGTTATCAATATACTTAAAAGGCAGAATTAATTAAAAGTTTATAGTTATAAAATATTTATAAATAGAAAATAATGAATATGTATGAGCTATGTTAATCTGAATGTATAATATCATGGAAATTGATATAAACTAGCATATTAAATTAAATATGACAAACAATAAGATAGAAAATATTAGTACTTTAAAAATTTATACATAAAACTTATAAATAGAAAAGGAGGAAAGTATGGCTTACGTTAATTTTAAAGAAGAGAAAGTTAAAGGTAAAATTCAACTGGATGAAAGAAAAAAGAATAACAAAACTTTATATCAATCTATACTAAAGCATCAAGATAGTTTAACTGGATTTTATCCTAATTTAAAATATAGTTTCAAAAAAATAGTTGATGAGAGTATAGGAAGAAAAGGGGTTTTAGAAGAAGAAGATTTTCAGGAAATAATAAATGAAGATTTTATTTGTACTAAGTTTATCGATTGTACATTTAAAAATGTAAAGTTTAAAGATTGCAGATTTATAGGATGTGTATTTGATGGTTGTAAATTTGATGAAGGTGGAGTAAGTTTTGAAAATTGTATATTTATCAAAGAAGACAGTGAAAAGCTACCAT
Organism: Romboutsia ilealis; assembly: GCF_900015215.1. Lineage (NCBI taxonomy): Bacteria > Bacillati > Bacillota > Clostridia > Peptostreptococcales > Peptostreptococcaceae > Romboutsia > Romboutsia ilealis. Next base: position 1,673,587 of record NZ_LN555523.1, on the reverse strand, counting down.
CTTTGAATAGAAAAGATAATCTAGGTTGTAGTTTTTACAATTGTAATATATATGCTAGATTTTTAAATAGTGATATATCTTATGCTATATTTGAAAATACTAAATTTCAAAACACTAATATAGAGTTAACTAATGCTTCTAATTGTATAATGATAAATTGTGAATTAGATAAAATTGGAGTTGTAGATTCTGATTTCAGGGGATTTAAAACTTTTAATACCTATATGATAAATTTTGAATTTGAAGATAAATTTTTAAGTAAATTTGATGAAAAGACATTCTTTGATAAAATTGAACCACGAGTAAAAGATAAGCAAGAATACGAAGGTATATATACAGTATATGAAAATATTGCAGATAAATACAATGATAATAATTTAACTAATAATTTTGGTGAATACTATTATTTAGCGAAATGTATTGAAAGAAAATCATTATCACTATTACCAAAAATAGGTTCATATATATATTGGTTTACTTGTGGATATGGAGAAAGACCGTTTTATTGTATATTTTCAGCTTTTGCTATAATGCTTATATTTGCTTTTTTATATTTACTAACAGGTATAGAGATGGAAAGTGGAACTACCATTATATATAACTTCAATAATATAGGAACATGGAATATTAGTAAATTTATGAAGGATTTTAATGAAGCTATTAATTTAAGTGTGGGGATGTTTGCTGGTGTAGGAGTTAATAATGGTAAACCTACGGAACTTGGATATGTGGTAGCGAATTTTGAGATGTTAACAGGCGTTGTTCTTATGGGTGTTGGACTAGGAACTTTAGTTAGAAAAGCAATTAGATAAAAAAAACAGGAATCTTATCCTGTCTTTTTTATTTAATAATTATTAAGCTGCTGTATTAGAATCAAATACTTGAGTACCACGTATTTCATCAGCAGTCTTTATTTTAGTATTTTTGAAGATAGCATGACCTATGAAGCCAGCTAAAACACTTACTAACATACATCCAACAGCAGCTATTAAAGCATTTGTTCCATTTTGAGCAACAGATACGAAAAATCCAGCTATTGGAGTTGCTAAACCTGGAGTACCAACTTGAATACCCATTAAAGCAACTATTATACCAGACATTGCTCCACCTATGAAGTTAGTAGCATATACTGGTATTGGGTTAGCAGATATTATATCTGATTGAGTTAATGGTTCTATAGCTACAGCTATAGTATCTTTCTTAGAACCGAACTTCATTTTAGAGAAAAATACATAGTTCATGAAAGAAGATCCAAATACAGCTAATGCACCTATACCCATAGGTATACCTGTTAAACCTATTATAGAAGTTAAAGCCATAGAACTAAGTGGAGCAGTTGCAACAACTGTTATTAAACCACCAAGTATAAGACCCATAACTATTGGAGAAGAATCAGATGCTTGTATTAGAACTTGCCCTATTTGAAGTAAAGTATTTTTAACAACTGGGTCCATTGCCATAGCTATAAATCTAGCTAAAGGAGCAGCTACTAATATTATTGCAATTAAGTCAAGTCCAGCAGGAACTTTTTCCTCTAAGAACTTTATAACAAATGATACTAAATAACCAGCTATAAATCCTGGCAAGATACCAAATCCTGAAACTGTTAAACCAACTAAAACTGCGTATACTGGAGATACACCCAGTGCTAAAGGTACTAATATACCTGCAGCAACACCCCCTAAATTACCGTTTGCCGAACCCACACCTTCTAAGAATTTTATACCCATTTGTTCACCAAATAATGAAAAGTGGAATGCTTCTACTAAGAAACTTGCACAAGCAGCATTTGCTAATGCACCCATAGCCTTCATACCTTGAGGCGCTTTGTAGCTAAATAATGTGAATAGTGCCAATACAACTAATAATAAAGCTGTACCTATTAAGATTTGACTCATTTTAAAATTTCCCCCATTTAAAATATTTTTTAATTAAAACCCTTTGTTAGCGTTTTCCTAGTGAAGATTAATTATATCTGATTAATTATAATTATAAAATAAATATTAATTATTGTAAACACAAAAAACAATTAATTGTTAAAAATTTATAAATAATTTGAATGACGTAAATAAAGGATAAATTTAATGTAAAATGATAGAAATAAATGAATAAATATAGAAAAATTGATAAAAATATTTCATTAAGTATTTTATAATGTAGAATTATTATTAGAACATATATATATAATGTGTTACAATAAGTATTAACTATGATTTTAGACAACGGAGGAATGCATGAAAGATAAAGAAAGAATAAAAAAATTTATAGAACTTCAAGATAAAGATTTGAAGTTTGAAGATATAGCTTTAGAATTAGGAATAGCAAAAACAACTCTTAGGGCATTTTTGAATAAAAACGGATATAAAATGAATAATGGTAAGTATAAGCTTAAAGATGAATCTAGTAAGTTTAAACAAATGGAATTTGAACAAAATGAAAATCCTAGCAAAAATAAATCTACTAAAATTAAAGAAAATAAAAGTGATTATAATAAAGAAGTTAAAATAAAAAAAGAAAAAAATACAAAGAAAAAAGTAGATAGTAAAAAAGATAATGCGGTGGAAATTAAAAAAATTAAAAGGGCAACTCCTAAAAAAGATAGAAAGATAAATATAACTCAAGAAGATTTAGATAAATTATGTGAAGTATATGACTGGTACATGGAGGTCAAAGATCTAAAATCTATGAAAAGTAAATCTAATACAAATAAAAAAGATATAAAAATAGAAGATACTAATTTAGATTCATTAAAAAGTACGAGCATAAAAGTAGATAAAAAGACTTGGGAAGATTTTGAAAGATTATGCAGTAATTCGAAGTTTAGTAAACAAGAAATAATTACCCAAGCTTTAAAAGATTTTATGAAAGAATATAAAAATTTATTATAAACATAGTAAGAATAGAGGTGTTTACAGTATGAATAAATTTCATAAGAAAGTATTATTTTTTTTCATATTATTAATTGTAAACATATTAATATTTACATCTTGTAAATCTAAGGATATTTATGATGGTAAAAATTTAGATTATAGTACAAATATAGATAACTATAATGCAAAAGCACTATCAATAAAAGATGTAGGGAATAATAGTGATGATAGTTTAGAGAATGAAATGAATATATATAAAGTTATTAAAAATATTTCAGATTTTAGCATATACAATATACTAATAACTTATGAAGAGATAAATGATAAAGATAATATAGTAGATAAATCTCAAGTATTTTTAGATTTAGCTTTAAATCCAAATGAATCATCAAAGATAAGTTTTTTCAATGATAATAAAATTAAAAGAATAAATATCGTATCTTATGAATATAGCACTTTAGATAAAGAAGTTGTAGTTAATCTAAAAGAGGATACGGTAACCATAAATAAAAGCAATATAAATTTAAAAGATAGTAAAGAATATGAAGTTTTGACAACATCAAAAATATATAAAGTTAAAAATTCTAGTGAAATAGATACATATGCATTGGACATAAAAAATACATCGAAAAGACAATTAGGTAATATAACGGTAAAAATAGGACAGTTAGATAAAGATGGAAAATATATTATGGTAGATAGTATAAGTTCTTATAATATATTAAAACCATCAGAAGATATAAAGATGGAAATAAAGGCATTAGACAATACAAAAAGTATTGAGCTATTAGGGTATAGTTATGATGATATAAAAGAAAATGCAAATATAAATATAGACCTTAAATTACACAAAGCAAGTATAAGTGGTTAGTATTAAATTAATATTCAATGAAAATATGAATAAATCATATATATATTACTAATACTAAATATAATTTAAGGTGGTGATAACTTTGGATAGAGATAATAATTTAAAACAAAATGATTTAGACTTTGAAAAAATGAATGCTACTTTAGCTAACCCAAATTTTGCAAATTGGTATTATCATCAAGTTATGGATAATGCAGATGGTAATGAGGATTTTAATATAGAAAACTTTGTAAAAATAATTAATGACTATAAATTAAGCTAATCAAGTATTCAACAAAATATAGAAAAAATAAAAACTTCTAGAATATAGGTTGCAAAGTAAAACTAGCAATTTATATTCTAGAAGTTTTTTATATAAAATAAATAATTATATTGTATAATTTATATTAAATAAAGGACGAAAAATGGAGGAGACTATGAAGATATTAGTAGTAGAAGATAATATAAAAATATTAAATAGTATATGTGATGAACTTGATAACCATTTTGAGACATATAAATGTAGTGATGGAGAAGATGCACTATATCAAATTAACCAAAATATATATGACTTAATAATACTAGATCTAATGCTTCCAGGAATTAGTGGATTAGATATATTAAAAAGTATTAGAAAAAATATGGAAACACCTGTACTTATATTAACTGCAAAAGAAGAATTAGATGATAAAGTAAAAGCTTTTGAAATAGGTGCAAATGATTACTTAACAAAACCATTTTACATGGAAGAGTTAGTGGCTAGAGTATATGCAATACTTAGAACTACTGGAAAGATAAAAAGTAAAAATGTTTTACAGTTTAAAGACTTACGCTTAGATATAAATGAAAAAAGGGTTTTTGTAAATGATTGTGAAATAGAACTTCAAAATAAACAATTTAATTTATTGGAATATTTTCTATTAAACAAAAGATGTATACTATTAAAAGAACAAATTTATGATAGGTTATGGGGAATTGATTCAGATTCTACTATAGAAATAGTAGAAGTTTATGTTAGTAACCTAAGGAAAAAATTAAGTAAATTTGGATATGATAAGTATATAAAAACTAAACGTAAGGTAGGCTATATATTTGATGATAAATAAAAAAGTATTTAATAAAACTAAGTCCAATCTTATAAAGATTAATATATTAGTAGTACTTGGTTTTTTAATTTTATTTTCTATATTTATATATACATATTTTCAAAGTGCTACATATAAAAGTATAGATAACAAATTAAATAATGAATTAGAATCTATAGCTATACAGCTTACTCGGCAATCTATAATTTATCCAGTTACAAAATATCCAAGCAATATGATTTATATATATAAAGGTGATAGAGTAAGGTATTATACTTCTCAAAATGGTTATTTTAACGATGTATTGCCAAATAGATATACCAATAAATTAAATGATATATTTACATTTAGTGAAAATGGATATACTTTTAGAGAATTAAATGTAGAAATTGGTGAATATCAAATTCAAATAATTAGAAATATAGACTCTGAGATAAGTTCTCTTAGACAACTTATATTTGTATTTATCATAGGTATATTAATATCTCTTATTATTACTTATTATCTAGCAATATATTTAACTAAAAAAGCATTAGTACCTATAGAAACTGCTTGGAATAATCAAGCTAAATTTATACAAGATGCTTCTCATGAACTTAGAACACCAATATCAATAATTTCATCTAAATTAGAACGTATGTTAAAGCATCCAAACAGCACTATAAGTGATGAAGTTGAGACTATAGCAGATGCTATGAGTGAGATAAGAAGAAGTAAAAAAATGATAAGTGATTTATTATCATTGACTAAGGAAGAGGCTATAACTAAGCTTAGTATAAAGGAAATAAATATAAGAAACTTTATAGACGATATATGTGAGGACTATATTGATATAGCAGATATACAAGATAAAAAGTTTGATATAAATTTTAATTTAAAAAATGAAACTATATTTACAGATGAGAATAAATTAAGGCAACTTCTTCTTATATTTATAGATAATGCTTTTAAATATACTAAAGAAGAAGATTTTATATCTATAAATTTAAATCAAAAAGACAATATTTATACAGAAATTTCTATAATAGATAGTGGAGTAGGAATAAAACAAGAGGATATACCGTATATATTTGATAGATTCTTTAGGAGTGAAAATGTAAGAGATAAAGATATAGATGGATCTGGAATTGGATTATCTATTGCTAAGATGATAGCTCTAAATTTAGAAGCTGAGATATCGGTAAAGTGTGAAAATAATAAAACAGAGTTTAAAATAATTATACCTAATAAAAAGTATAACCAAATCACATAAAGTAAAAAAATGCTAAAAAATAGTGGTTTAATGATTGCAACTTGGGTATAATTTGAATATATTAATAATATAAAAATAAATACACATAATAAATAAAGTAATTAAATATTAGGAGGGAATATTCATGGCTAAAATAATAAATACATCTCAATTTAGAGGAAGCGTTGAAGAAAATCAAGGGGTAGTTGTAGTAGACTTCTTTGCAACTTGGTGTGGACCTTGTAAAATGTTAGCACCTGTATTTGAGCAAGCGGGAGAAGAAATGAAAAATGATGCAACATTTTTAAAAGTTGATATAGATCAAAGTTTAGAATTAGCACAACAATTTAGAATATCTACAGTACCTACAATGATGATATTTAAAAATGGTAAGCCGGTAGAAACTTTAGTTGGGTTTATGCCAAAGGAAAGAATAGTTCAAAAGGTTAAATCACATTTATAAAAATTAAGGTGGTATAAAAATGAGATATGATATAGCTATAGTAGGAAGTGGTCCTGCAGGGCTTTCGGCTGCAATAAATGCTAAAATAAGAAATAAAAATATCATAGTATTTGGAACTGAAAGTTTAAGTAACAAGTTAATAAAAGCACCATCTATAGATAACTATTTAGGATTTTATGAAATAAGTGGTGAAGAATTAAGAGAAAAATTCCAAAACCATTTAGATAAAATGGAAATTGAAATAACATATAAAAAAATAAATAATATATATGCTATGGGTGATTATTTTGCACTAATGTCAGGTGAAGATATGTATGAAGCTACTGCAGTTATATTAGCTACAGGTGTAGAATATGGAAAGCCTATAAAAGGTGAAGAAGAATTTTTAGGTAAAGGTGTTGGATATTGTGCAACTTGTGATGCTCCTTTATATAAGGATAAAAAGGTTGCTATTATAGGATATAATAAAGAATCTAAAGAAGAGGCAAACTTTTTAAATGAGATAGCATCTAAAACTTATTTTATACCTATGTATAAAAATGATTCTTTAATGAGAGAATCTAATGAATTAGATAGTAGTATAGAAATAATAAATGATAGACCTGTACAAATAAAAGGAGAGAATCTAGTAAATAAAGTTTCTTTTAAGGAACAAGAAATAGATGTAGATGGGGTGTTTGTAATAAAAGATAGTGCATCACCTAAATCATTAGTACCAGGTATTGATACTGAAGGGCCTCATATAAAGGTAGATATAAATATGCAAACTAGCATTACTGGATGTTTTGCAGCAGGAGATTGCGCAGGTAAACCTTACTCGTATATAAAATCTGCAGGGCAAGGTCAAATAGCAGCAATAAATGCAGTTTCTTATTTAGATAAGCTAAAAATTGAACAGAGAAATAAAAAATAAGTTCTAGGATTCCTAGAACTTATTTTTTTACACAAATTAAATTAAATATCAAAATATAAAAAATCAAATAATTAAAAAATATTGCATCTGAATTAAATAATGCAAGTTTTAAATTTGAAGTTGCAAAAATATAGTTGCAATTTAGAAAAGTAATCGTTATAATATATATAAATGAATGATTAAATTAAATGTATGCATTATTAAAACTTTTATAAATTATTTATACAATAAATACAAGGAGGTAGCTAGATGGACGCAATATTTAAGTTGATAAACAATATGAATGAATTCTTATGGTCTTATATATTAATAGTAATGTTAATAACATTAGGACTTTATTTTACTTTTAGGACTAAATTTGTTCAGATTAGATATTTTGGGGAAATGTTTAGATTATTAGGTAACGGAACATCTAAAGATTCTAAAAAAGAAGGTAAAGTATCTTCATTCCAAGCATTTTGTATGAGTACAGCATCAAGAGTTGGAACAGGGAATATAGCAGGGATAGCAATCGCAATTATAGAAGGTGGTCCTGGAGCTATCTTTTGGATGTGGATTATAGCTTTAATTGGTTCGGCATCAAGTTTTGTTGAAAGTACATTAGCTCAGATATATAAAGTAAAGGATGGCGATTCATTTAGAGGTGGCCCGGCTTACTATATAGAACAAGGATTAAATAAGAGATGGTTAGGTTCAACTTTTGCAGTATTAATAACTATATCTTTTGGATTTATATTTAATGCAGTTCAAGCTAATACTGTAGCTACAGCATTTAACAGTGCATTTGGATTAGATAAAATGATTATAGGGATAGTACTTGGAGTTTTTACAGCAGCTGTTATATTTGGTGGAGTACATAGAATTGCTAAAGTTTCTGAAGTAATAGTTCCTATATTTGCAGGACTTTATATATTAGTAGCATTATTTATAGTAGTTACTAACTTGAATTATCTTCCAGATGTATTTAAATTAATATTTGAAAGTGCTTTTGGTATGAGGGAAATAGCTATGGGTACTATGGGTGGTATGATGATAACTGGTATAAAAAGAGGGTTATTCTCTAATGAAGCAGGTATGGGATCAGCGCCTAACGCAGCAGCTACAGCTGATGTAAGTCATCCAGTACAACAAGGTTTAATACAAACATTAGGAGTATTTACAGATACTATCGTTATATGTAGTTGTACAGCATTTATAATACTTTTATATCCAACATATATGGAAACAGGGTTAACAGGTATAGAGCTTACGCAAGCTGCATTATCAGCACATATAGGCTCTATGGGAAATATATTTATAGCAATTTGCATATTCTTGTTTGCATTTAGTTCTATAGTAGGTAACTATTATTATGGTCAATCTAATATGGAGTTTGTAAATTTAAGTAAAATAGGATTAAATGTATTTAGAGTTATTGTTGTAGGTATGGTTTTATTTGGATCACTTACAAAGGTTCAAATAGTTTGGAATTTAGCAGATTTATTTATGGGTCTTATGGCTGTTATAAACTTAATAGCTATAGCATTATTAGGTAAATATGCATTTGCAGCACTAGATGATTATACTAGACAAAAGAAAGCAGGAATTAAAAATCCAGTATTTAATGCTTCTAATATAAAAGGATTAGAAAATGTAGAGTGCTGGAATGATAATAAATCTTCAGAAGAAGTAATATAATATAAAAGTGTCTCTTAGTTATAAGAGACACTTATTTTATTATAAAAGATATACAAATAATAAAAATAGTTTTAAAAGATAGAAATGTTTATAATGTACTAGACTATATAAAATATTTACAGGGGATATATAGAATGTTAGGATATAATTAATATTTATTTGGGTGTAAGTTTATGAATTTGCTTAAACGAAAGTCTTGGGATTTAGTTATCTTAGATGAGAATGAAAATTTTAAAGAAATTAAAATAATTTTAATAAAAGGTATAAAAAGTGTAAAAAAACTTTTTTATACCTTTTTTGATGTATGTTATTTGTTATATAATAATAGTTATGTGTAAATCGTAGTATTGTCAGATATAAATTAAAAATATTAATATTTATAAAGTATACAATAAAAAATGAAGGAGAATTAAGCAATAATATATAATTATTAATATAGTCAAAAAAAGTTATAAAAAGCCGTTTTGAAGGGAGATATATTTAAAATTGTAATAATTATGCTAAGTGATAAAAGATGCATATGGGAAATAGATAGTATAGCTAGAAAAAATTAAATTAATATTAAAAAATAATAAATATAGCATAGTTCGTTATATTTTGATAAAAGATAATAAAAATTAAAAAGAGAAACTAGTAAGAGTGTAATAAGTTTAAAGTGATAGAATTTATTAGATTAAGTAGGTGACATAATGTTAGATGAATATGGAAGAAATATAGATTATGCTAGAATATCTCTTACAGATAAGTGTAATTTAAGGTGTGTTTATTGTATGCCAGAAGATAAAGTATATGAAAATAATTTAATAAATGATACTTTATCATTTAATGATTATAAATTTATAATAAGTGGATTAGCACAAATTGGAATAAAGAAAATTAGATTTACAGGTGGAGAGCCATTGTTATATCCACATCTTATAGAGTTGATAAAGTATACACATTATGAGTGTAATATAGATGATATATCGATAACTACAAATGGGATAGGGCTTAATGAAATAGCTTATGATTTAAAAAGAAGTGGATTAAAAAGTGTTAATATTAGCTTAGATTCTCTTAAATCATATAAATATAAAAGTATAACAAGAGGTGGAAATTTAACGGATGTGTTAAAATCTATAAATAGATGTTTAGAACTAGGGATAAAAGTAAAAATAAACTGTGTTGTTATAAAAAGATTCAACGATGATGAAATTTATGATTTTATAGATATGGCAAATTATTATCCTATAGATGTTAGATTTATAGAGCTTATGCCACTTGGAGAAGGAAAGTATCTTTATGAAAATGGATATTTTAATATAACCAAGTTTATAAATGAAACTGATGGATTATATAAAATAGAAGATGAAAAAGGTTCTACAGCGAGATTATATCAAGCTAATTATGCAAAGGGCAGAATTGGTATTATAACTCCTATTAGTTGTTCATTTTGCAATACGTGTAACAGAATTAGAGTTACATCAGATGGAAAAATAAAATTATGTATTCATTCAAATGAGGAAACTGATATAAGATACTATCTTAATAAGCCAATGATATTTAAAGAAGTATTAAAAGAAATTATACTTAAAAAACCAGAAAAGCATAACTTAATAGAGAAAAAATCAAGTGATACCTCTAGACAAATGTATGAAATAGGGGGCTAATATATCAACTTATAAAAATGATAAAATATAATAAAAAAGTGTCTTATAATACGTAATTATAAGACACTTTTTTATTATATAGGACGAAATTAAATAGTTTTTAATTAGTTGTACAAACTTAATAAAGTTAAGTTAATTGTTTTGATTAAATTTATTTATAGACTCTATCATTTTATCTCTTATAGATTCACCAAGAATTATAGTTTTAAGTTTTGGATTTTCTATATGGTCATATATAGGAGGTAAAAACTCAACTTCAACGTCCTTTGAATTTATCTTACCTATAGGTTGGTAACCTTCATAAGTATATCTAGAGTTTTTTATAACAAAAGGAACTATAGGACATTTTGCTTTGTATGCAATTTTTAGAGCACCACTTCTAAATTCAGATATAATTGCATCTGGATCTTTTACCCAAGTTAAATCTCCTTCAGGAAAGACTGCCATACTTTGACCTTTAAGTATATTATTAGCTGCCTCATTTATACTTTTTATACCTTCTTTATTATTTTGTCTATTTATATAAACACATTTTGTAAGCTTAGCCCAACTACTAACTATAGGCATTGACCTCCAAACAGGTTCATCAGCAACGACGCATCCGATAGGTCTATCTACACTTGAAAAGAGTATAAAACTATCTAGCATACTAGAATGATTGCAAATGAATAAGACTGGTTGATTTGGTATATTTTCTTTTCCTTTTATAGTAAGGTTTATATTAACTAACTTTAAAGACTTCTCAGCTTGTTTATGTAAAAAATCATAGATTTCTTTATTAGTAAAGTTATCTGGATTTTTCTTTATTTTGTTGAGTTTAGGTATAGAACAAGAAAAACCAAATATTTGATAAGTTGCAAATTTTAAATAATTAAACATTTTTATGTCTCCTTATATAGATATCTAGTAGTTTATTTTAACATAAAGCAATTACATTTACAAATAACCTATATAGTAATAATTATTGTGAATATAATGTAAGGTCTATTGAATATAATTTATCTAAATAGACTCGTTTATATACTAATTTTAGGAGGAAAGTTAATGAGATTATTAGATGAGAAATTATTAAGAATAAGAATTTTATCTCATACTGGAGATAAAATACATATAAAACTACCTGTTGGATTTGTTAAAAAAATGATTAAAAATAATACATTTGACTTTTTCTATGGAGCAGATGATATTATAGATAGTCAAAAACTTTTAGATGTGTTGATTAAAGCTTTTGATTATGATTTGAGTGGGGAAATTGCTCATATGGAAAGAAAAAATGGGGATATAATAAAGATGATAATTGATTAAATAGCACTAATTATTAGTGCTATTTTTACGCTTAAAGATATTATAATATTTAAACAAATATATATATAAGTCATAAGTTTGATAATAAATAGTTTATATTTAAAGAGAAAAAATGTTGCAAATTGTATAAAAATAAAATAATGTGTTGCACTATAAAAATAAATGTGATACTCTAAATAAAGAAATAAAATATTAATTAAAAATCTTGTTTAAAGTTAATTTTAAAATAATGTGTTTTAATTAATATTAAGAATAAAAAGAGTAAAATGGAAGTTTAATAATATAAATATAAAAAGGCATTTAGATAAGGAGATTATTATGAAGAATATATGCGTTATAGGTAGTTTAAATATGGACTTAGTAGTTAATGTAGATGCAATGCCAAAACCAGGACAAACAATAATAGGGAGTAACTTTAAAGAAGTACCGGGCGGAAAGGGTGCTAATCAAGCAGTTGCTATGGCAAGACTAAATGGAAATGTATCTATGATAGGTAAAGTTGGGGAAGATGGATTTGGGCAAACTTTAATAAACTCATTAAAAAATGATAAAGTAGACACTACATATATACAAACTACAAAAGGATCAACTGGAGTAGCACTTATAACTGTAGATAAGAATGCTCAAAATTCTATAGTAGTTTCACCAGGAGCTAATTTTGAAGTTAAAGAAGAAGATATAGATAATAATATAAAAGCAATAGAAAATAGTGATATCGTAGTACTTCAACTTGAAACACCACTTAACACTATAAAGTATGCACTAAATAAAGCAAAAGAATTAAATAAGTATACAATATTAAATCCAGCACCAGCTGTTAAGTTAGATGATGAAATAATAAAAAATGTTGATTTATTAACTCCTAATGAAACAGAACTTGAAATTATAAGTGGAGTAAGTATAGAAACTGAAGAAGATATACAAAAAGCTGCACAAATAATGATAGAAAAAGGTGTAAAAGAGCTTATAGTAACATTAGGTTCTAAGGGAAGCTTATACATAAATAAAGAGAAAAGTATGTTTAAAAAAGCATATAAAGTTGAAGCAGTAGATACAACTGCAGCAGGAGATAGTTATACTGGAGCGTTAGCAGTAGCATTATCTCAAGATAAAGGTATAGAAGATGCAATGGACTTTGCATCAAAAGTAGGAGCTCTTTCAGTTTTAAAAGAAGGTGCACAAAGTTCATTACCAACATTAGAAGATGTTAAAAATTTCAGGGGGTAGGTAAAATGAAAAAGACTAAAGTAATAAATAGTGAAATATCATATACAATATCTAAAATGGGACATACTGATAGTTTAACTATAGGAGACTGTGGATTGCCTATACCAGATGATGTTAAAAGAATAGACTTAGCATTAACTCACAATGTTCCTACATTTATACAGACATTAGATGTAGTTTTAGACGAACTATGCGTAGAAGAGGTAGTAATTGCCGAGGAAATAGAAGATAAAAATGCAGCAGTATATGAAGAAATTTTAAAGAGATTTAAAGATATAAAGATAACGAAAGTTTCTCATGAAGAATTTAAGAAATTAACTAAGGACAGTAAAGCAGTAGTAAGAACTGGGGAATGCAGCCCTTATGCAAATATAATATTAAAATCAGGAGTTGTATTTTAATGAAGACACCAATCCTAAAAATGACAAACATATTAAAAGAGTTTCCTGGAGTTAAAGCTTTAGATGGAGTTAACTTAGAGCTTTATGAAGGAAAGGTTATGGCTCTTATGGGAGAAAATGGAGCTGGAAAATCTACACTTATGAAAATATTAAGTGGAGTATATAAAAAAGATGGAGGACAAATATTTTATAACGGAGTGGAAGAAGATATAAAAGGTCCAAAAGATGCTACTAAAAAAGGTATAGCTATAATTCATCAAGAGTTAAACTTACTTAAAGATTTAAGTATAGGAGAGAATATATTCTTAGGTCGTGAGTTTAAAAAAGGTTTTAGAATAGATTTTAACAAACTTCATGAAGAAGGAGATAAGCTACTTAAAAAACTAAATGTAAATAGAAGCTCAAGAGAATTAGTTGAAAACCTAAGCTTAGGTGAACAACAAATGGTTGAAATAGCAAAGGCTCTATCTTTAGATGCAAAAATAATAATAATGGACGAGCCAACAGATGCTCTTACTGAAAAAGAGACTCAAAGCTTATTCAAAGTTATAGAAGAATTAAAATCAGAAGGGAAAGCTATAGTATATACATCACATAGATTAAAGGAAATATTTGAAGTATGTGATTACATAACAGTTTTAAGAGACGGAAAATATGTAGGAACTGAAGATTTAGCTAACTTAGATGAAGATAAGATGATAGAAATGATGGTAGGTAGAAAACTTACTGATCAGTTTCCAAGACTTGAAGTTGAGCCAGGAAAAACTATATTAAAAGTTGAGAACTTAAATAATGAATATATAAGTGATATTAACTTTGAAGTTAAAGCTGGAGAAATAGTTGGTATAGCAGGTCTTATGGGAGCAGGAAGAAGTGAACTTGCAAAAACTATATATGGTCACTTTAAAAAGCAAAGTGGTAAAATAATTCTTAATGGAAAAGAATTAAATCACAAAAGTGCTCAAGAAGGATTATTAAATAGAATAGCTTATGTTAGTGAAGATAGAAAAGGTGATGGATTATTAGTTGATTTGTCGGTAAAAGAAAATATGACTTTATCATCATTAAACAGAATAAGTAAAGGATTAATAATCGATAAAAAACATGAAAATGAGAGAGTTGATTCTTATATAGAAAGAATAAACATAAAAACACCGAGTAAAGATCAATTAATAAGAAATTTAAGTGGTGGTAATCAACAAAAGGTAGCAATAGCAAAAGCATTAATGATACACCCAGAAGTACTAATTCTTGATGAACCTACTAGAGGGGTTGATGTTGGTGCTAAAAAAGAAATATATGATTTAATAAATGATTTCAAATCTCAAGGGAAAGCAGTCATAATGATATCTTCTGAAATGCCAGAAATATTAGGATTAAGTGATAGAATATTAGTACTTAGTCAAGGAAGAATTACAGGAAGTTTTGATATAAAAGACGCAAGCCAAGAAGCCATATTAAAGTGTGCAGTAGAAACTAAGGAGGCAAAATAGCATGACATCACAAGCTATGAAACAAAAGAAACAAATAGATAAAAAAGAAATTTTAGATAAATACAGAAGCTTAATAGCATTAGCTTTATTAATAGTAGTTGTATCGATATTAAGTCCATCATTTTTAACTACTAAAAATATATTTAACGTTTTAAGACAAACATCAGTAAATGCTATAATAGCAGCTGGGATGACATTTGTAATATTAACAGGTGGAATAGATTTATCAGTAGGTTCAATACTTGCTATAAGTGGAGCAGTTTGTGCAAGTATGTTAGTGTCAGGAACTAATATTATAATAGCAGTAATAATAGCTTTAGTTATAGGGGCAATTGTAGGATTTTTAAATGGGTTTGTTATATCTAAAGGTAAACTTCAACCATTTATAGCTACACTTGCAACAATGACAATACTTAGAGGTTTAACTTTAGTATTTACAGATGGTAAGCCTATAACACTTGGAAGTGGAGATTTAGCAGTAGCATTTGGAAAAATAGGTGGAGGAACAATACTTGGAATACCAACACCAGCAATAATTATGATAGTAGTATTTTTAGTTTGTGGTTATGTACTTAACAACACTACAATGGGTAGACATACTTATGCATTAGGATCAAATGAAGATGCAGCAAAATTATCAGGACTTAATACTGATAAAATAAAAATAGCAGTATATACAGTAAGTGGTATATTAGCAGCAGTTGCAGGTATAATAATAACTTCAAGATTATACTCAGCACAACCAACAGCTGGTGAAAGTTATGAACTAGATGCAATAGCAGCAGTTGTACTTGGAGGAACTAGTTTAACTGGTGGTAAAGGTAAAATAAGTAATACAATAGTTGGTGCTTTAATAATGGGTGTATTAAGTAATGCACTTAACTTATTAGATGTATCATCTTATTATCAAATGATGATAAAAGGTGTAGTTATATTAATAGCTGTACTTTTAGATAGAAAAAACAAGTAGGAGGAAATATTATGAAGAAATTTCTTTCTATAATAATGACAACAATATTATCTGCAAGCT
Organism: Romboutsia ilealis; assembly: GCF_900015215.1. Classification (NCBI taxonomy): domain Bacteria; kingdom Bacillati; phylum Bacillota; class Clostridia; order Peptostreptococcales; family Peptostreptococcaceae; genus Romboutsia; species Romboutsia ilealis. The sequence continues at coordinate 1,657,393 of NZ_LN555523.1, read as the reverse complement.
TATTGGTTGGATGTAGTAGCAAAGATGATGGTATACAAAAAATAGGATTAATAGTATCTACATTAAATAATCCATTCTTTGTAGATTTAAAGGCAGGAATAGAAAAAAGGTCTAAGGAATTAGGATACGAAGTTGTAGTTTTAGATTCTCAAAATGACCCTGCAAAAGAAGTATCAAATATGGAAGACTTAACAGTTAAAGATGTTGATGTAGTACTTTTAAATCCAGTTGATTCAGACTCAGCTATAGCATCCGTAATGATAGCTAATAACTCTGATTTACCAGTTATAACTGTAGATAGAGTTGCAAATGGTGGAGAAGTAGTATCTCATATAGCCTCTGATAACGTAGCAGGTGGGGATATGGCTGCTAAGTTTTTAATAGAAAAGTTAAATAGTGAAGGAAACATAGTAGAACTAGAAGGGACAGCAGGATCTTCAGCTACTAGAGATAGAGGACAAGGATTTGATGAGGGGATAAAAGAAAGCGGATTTAATTTAGTAGCTAAGCAAAGTGCAGACTTTGATAGAACTAAAGGTCTTACAGTAATGGAAAATATAATTCAATCAAAAGGAGATATAGATGCAGTATTTGCACAAAATGACGAAATGGCACTAGGTGCACAAAAAGCATTAGAAGCAGCAAATATGAAAGATGTATTGATAGTTGGATTTGATGCAACAGATGATGCAGTAGAAGCGGTTAAACAAGGCAAAATGGCAGCGACGGTTGCACAACAACCATTACTAATAGGTGAAACTGCAGTTAATGCAGTTCATAAGGTATTAAGTGGAGAAAAGATAGCTGATTATATACCGGTTGAATTAAAATTAATAACTAAGTAATTTATAAGTGTCTCATTTATATGAGGCACTTTTTTGAGTTCGGAGAAATTTTTATGGATAGTCCGCTCGATGATTATATATAAGTCTCCCTCCATGCTCAAATGTCGGTTCGACTTATATATCATCATCTTCGCTAAATAGTTTAAACGCCAATTAAAAGTACTGATATCAGGATATTATGTTATAAAAAATATGTAGACAAACTATGAATGGTAGGTGTTTTAGGTATTCTATAAACGTAGAAAGTGAAATTTTAAGTAACGGATATATCTGCAGCGGTAGCAAGGATATATCGTTGGTGATATGAAGTGGTTCGCCGATACGCCGCTAAAGCGAAGCGAATTTTATGCTTGTATAAATTTAAAAAATTAAAAAATAGTTCTAAATATTAGAATTTGAATAATTATTAAGGTTTAATTTTAATTTAAACTCGTCCTATTGTAACTGATTTGTAATAAATTTAATGGAAACACTTTACAAGTAAACTGTAATCGACTACTATTTAGAATATAAAGATTACAAAATAGTAACAAATATAGAAAATTAATTACTATAAAAATTTTAAAGGAGGAGTTTTTATGATAAAGAAAACTATACTTAAATTTTTGTTAGTATTGACCGTAATATTTTCAATAGGAGTAACTAACATATTTGCTGATAGCACAGGGATTGTTACAGCATCAAAACTAAACGTAAGAAAAGGTCCATCGACTAAATATAGTACAATGGGGAGTTTATATAAAAATAAAAGTGTAACAATATTAGGTGAAAGTAATGGCTGGTATAAAGTAAAATTAAACGGAAAAGAAGGATGGGCAAGTAAGAAATATATAAAAGTGAGCGGAAATAGTAGCTCAAGTAATACTTCACAAAGTAACTCAAATAATAACAACGTGGTTCGTACAATGAATGTAGTATCAACTGCATATACTGGATATTCAACAACTTCAACAGGTCAAAAGCCGGTATGGGGAACTATAGCTGTTGATCCTAAAGTTATACCATATGGAACTAAAGTATACATACCTGCATTTGGAAGAACTTTTATAGCAAATAATACTGGTGGAGCTATAAAAGGAAATAAGATAGATATATTTATGAATAGTAAAAAAGAATGTTACAATTGGGGAAGAAGAACTATAGAAATTCAAATACTAGGATAATTAAATAAAAAATTTACATTAATTATTTCAACAAAGATATATCTTTGATATTACTTTAGATACATACCTTTATTAAAATAATCATTAGATTTTAATTATCAATATAAAAATATAATATTATATAAAAAGGAGCTAATCTAAGTTAGAAGATAGCTCCTTTATGTTTTCTATTTTTTAGATTTACTTAGATATTTTTTATTATTGAATAATAGCATCGAAATGCTAAGTATAATACCTAAAACAGATAATATTATAAATACTGTTTCATTAGTAGATGAAAATCTGTTAAAAGTTATTACACATATAAATGTAGCAATTAATAATAAAATATCATATATCCTGTCCATTTAAGAAAGTATTCCCCCTTTATGTTGGTAATAAGTATTTTAAATTTACATACAACTTAGATGATACTTATATTATATACTAACTTAGTCAATAAGTTGTCTTTTTGGTATGTTAAATTTAATAGTATTTTCGATTTCTTCTAGCATAGATTTATTTTTAGGATCTATGAAAAGGCAAGTATATCCTTTTTCACCAGCTCTACCACATCTACCTATACGGTGGATATAAGATTCTACAGTTTCAGGTATGTCATAATTGTATATATGAGTAACTCCTGTAACATCTATACCGCGAGCAGCAACATCAGTTGCTATTAAATATTGTATATCTGCATTTCTGAAAGATTTCATTATACGTTCACGTTTAGATTGTTTTACATCACTGTGAATTTTAGCACAGTTATAACCACGTCTTGCTAAATCTTGTTCAAGCTTGTCAACTCTAACTTTAGTTCTACAGAATATTATAGATAAAAATGGATTATCTTTATCAAGACATTTGCAAAGTGCATCTTGTTTATTTCTATCAGTAGTTTCAACAACCTCTTGAATAATATTATCTAAAGTAACTTCCTTAGACTTTATAGATATAACACTAGGGTCATTCATATATCTATAAGCAAGTTTTTTAACAGCTGAGTCCATAGTAGCTGAGAAGCATAAAACTTGAGACTTTTTAGGAACATCTTTCATTATAGTTTCTATATCGTTTTTAAAGCCCATAAAAAGCATCTCATCTGCTTCATCAAATACAACAGTCTTTAAGTTTTTTAGATTAATAGTACCTCTCATTATATGGTCTATAAGTCTACCTGGAGTAGCTATAACTAAATGAATATTTCTTTTTAGTTTATTTAACTGAGCTCCTATATCCTTTCCACCATATGCTGCTAATATATTTATATCTTTACCTTCTTTTAACTTCATAGCTTCTTCAGTAATTTGAATAGCAAGTTCCCTTGTAGGAGTTAAAATAAGTCCTTGTATATTGTTATTATCTATAGATATATTTTCAAATAGAGGAAGTAAAAATGCTAAAGTCTTACCAGTACCCGTTTGTGCTTGAGCTATAATATCACAACCATTTTTTACAATGTTTATACTTTCTTTTTGTATAGGAGTTGGTGTTGATATACCGTTTTTTGATAAAACATTTACAATGCTCTCACTAATTCCTAAATCTTTAAAATTCATAAGTTATTACCTTTCATTTAAAATATTTTAAATACAATTATATAACTAATTTATAATACCACACTATTATAAATTATTCTAATCATTTCTACATATATATTATATCCAGTATTTAGACAAATTCATTATATAGTAAAGATGAGGACATAAACTATAACGATATTTTTAAGCAACGGATGTATCCGCAGTGCAAACAAGGATATATCGTTGGCGATGACTTTTTAGTTTGGAGTGAAACTATACTCGAGCGGCTAACGTTAAAAAATCTAAATTAACGTTTTTGCTATAAAAAAATATCTTTACTTACATTTAAAAAATAAAAGTGAAAATACTAAAATATATACATACTAATTTGGAGGAAAATATGAAGTGTAAATGGTCATCAAATATAAATAACAAATGTATATGCAACTATGATGCAGATGAAACTGGCTATTGCATATTTCATAAAAAACATAAAACCATAGAAGAGAGTAAAGCAGTTATAAAGTTAATAAAAGAAGAAAAAATAAATGATTTTAGCGGATTTGTATTTGAAGAAAATTTTAATATAAAAGACGTTATAGATTATAGTTATGAAGAACTTAATTTTACTGAAACCATATTTATAAAAGAAGCTTTATTTAATAATTACACATTTAAAGGTAAAGTAATATTTAATCAAACTAATTTTTTAGATTTTACTACATTTATAAATAGTAAGTTTAGATACTCAGTGATATTTAATAATGTAATATTTAATCCAAAACATTCTAATAAAAAAATATTTATGGGAGTAGAATTTACTGGGCAAAATTTAGTTATAAACTCAGTGCATAATCTTCCAAGATTGGATGGGATAAAATTTGATGAGTATACAAAGTTTATATTATTAGATGTAGACTATGAAAGAGAACATTATATAAACGGTAAAATAAATTATAGAATAGCTAGAAATCAAGCTAATAAAATAGGAGACCATGAAAGAATAGGATATTATTATTATAAAGAAAGAGCCTATGGATCTAAGACTATAAAAGTTGAAGATTACCCAACTTACAGAGATTATTTATCATCTAAATTTTTTGATGCATTATCAAAATACACAGTAGGTTATGGTGAAAGACCTTGGAATATATTAAAAGTAAGTATTTTGACAATAAGTATATTTGCACTTTTATATATGTTTATTGGAATTAAAACATTAAACAATGAATTAATAGGAATAAGTATAAAAACATTAAAGCAATATTCATTAGTTGAAATATTAAATACATATATAGACCTTTGGTACTTTAGTATGGTTACATTTACTACGGTAGGTTATGGAGATATGATAGTAACGACAACAATTGGTAAAATATTAGTGAGCCTTGAAGTTTTTTTTGGAATAACAATAGGTGCAGCATGGACATCTGTAATAATTAAAAGGATGATAAGATAGTTAGCAAATAATTACTGATATATTATTTATATAAAAAGGAAAAAATTAAGATATACTTATTAATCCAAGAAGGTGATCATTTTGAGAAAAAGACTAAAGCAATTACTAATATTAACCTTTACATTAATATTATCACTACCTACTTTAATATATTGTGATGATAACAATAAAGTAGACAGATACTCTAAATCATCAATACTTATAGATCAAACAACAAATAGAGTAATGTTTGAAAAGGATCCAGATGCAAAAAGACCACTTGCTAGTCTTAGTAAAATGATGACATTTTTAATAGCTTTAGAAGCAATAGAAAATAAAGAAGTAAATAAAAATGACATCATAACCATAGATAAAGATATGGCAAAGGTAAAAGGATCTAGTTACCATTTAAAAGTAGGCGAAAAAGTACCTCTTTATGAACTTATGAAAGGTCTTATGATAGTATCAGGAAATGATGCATCAATAGCAATAGCAAAGCATATTAGCAAAGATGTAAATACATTTGTTCAAAGAATGAATGATAAAGCTAAAGAGTTAGGGATGACTAATACAACATTTGTAAACCCAAATGGTCTTCCAATATATGACCTTCAAAATCCTAAAGCTCTTCCAAAGGAAAATATATCAACAGCACGAGATATAGCAAAACTTGGAAAGTACATGTTTGATAATTATGAAAAAGAAGTAATAGCAATAACTGATATGCAAACATATTCATACCCAGAAAGAGGATTTCAAAAGAATAATACAAACGCACTACTTGGTATTATTCCTGCTGTTGATGGTATAAAAACTGGATATACTGGAAATGCAGGTTATTGTTTAGCCTTTTCTATGGTAGTAGATAAAGATAAAGATAATGAAATAAAACACAGAATGATAGGTGTTGTACTTGGGGCTAATCACAAAGAAAAAAGAACTTCTGCATCCTTATCTATATTAAGATATGGTAAAGAAAACTTTACTACTAAAAAAGTTATAAAAAAGGATCAGCTAATAGGTAAAAAATATATAAAAGGATTAGAAGAATTAGAAGTAACATTAAAAAGTGAAGATGAACTTTATGCAACATTAAAAAATACTGAAAATTTAAAATCTCAAATAACATTAAAAGAATTAACTTATCCAGTTAAAAAAGGTGATACAATAGGTGTGATAAAATATTTCACAGAAGATGGACAGGTTATAGGTAGTGTGGATATAATAAGTGCTAATGATGTAGATAATATATCACTTATAACTAAAATAAAAATGATATTTACTGATTAAAGTCCGAGAAAAAAGTATATAATTTAGATAAAAAAGCATAAAAATAAAAGATATAAAATATATTGTAATTTTAAAATCCTTATGATATACTATCTAAGGTGAAAATAACAACAAAATAATCACGCACGACAATGTGATCTTTGAAAGGTGCCTACGAAAGAGGTTTTTCAGAGAGATGACCATGTCGGAGGATAAAAACCAAGGAGGACTAAAATGTCAGTAATATCAATGAAACAATTACTAGAAGCTGGTGTACACTTCGGACACCAAACAAGAAGATGGAACCCTAAGATGGCTCAATATATATTCACAGAAAGAAACGGAATATATATAATAGACTTACAAAAAACAGTTAAGAAAGCTGAAGAAGCTTACAAAGCTATGAAAGAAGTAGCTGAAACTGGAAAGCCAGTTTTATTCGTAGGAACTAAGAAACAAGCTCAAGAAGCTATAAAAGAAGAAGCTGAAAGATGTGGAATGTTCTACGTTAACGAAAGATGGTTAGGTGGAATGTTAACAAACCACAAAACTATACAAACAAGAATAAACAAATTAAGAGAATTAGAAAGAATGGAAAACGAAGGTGTATTTGAAGTTCTTCCTAAGAAAGAAGTTATAAAATTAAGAGCTGAAAAAGAAAAGCTTGAAAAATACTTAAACGGTATGAAGGATATGCCTGAATTACCAGGAGCTATGTTCGTAGTAGACCCAAGAAAAGAAAACATAGCAATACAAGAAGCACACAGATTAGGTATACCTGTATTTGGTATAGTTGATACTAACTGTGATCCAGAAGAATTAGACTACGCTATACCAGGAAACGATGACGCTATAAGAGCTGTTAAGTTAATAACTGGTGCTATGGCTAACGCTATAATAGAAGCTAGACAAGGTGCTGAAGAAGAAGTAGAAGCTGCTGAGCAAGAATAATAAAACAATTTAATGGTAAGGGTCTCCCTTACCATTAATAATATATACATATGGAGGGTACTCAAAATGGCTATAACTGCACAAATGGTTAAAGAATTAAGAGAATCTACAGGCGCTGGAATGATGGACTGTAAGAAAGCTTTACAAGAAGCTGAAGGAAACATGGAAAGAGCTGTAGATATATTAAGAGAAAAAGGATTATCTAAAGCTGCTAAGAAAGCTGATAGAATAGCTGCTGAAGGTTTAGTTGCTATAGAAATAAATGAAGATAACACAGTTGCTTCTATGGTAGAAGTTAACTCTGAAACTGACTTCGTTGCTAAAAACGAAGATTTCAAAACTTTCGTTAAGGATGCTGCTTTAATGGCTTTAGCTACTGATAAAGAAGACGTAGCTGGATTATTAGCTGAAACTCATAACGAAGGAATAGCTTTATCTGAAGTATTAAACAACAGAATAGCTACAATAGGAGAAAAGTTAGACGTAAGAAGATTTGTTAAAATAGCTACAGAAGGTCAAGTAGCTGGATACATCCACGGTGGTGGTAAAATAGGTGTTTTAGTTGAAATGATAACAACTGCTAAAGATGCAGAAGTTATAGCTATGGGAAGAGATATAGCTATGCAAGTTGCTGCTATGAATCCTAAGTACGTTTCAAGAGACGATGTAGATCAAGAATACATAGCTCATGAAACTGAAATATTAACTCAACAAGCTTTAAACGAAGGAAAGCCAGCTAATATAGTTGAAAAAATGATAAAAGGTAGACTTGAAAAGCAATTAAAAGAAGTTTGCTTATTAGAGCAACCATTCGTTAAGAACGGAGATTTAACAATAAAAGCTTTAGTTGCAGAAACTGCTAAGAAAGTAGGAGCTGACATAACTTTAGGAAGAGTTGTTAGATTCGAAGTTGGAGAAGGTATAGAAAAGAAAGAAGAAAACTTTGCAGAAGAAGTTGCTAAGCAACTTAAGTAATTGTAAAAGAGAACACTTAAGTGTTCTCTTTTTTTGAAAAACATATTAGGAAGAATGTAGGGAGGATTTCTTTTTATGAAACCAATGTATAAAAGAGTACTGTTAAAACTTAGTGGTGAGGCATTAGCAGGAGATAAAGGTTTTGGAATAAACAATGACGTTGTAAATGAAATAGCAGTTGCAATAAAGAAAATTCAAGAGATAGGTGTTGAAGTATCAGTAGTTGTTGGTGGCGGAAACTTCTGGAGAGGAAGAACATCAGAAGGTATGGACAGAACTACAGCAGACTACATAGGAATGCTTGCAACAGTTATGAACTCTATGGCACTTCAAGATGCTCTTGAAAACATAGATGTTCAAACAAGAGTTCAAACTGCTATAGAAATGAGACAAATAGCAGAACCATATATAAGAAGAAAAGCAGTTAGACACTTAGAAAAAGACAGAGTAGTTATATTTGGTGCGGGAACAGGAAATCCATATTTCTCAACAGATACAGCAGCATCGCTTAGAGCAGCTGAAATGGAAGCAGAAGTTATACTACTTGCTAAAAATGTTGATGCAGTATACGATAAAGATCCAAAGGTACATGTTGATGCAGTTAAATTTGATGAATTAACTTATTTAGAAGTTTTACAAAGAGAATTAAAAGTAATGGACTCTACTGCAACATCTTTATGCATGGATAACCAAATACCTATACACGTATTTGAATTATCTACAGATAATATAATAAAAGCAGTTATGGGTGAAAAAATAGGTACAATAGTAAGATAATACTTATATTAATTATTTTATTAAACGCCGCTCGATAAAAAATATATAACCTTCCCTCCAAGCTACAATGTCGGTTCGGTTTATATATTTTTTATCTTCGCTAGGAGAATTACTAAAATAAAAAAATGTAAAATATATTTTTAATATAGATTAAAAGTATTATATAAAGTAAAATAAAGATATATAATACTATTATAACTCGTTGTGCTAGTTAAATATGATTATTGAAAACACTATAGCCTAGTAAACTATACTTTTATAGTTCAAAAACTTTATATAGTAATTTCAATATATTTAGTAAAATAACTAGTACAACAGATTATTATAAGATAATAGGAGGATAAAAACTATGAAATTAGATGTACATAAGCAATTAGAAGCTAAGATGACTAAAACAATAGATGCTCTAAAGCATGAATATACAACTATAAGAGCAGGAAGAGCAAACGCTCAAATGTTAGATAAGGTAAGAGTTGACTACTACGGATCATTAACTCCAATAAACCAAATGGCTGCTATATCAGTTCCAGAACCAAGAACATTAATGATAAATCCTTGGGACAAGTCTTCTATGGCTGACATAGAAAAAGCTATAAGAAATTCTGATTTAGGATTAAACCCATCTAATGACGGTCAAGTGATAAGAATAGCAGTTCCTGCTTTAACAGAAGAAAGAAGAAAAGAATTAGCTAAGAAAGTTCACAAGGTTGCTGAAGAATTCAAAGTAAGACTTAGAAACGAAAGAAGAGATGCAAATGATGCATTAAAGAAAATGGAAAAAGACGGAGAATTAACTGAAGACGAATTAAAGAAAGCACAAGATGAAGTTCAAAAGATAACTGATAAATTCATAAAAGAAGTAGAACAAACTGCAATAGCTAAAGAAAAAGATATAATGGAGGTATAATATTGAACAAATATTATAACCTTTTAGGTCTTCAATTAGAAGAAGTAGAAAAGTATCTCAAAGAAAAAAACATAACATATACTGTAAAATCTATACAAGGTAAAAAAGACACGGATAAGCTTATTATTCCTAAAGTTATAAAAATATCAGAATTAGATAATTGTGTAGAATTACTAACAACTAAGTTTTCTGACTCCCTAAAATAGGGGTCAGAAACTTTTAATTTAAGCAAATTTTATACTGGAGGCAAAAGCTATGAACAGTTATGACATAAATTTAGAAAAAGTGCCTACTCATATAGCTATAATAATGGATGGAAACGGTAGATGGGCAAAATCTAGATTTCTTCCTAGAACTGCAGGACATAAAGCGGGGGTAGAAGCAATAAGAGAAGTAATAAAAGAGTGTCAAAGATTAGAAGTAAAACATTTAACTTTATATGCTTTTTCAACAGAAAACTGGAAAAGACCTAAGCTTGAAGTAGATACACTGATGACTCTTTTATCTACTTATTTAAGCAAAGAAATTAAAGAATTACATAAAAATAATGTAAAAGTTACAGCAATAGGTGATATATCAAAGCTTCCTAAAAATTGTATAGAGCAGTTAAATAGTGCATTTGAATTAACTAAAGATAATACTGGAGTTAATTTAAACCTTGCTCTAAACTATGGAAGTAGAGATGATATAAAAAATGCCATAATAGATATATTAAATGATGCAAAATGTGGTAAAATAAATATAGAAGAAATAAATGAAAATACTATAAAAAATTATTTAGATACAAAGTCTATACCAGACCCTGACTTGATAATAAGAACTAGTGGAGAACAAAGACTTAGCAACTTCTTAATGTGGGAAGCTGCTTATTCTGAATTTTACTTTACTGATATACACTGGCCAGACTTTAACAGAAAAGAACTTCAAAAGGCAATATATGTATATCAAAATAGAGACAGGAGATTTGGTGGACTAAGTAAGTAGTAAGGAGAACAATTATATGCTTACAAGAGTGATAGCCGCATTAGCTTTAGTACCGTTATTTATATTCATTTTAATTGGTGGGGTACCATTATATATAGCAGAAATAGCAATACTTGCCATGGCTTTAAGAGAATTTTATAAAGCATTTAATGCAAAGAATATACACCCTATAGAAAATATAGGCTACATATTTATAGCATACATAGGTCTAAAAAATATACTTAATTTAAGTATAGACTATACTTACATAATCATATTTGTATTATTCATGTATTCTATAACTTATCTTTTAAGATGTAAAAATAATGTAATTGATATTGCAATAACATTTTTCAGTATATTCTATGTAGCTATATCTATAGACTTTATAATTCTTACTTTAAACGGCTTTGAAAAAGGCTCGATTTATGTATGGACTATATTTATAGTAGCCTTTCTTACTGATACATTTGCATACTTTACAGGATATTTATTTGGAAAACACAAGCTTATACCAAAGGTAAGCCCTAAAAAGACTGTAGAAGGAAGTATAGGTGGAATTGTAGGAAGTACTGTAGGTTGTATTATATTTGGATATTTATTTAATTTAGATATGACTGCTATGGTAATAATAGGAAGTATAGGAAGCATAGTAGCTCAATTTGGGGATTTATTTGCATCATCTATAAAAAGATATGTAGGTATAAAAGACTATGGCAAATTAATACCAGGTCATGGTGGAGTATTAGATCGATTTGACAGTGTAATTTTAGTTGCACCATTTGTATATTATGCAATTATACTTTTTAGTAAATAACAGTAAGATCCCAAGGGAATGAATATAAATCCTTAGGGATCTTTTTTATGTAGTAAAATAAAAAAACACTTATTCAATGGCCGTAGAAAAAGTGGTTATGAATTTGAATTAAAATTCAAATTAAATATATTGTGTAATATAAGTTATTATTTAAAATGAAATTTATTTTTAACTGGATAAATTTGTTTAACTTAGTGGTATAATATATAAAGTATGATACTAATAATATAGAAAGGAAACAATTATGAAGAAAATATCAATCCTGGGATCAACAGGATCAATTGGAAAACAAACACTAGATGTTGTAAGAGAACATAAAGATAAATTTGAAGTAATAGCAATATCTGCAAATAGCAGCGTAGAATTATTACTAGAACAAATAAAAGAATTTAAACCAAAATACGTAGCAGTATACAATGAAGATGCAGCACAAAAACTAAAAACAATGATACCAAGTGATATTAATATAAAAGTACTAAGTGGAATGGAAGGGCTAAAGACTATATCATCACTTCCTGAAATTGATGTACTTTTAACAGCAATAGTTGGAATGATAGGTCTTGTTCCAACGCTAGAAGCAATAAAACACAAAAAAGACATAGCACTTGCAAACAAAGAAACACTAGTATGTGCAGGAAAGCTTGTAATGAGTGAAGCAAAGAAAAATGGTGTTAAAATACTTCCAGTAGACAGTGAGCACAGTGCAATATTCCAATCTTTAAATGGAGAAAATTATAAAGAAATAGAAAAAATAATATTAACTGCATCAGGCGGACCATTTAGAGGAAAGAAAAAAGAAGAACTATTAAATGTAACTAAAAATGAAGCATTAAAACATCCTAACTGGTCAATGGGAAGAAAAATAAGTATAGACTCATCAACACTTATGAACAAAGGACTTGAAGTAATAGAAGCTAAATGGCTATTTGACGTAGAAGTTGATCAAATAGATGTAGTTGTACATCCACAAAGTATAATACATTCAATGGTTCAATTTAACGATAGCTCAGTAATAGCTCAACTTGGATGTCCAGACATGAGACTTCCTATACAATATGCACTTACATATCCTGAAAGACTTGAAAATAGTTTTGAAAGATTAGACCTAACTAAAATAGCAACATTAACATTTGAAGAACCAGACTTAGAAACATTCCCATGCTTAAAACTTGCATATGACACTTTAAAAATGGGAGGCACATATTCGGCAGTACTAAACAGTGCAAATGAAGTACTAGTTGAAGCATTCTTAGAGGATAAAATAGGATTTTACGATATACCAAAATACATAAAAGAAACACTAGACGCACATGATAGTATAGAAAATCCAACTCTAGAAGAAATACTAGAAGTTGACAGATGGACTAGAGAATATGTTAAAAGCTTAATACAATAAAGGAGGTTACAATATTGACTATAATAGCAGCAATAATACTATTTGGAATAATAGTATTTATACACGAACTAGGACATTTCCTATTTGCAAAAAAAGCAGGTGTAAGAATCCACGAATTTGCAATAGGTATGGGTCCTAAAATATATACCACTCAAAAAGGTGAAACAAAATACTCTATAAGACTTTTACCTCTTGGAGGTTATGTAAGTATGGAAGGTGAAGATGGAGAATCAAATGATCCTCGTGCTTTTGGAAAAAAGACACTTCTTCAAAGAGCAAGCATAATATTTGCAGGTCCATTCTTTAATATAATACTAACAGTATTACTTTTTATACCAGTATTTGCATACCTGGGAAGTCCAAGTGATAGTAATGTATTAGGAAAAGTATTAGAAAATTCACCTGCAATAGAAGCAGGACTTGAAGTTAACGATAAAATAATTGAAATAAATGGAGCAAAAATTTCAAATTGGCAAGATATAGTTGATAACTTAGCAAAAGAAACTTCACAGCCAATAAATATAAAAATAGAAAGAGACAACACTACTAAAGATTTTTCTATAACACCAGAAAAAAATGAAGAAGGAAAATATGTTATAGGTATAACACCTGTTTACGAAAAAAGCATACTAAAATCAATACCAAAAGCATTTATAATGACTTGGGATATGATTAAGCAAATGTTAACATTTGTTGTTCAACTATTTACAGGCACTATACCAGGAGGATTTGAAAACTCAGTATCAGGACCTGTTGGAGTTATAGGAATAGTTTCAGATGCAGCTAAAATGGGTATTATTAACCTTATATATATAGCAGCAGTAATAAGTTTAAACCTAGGAATATTAAACTTACTTCCTATACCAGCACTTGATGGTGGAAGATTACTAATATTAGGCATAGAAGCTATAAGAGGAAAGAAATTAGATCCAAATAAAGAAGCTATGATACATACAGCAGGATTTATGGTCTTAATGGGATTTATGTTATTTGTAACATATAAAGATATACTAAAATTATTTTAAATTTTAACTAAATAAATAATTTAAATAATAAACTTAAAGTGATAACTTTAAAGATTAATATAGCAAAGGAAAATTATCCTTTGCTATATTAATGAAAATATTATTTTATTTATAAGGAAATTATAAAATAAAAAAATGACATTTTGAGCAACGGATGTATCCGTAGTGGTAGCAAGGATATATCGTTGGCGACATGAGCGAAGCGAATTTTAAAATAGAAGGTGGAAAAATGTATAAAAGAAGACAATCTAGAGAAGTTAGCGTTGGTAATGTAAAAATAGGAGGTAATAATCCTATAAGTATACAATCAATGACAAACACAGATACAAGAGATGCTAAAGCTACAATAGCACAGATAAAAAGATTAGAAAGTGTTGGGTGTGATATAGTTAGAGTTGCAATACCTGATATGACTGCGGCTAAAAATATAGCAAAAATAAAATCACAAGTTAACATACCAATAATTGCAGATATACACTTTGATTACAGACTAGCACTTGAAGTAATAGACCAAGGAGTAGACGGAGTTAGAATAAATCCAGGAAACATTGGTAGCATAGACAGAGTAAAAATGGTTGTTGAAAAATGTAAGGAGAAAAACTTAAAAATAAGAATAGGTGTTAATGGTGGATCACTTGAAAAAGAATTACTAGAAAAATATGGATCAGCAACACCAGAAGCTTTAGTTGAAAGTGCATTAAATCACGTTAAAATACTAGAAGACTTAGACTTTAGAAATATAGTAATATCTTTAAAGTCTTCTGATATATACAAAACATTAGATGCATATGAGCTTATATCAAAAAAAGTAGACTATCCATTACATATTGGTATAACAGAATCAGGAAGTGTTAAAAAAGGAACTATAAAATCATCAATAGGAGTTGGAGCATTACTTCTTAAAGGAATAGGAGACACTATAAGAATATCCCTTACAGGAGACCCTTGTGAAGAAGTTATAGTTGGTAAGGAAATACTTAGAAGTTTAGATTTATTAAATGATAAGATAAAAGTAGTATCTTGCCCAACTTGTGGAAGATGTAATATAGATCTTATAAGTGTGGTTAATGAAGTTGAAGAAAAAATAAACAATATTGAAAAAGATATAACAGTAGCTATTATGGGATGTGCTGTTAATGGTCCAGGGGAGGCTAGAGAAGCTGATATTGGTATAGCTGGTGGTAAGGGTGAAGGTCTTTTATTTAAGAAAGGCAAGATAGTTAGAAAAATAAATGGTGATAGATTAGTTGAAGAACTATTAGAAGAAATAGATAAATATTAAAAAAGAAGAAATAATTAATATAAATGAAATATAATAAAATACTCTATTGTGTAGATAAAATACTACATGATAGAGTATTTTTTTATTTTAAAGAATACTTTATTCATCTAGAATATTTTTACAATTCATAAAATTAAATATATTAAGTAGAATAGTAATTTTACATAATTTAACTATTGAGATTCTTTTGATTTGTTAAAAAAATTAACCAAAATAGTTAAAATATAACAAAAAACATAAGATTATAAATAATATAAAATAGAATATTGAACTAAATCATGTATTAATATAGGATATTTTGTCGAATCTATATACAAAATAATCGTATAATGTTATATTACTTTATGGAAATTAGCAGAAAAAGTAGAAAATATAAAGATGGAGGAAAAAATGGAAGAAACGATTGATTTAAGAGAATATTTTGCAATTATTAAAAAAAGATTTTGGATAATAGCGCTTATAACAGTAATAGCAGCAGTTGTAAGTGGTGCTATAAGCTTTTTCGTATTAAAGCCAGTATATGAAGCAAAAACAACTTTAATAGTAAATACTGAAAAAAATGAAGATACTCAAATGATTACTGGAGATCAATTTAGTGTTACTCAAAAGCTAGCAGTAACTTATGGTGAAATAATAAAATCAAGAGCAGTTTTAGATGATGTAATAAAAAATTTAAAATTAGATGAAAAATTATTGATTTTTCGACAAAGTATATTATTTTAATAAAGTATTTGGTGATAACATTTCGATAAAAATAAAATAATAATGAATAAAAGTACAGGATAATGAAGAATGAAAAGATAGAATTTAAATAAAATATTTGTTAATATCTCATAGGAAATCAAAATAATAGTAAAAATTTATAATAGTGGAAAAAGGAGAAAAGATGTCGAATATAGCAAAAACAACAATTGGTTTGATGTTTTTAACATTAATATCGAAAGTGTTAGGATTTTTTAGAGAGTTATGTTTAGGATCAGTATATGGTGCATCTGCTTTTACGGATGCATATATAATATCACAAAATATACCTATAGTAATATTTACAAGTGTTGCTATGGCATTAGGAACATCATATATACCGCTATTTTGTGATATAAGGGAAAAGTCAGGAGATAAAGAAGCTATAAAATTCTCTAATAATTTAATAAACATCGTGGTAATGTTTTGTTCTTTATTAGCTATCGTCTGTATGATATTTACAGAGCCATTAGTAAAGATATTTGCTATAGGATTTGAAGGTGAGACGCTAAAATTAGCTGTGGAATTTACTAGAATATTAATAGTAGGAATTATATTTATTGGAGTTAATGATGTATTAATGCCGTTTTTACAAATTAATCAGAATTATGCGGTACCAGGTATGTTAGGGATTCCATATAACATAGTTATAATTATTTCTATATTTATAAGTCCAAAATTTGGATGCAAGGTATTAATATATGGAACATTGCTTGCTATATTGAGTAAGGTTTTATTCCAAATACCTTTTGCAAAAAAGAAAGGTTATAAGTATAAAGCATATATAAACTTTAAAGACAAGAATATAAAAAAATTATTATTATTAGTGGCACCAGTATTTGTGGGAGTTGCTGTAAATCAAGTAAATGGTTTAGTTGATAAAACATTAGCATCTACTTTAGTAGAGGGAAGTATATCATCTTTAAATTATGCTAATAAGTTAAATGAATTTGTTATGGGAATTTTTATAGTGTCTATAACATCGGTAATATATCCTTTATTATCTAAGCTTTCTGCTGGAAATAATAAAGAAGAATTTAATAATTCTATAGTAAAGTCGATAAATTATGTAATATTACTAGTTATTCCGATTTCTATAGGGGCGATGGTCTTATCTACCCCAATAGTTAAATTATTATTTGAGAGAGGTGCATTTGATTTAAGAGCAACTCAAATGACTTCAAGTGCATTGTTCTGTTATTCTATCGGTATCATTGGATTTGGACTTAGAGATATTTTATCAAGGGTATTTTATTCAATACAAGATACAAAAACACCTATGGTAAATGGAGCTATAGCAATGGCTCTTAATATAGTACTAAATTTAATATTAATAAGATATATGGGACATGCAGGACTTGCTTTAGCAACAAGTATATCAGCATTGGTGTGTATAGTTTTATTATTTAGAAGTTTAAGAAAAAAGATAGGCAATTTTGGAGAAGAAAGAATAGCCTTTGTGTTTATAAAGACTTTAATATCAGGAGTAGTTATGGGAATTGTAACTACAATCTTTTATGACTTTATATCTAATATAGTTAGAGGTGGAATGATAAGTCAGATAGTATCATTATCAACATCTGTATTAGTGGGAGTTACAGTTTACTTTATAGGTGTAGTTATTCTTAAGATAGATGAGGTTAATGAAGCTATATCTATTATAAAAGATAAATTTACAACTAAAAGGGGTGGATACAGTGCAAAGTAATTTAGTGTTAAAAGAATTAGCACAAGAGGATATAATAGTTCCAAATGAAAATAAAGTTTATTTGTTTTTAAAAAGATTAATTGATATAGTTGGTTCTGGATTAGGTATTTTAATATTGATTCCAGTGTTTTTAATAATAGGAATATTAATTAAGTTAGAAGACCCAAAAGGAAGTGTTTTTTTCTCACAAAAAAGAAATGGGTTAAATGGAAAAGAATTTAATATGTACAAATTTAGATCTATGGTACATAATGCAGAAGATTTATTAGAAAGTTTAATGTCTAAAAATGAAATGGATGGTCCAGTTTTTAAAATAAAGGATGATCCTAGAATTACAAAAATAGGAAAGTTTATAAGAAAAACAAGTTTAGATGAATTACCACAATTATTCAATGTATTAAAAGGTGATATGAGTTTAGTTGGACCAAGACCACCTATTCCTAGAGAGGTTATTCAATATAATAAATATCAGTATCAAAGATTATTAGTAAAGCCAGGTATAACTTGTTATTGGCAAATAAGCGGAAGAAATAATATTGATTTTGATGAATGGGTAGAATTAGATTTAAAGTATATAAAAGAAAGAAACTTATTTAAGGATATATACATAATTTTAATGACCCTGCCTGTTTTATTAGGTGATAAAAATGCATCATAGGAGGTTATTAGATGAATAAAAATGTTGCTTTTTTAATTCCTTCTTTAAAAAATGGAGGTGCAGAAAGAGTATTATCTAATATGTCATTAAATTTAAGTGAAGATATAAATCAATCTATTATTGTATGGAATGCAAGTAGTATAGATTATGAATATAAAGCAGATATATTAGATATATCTATAGATAATAAACGTAGTATATTAGCAAATGCAAATGTATTATTTGAAAGAATAAAAAATGTAAAAAAGTTAAAGGAAAAACATAATATACAAACAACAGTAAGTTTGTTAGAAGGGCCGAATATAGTAAATATTTTATCTAGAAATAATGACAAAGTTATATTATCAGTACATAATTTCCAAAGTGAAGAGAGAAAAGGAATGTATGGGAAAATATTTAAAGTTCTTATAAAATCACTTTATAATAAATCGGATAAAGTGGTTGCTGTATCAAAGCTTATAAGAGAAGATTTAGTGAACAATTTTAATGTAGATAAAGATAAAGTAGAGGTTATATATAATCCGGTTGATATACTTTCTATAAAAGAGCTTATAAAAGAAGATATAGAAGATGAATATAAGCATATTTTTGAAAAGCCAGTTGTAATAAATGCAGGAAGATTAACTAATCAAAAAGGTCAATGGAACTTAATTAAATCTTTTTATGCGTTAAAAAATAAGGTCAATGATTGCCAATTAGTTATACTAGGACAAGGTGAATTAGAAGATGAATTAAAGACATTATGTGAGAAATTAGGTATCCAAGATGATGTTCATTTCCTAGGATTTAGAAAAAATCCTTTTAAATATATAAGTAGAGCAAATGTATTTGCCCTTACATCATTATTTGAAGGATTTTCTATGGTTATAGCAGAGGCTATGGCATGTAATACAGCTGTTGTGTCTGTTGATTGTAGTGCAGGACCTAGAGAAATTTTATCTCCAGAGTCTGATGTTATGTATAAATGTAAGAAAATTGAGTATGCAAAGTATGGAATTATTACTCCTGTAATAGAAAATAAGTTTGACTTAGATAAAAATATACATGATAACCATAAACTATTTGCAAAAGCATTAGAAAAAATGTTACTTGATGATAATTTAAGATTTAAATATGAAAAATTAGGGTTAAAAAGAGTAGAAGCTTTTAAAGCCCAAAATATATTAAATCAGTGGGAAGAAATATTGTAAGGAGGGTTTAAATGATAGCAAAAGAAAGCAGTATAAGTAATAAAGATAAAATTATACTAATATCATTATTTTATTTTATGATATTTCAAAATGTATTAGAAAATTATTTTAATATATTTGGAATTTTAGATGAGGCTATGAGTGCAGCAATTGTGATAATAGCTATAATAAATATTTTATCTAGTAGACGAAAATATGTTATTTGTAAAAATAATAAGAAAATATTAGTTTCAGTATTGGCGTTAATTATAATAGGTATAATTGGGAACTTAAAAACTGATTATCAAACTATGATTCCAGCACTTAAAGATGCAGTTTGTGTACTTAAAGGAATAATTACATATGTATTTATACCATTATGCTTATCAAATCTTAATTTAGATGAGTACTTAACTACTATGAATAACCATCTTAAATTTATTACAGGATTGGTATTTCTAACAGTAATTGCGAACTTACTATTTGATATTTTTCCATATTATGAAATTAGATTTGGGATAAAATCACAACAAATATTTTTTACCCATCCAACTTATTTAGCTAGTTTTTCTGTAATAATTATAATTTTATTAAGTGTTAATTTAAGAGAACATGAAGAAAATAAAAAATATATAATACTGATGTTATTAGTTTTAGCTAGTACATTAAGATTTAAATCAATAGCTTTTATACCTATATATATGTATTTATATTATATAGTTTTTAAAAAGCAAAGAAAATTGCAGTTACTTGATGTAGGAATATTATGCGTATTAGGTGGAGTATTTGCTATATCACAAGTAATGGAATATTTTAATAATCCTGATTGGGCAAGAAATGTTTTAACTATGAATTCGTTAAATATAGCTAAGGATAATTTCCCTATAGGTACTGGTTTTGGAACTTATGCAAGTTGGGCTTCAGGAGAAAGCTATTCGAATATTTATTATGATTATAATATTAGTACAACTTGGGGAATAAGTCCTGATTTTTATGAGTTTATTGCTGATACATTTTGGCCTATGATAATTGGACAATTTGGAGTTTTAGGATTAGGAATATATATATATATACTGTTAAGAATATATAAAAATATTATAAACAATGATAATTTAGATTATTATTTTGGACAAATATTAGCATTACTATACCTTATTATTTTAAGTATTGCAGAAGCTAGTTTTTCAGGGCCAATAGTAGTAGTTTATATGGCTTTAATAGCAGTATTAGGAAATAAAAAAATTGGGAGACTGAGATTATGAAAATAGCAATGATTGGTCAAAAAGGAGTTCCATCTAGATCGGGTGGAGTTGAAATACATGTTGAAGAAATTGGAGCTAGATTAGCTAAAAGTAATAATGAGGTTACTGTATATTGTAGAAAATCATATTGTGATGAAATAAAAGAAAATCATAGAGGTATTAATTTAAAATATATACCATCTATAAATACTAAACATTTAGATGCAATAACTTATACCCTTTTAGCTTCTTTAGATGCGGCAAGAAGTAAATATGATGTTGTTCATTACCATGCACTTGGACCATCTTTATTATCATTTATACCTAGAATGTTTGGTAAAAAAGTTGTATGTACAGTACATGGATTAGATTGGCAACGTGAAAAATGGGGAAAGGTAGCTAAAAAGGCTCTTAAGCTTGGCGAGCTTGCTACTGCAAAGTTTCCTCATAAAACAATAAGTGTATCAGAGTCTATATCTAATTATTACAATGAAACATATAATAATGACACTATATTTGTTCCAAATGGTATAGATGAGAAAATTAGTATAGAAGCAAGTGAAATAATTGAAAAATATGGATTACATAAAGATGAATACATATTATTCTTAGCTAGATTAGTTCCAGAAAAGGGAGTTCATTATTTAATTGAAGCTTATAATAAGTTAAATACAAATAAAAAATTGATTATAGCAGGTGGTTCGAGCCATTCAGATGACTATGTTAATAAGGTTAATGAAATGGCAAAGGAAAATCCTAATATTATCATGACAGGATTTGTAAATGGAAATCTTCTTGAAGAATTATTTAGTAATGCATATATGTATGTATTGCCATCTGAAATAGAAGGTTTACCGATAAGTTTATTAGAAGCTATGAGTTACGGTCATTGCTGTTTAGTAAGTGATATAGAACAAAACTTAGAAGTTATCCAGTCATACGGTTATTCATTTGAAAGTAAAAACTCTGATGATTTATATGAAAAATTAAAAGAACTTTTAGATAATGAAAATAAAATACTAGATGTTAGATCAAAGGTTAAAGAATATGTAAATAACAAGTATAACTGGGATAAAGTTAGTGAAGATACGGAAAAAGCATATAAAGCTTTAAAAAGTAAGTAATGGGGATATAATAATATGACAAAAAAAAGAGACTACTCAATGGATTTATTAAAGTTTTTAGCTAGTTTTGGTGTAGTTATGATTCATGTTGATGCTAATTTTAGACAAGGTGAATTTGTAAAAAATACTACAGCATGGGATTTATCTCTAGCTATAAATTTATTAACTAAATGGTGTATACCGATATTTATAATGATAAGTGGATATTACTTATTAAATAGCAGTAAAGAGATTGATTATAATACTTTTTTAAAGAAGAGATTTAAGAAAGTACTATTACCTTTTATTGTATGGTCAATTATCTACAATTTATATTATCAATACATAAGTAGTGGAATAAGTATAAAATGGACAGCTTTAGGATTAATAAAAAATATATTAGGATATCCAACTGCAGCTCCATTATGGTTTTTATATCCATTATTAGGATTATATTTAATGATGCCTATATTTAAAGGTATAGTAGATAAGATAGATTTTAAAATAATTGTTATAATAATTGGATTTTCAATTGTAATAAAAACTATATCCCCTTTTACAGATATGGTATTGAATGGTTCTATGAACTATTGGAATGATGTACCGATAGCGAGTAGTACATTTGCAATATATTTTATTTTAGGTGGATATTTAGGAAGAATAAATATACCTACAAATTTAAGATCATTACTATATGTAGTAACTGCAATAGTGTTTGTTGGAGGATTTATAGCAACATATAAAGTTCCATTTATATATGATAGAAGTTTAGAAGTTACTTTAGATATAGGGGCAATTAATAATATGTTATTATGTATTAGCTTATTTGTAATAGCTCAAAATATGAAGTTTAAAAAACTTTCAAATTCATCTATATTTACAGGATTTGTGGGTATATTATCTACAGTGAATTTCGGAGTTTTTTTATTCCATCCCATAGTTATAGATTTAGTTAAATCAAAGTTTTTAGGAGCTTCAGGAGATTTAATATGGATATTACTAGCACAAGGTATAATAGTTTATGTAGTTACTTCTATAGTAGTTTATATAATTAAGAAAGTACCGCTAGTTAAAGAAATTGTATAATGGGTAAAAGGAGAGAAAGTATGGTTTTACAAGTTTAGTTTTTTTATTTTTACCTGTAACATTAGGATTATACTATTTAGTTGGTGAAAAATTAAAAATACTAGATTTATATTATATAATTTTGATAAAGTATTTAAATTGAATATAAATATACCGTATATTGCACTTCTTTTAGGGATATCATTCTTTACATTCCAGGCATTAAGTTATGTTATAGACATATAAGAAAGATATTGAACCACAAACTAATATATTAGATTTAGCTTTATATAGTAGTTTATTTCCACAGTTAGTTGCAGGAGCTATAGTTGGGTATCAAACAATAAATGAACAAATCAATAAAAGACAATATTCTATTGAAAAGTTTGGATAATGATGGAAATGAATTTAGAAAAGCTCATCATAGAAAAATATTTGCTACATACACAAATGAATAAAAATTAATTCATGCAGGTCCATATACCATGGACCATTTAAATTGTAAAATTATAAATAGTAAGCCTATTATAGACAAGAAGATATTAATTTATAGAGATTCATATCATTCTGCTATGAGTTGGATGATATCAGATATATTTAGAGAAGTTGAAGTTGTAGACCAAAGACAGATAAATAAGATAAATTTAACTTCAGCGCAAGTAGTTGAAAATACTGATGGCGATATAGTCTTATTTATATTTAATGATTTAAGTTTTAAAGATATGATAAATCAATTAGATTCTGATGCAAAAATAAAACTTGATTATATTAAGGAAATTGATAGGAGAAGAGTATGAAGCAAACAGTAAGAAAGGCAATAATACCAGCAGCAGGACTGGGAACAAGATTTTTACCTGCAACAAAATCACAACCAAAAGAAATGCTTCCAATAGTAGACAAACCAACACTACAATACATAATAGAAGAAGCAATAGAATCTGGAATAGAAGAAATACTAATAGTAACAGGACGTAGCAAAAAAAGTATAGAGGATCATTTTGACCGTTCTGTAGAGCTTGAATTAGAGCTTGAGCAGAAGGGTAAAAAAGAAATGCTTAAAATGGTTCAAGATATATCAAACATGGTAAACATCCATTACATACGTCAAAAAGAACCAAAAGGGCTAGGGCATGCAATACACTGTGCAAAAAGCTTTATCGGAAATGAGCCATTTGCAGTACTTCTTGGAGATGATATAGTAGATGCTAAAACTCCTTGTCTAAAACAACTTATAAATGCATACGATGAATACAAAACATCAGTACTTGGTGTACAAAAAGTAGCTAAAAATGATACTGATAAGTATGGAATACTTGATGTTAAACACATAGAAGATAGAGTATACAAAGTAAAAGACATGGTTGAAAAGCCAAACGTTGAAGATGCTCCATCAAATATAGCAATATTAGGAAGATACATAATAACACCTGCTATATTTGATATACTTGAAAATCAAGAACCAGGTAAAGGCGGAGAAATACAATTAACTGATGCATTAAAAACATTAGCTTCTCATGAAGCTATATATGCTTATGATTTTGAAGGAAGAAGATACGATGTAGGGGACAAGTTAGGATTCTTAGAAGCTACAGTAGACTTTGCATTAAAAAGACCAGAGCTTAGAGATGGACTTATAGAGTTTTTAAAAAGTAAAGCTACTAACCCAGAGTTTAAAGAAGTACAGGAAGAAGTAGCAGTTACTGGAGAATAGTTATATAAACAAGCCATAGTTTTAATGCTATGGCTTAAGTACTGTAAAAATTAATAAAAGAAAATATAATATTTTCAAGGAAATAATTTATAAATATTAGAAAGAGGTACATTATGAGCATATTAATAATAGGTGGAGCTGGATATATAGGAAGTCATACAGTTAAATATTTTTTAGAACAAAATGAAGATATAATAGTAGTGGATAATCTATTAACAGGACACAAAGAAGCAATTTTAACTGATAAATTTTATAACTGTGATATAAGAGATAAAGAAAATTTAGATAAAGTATTTAAAGAAAATAATATAGAAGCTGTAATACACTTTGCTGCAAACTCATTAGTTGGAGAAAGTATGGTAAAGCCATATGAATATTACCATAATAATGTATATGGTATGATGTGTTTATTAGATGTTATGAAGGAAAATAATGTGGATAAAATAGTATTTTCTTCAACAGCGGCAACTTATGGAGAGCCTAAAAACATACCTATAATGGAAGATGATGAAACAAATCCAACAAATACATATGGTGAAACTAAGCTTGCTATGGAAAAAATGATGAAGTGGTTTGACAATGCTTATGGTACTAAGTATGTTTCTTTAAGATACTTTAATGCAGCAGGTGCATATTTTGATGGAAGTATAGGCGAAGATCATAAAACAGAAACACATTTAATACCTTTAATACTTCAAGTTCCATTAGGAAAGAGAAGTCATATAAGTATATTTGGGAATGATTATGATACTAAGGATGGTACTTGTATAAGAGATTATATACATGTTATGGATTTAGCATCTGCTCATTATAAGGCTTTAGAGTATTTAAGAAAAGGTAATGATAGTGATATATTTAATTTAGGTAATGGAAATGGATATTCTGTTAAAGAGGTTATAGATGTAGCTAGAAAGGTTACTAATTTTGATATATGTGCTGTTGAAGAGCCAAGAAGAAGTGGAGATCCAGCGGTTTTAATAGCTAGTAGTGAAAAAGCTAAGAGTGTGCTTGGTTGGAAGCCAGAGTTTGATTCTTTAGAAAAGATTATAGAGGATGCTTGGAATTGGCATAAAAATAATATTAATGGATATACAACAGTTATAGATAATATCAAATAAAAGAATATTATATAATAGGGCTCCTTTTAAGGAGTCTATTATTATTAAAAGGAGAGGTATATGAGGAAGAAGAGCTGTATTTTACTTGTTGTATTATGGATGGGATTTATTTTTTACATGTCTCATCAACCAGCAAAAATATCATCTGTACAGTCTGATAATGTAATGCATGTTATAAAGAAGGTTTCTAAAAGCGAAGGAATTAAAAATAATATAAATAGCTTCACTGTAAGAAAGGGAGCTCATATGTTTTTATTTGGTGTTCTTGGTATATTATTTTTTGGAAGTGTGTACAATGGCGATAATATATTAAAATCTGTATTTATAGCATTATTGTTAGCATTTTTATACGCTTGTAGTGATGAGTACCATCAAACCTTTGTTGTTGGAAGAAGTGGGCAGTTTAATGATGTTTTAATTGATTTTAGTGGAGCTTTTATTGGGGTTTTAATAGTTAGTTTAATTGTCAAGTTGAATATATTTAAGAAAAAAATACAGATTACTAAGTAGTCTGTATTTTTTTTAGTTTGTTATTAAATTTTGAGAACAATATATTATATATGATGATACCTAGATATCCACCAAAAGTATTTAAAATTATATCGTCAATATCACAAAATCTATATGGAATAAAACCTTGGATAAATTCTATACCTAAAGTCATAATAAGTACAGCTAAAAGAGTTTTAGTTTTATTTTTTTCGAACTTAATGTATATAAAAAATCCAAAAGGAATAAATAAAACTATATTACCTATAACGTTATAGATAAATTGTCCTAATGGATATTCAAAAAGCATTTTTAAGATTATTTTAAATGGAACTATATTAAATATTTCAAATCCTTCAAATTTATATCCAAGTCTTATTGGAAATAATGTTAATGATATTATAAATAGTATAGATAAAAATAAGAAAAGATTTAAAATTTCTGATTTATAGTTTATTGAAATCTTTTTTATGTACTTGTATATGGTTGAAATTCCTAAATATAAAAATGTTACTCCTAATAATATTAAACTTGAAAATTCTATTACCAATTTAACACCTCTTGATTATATTAATTTTACTTATCATAGAGTATTAACAAAAAATAGAAATATATAATTAAAAATATAAAAAAATACACCCCTAAGGGTGTATTTTTTCGTCGGCGAATTTTAAGCAACGGATGTGACCGAAGCGTTAGCTAGCGTCATATCGTTGGCGACATGAGCGTAGCGAATTTTAAGCAACGGATATGACCGAAGCGTTAGCTAGCGTCATATCGTTGGCGATATGAGCGTAGCGATTTTTTAAATCGTATTATATATGCTCAAAATATATAATGTTTATGGATTAAACGATTTAATAATCTAACAATATACAATAAAATTATACTAAAATCTACAATGAATAACAATCTTTATCGTACGACAAAAAACTACAAAAAAACACTTTGTAAACTTATAGAAATTGAAATATTTTTAGTAATAGAATTTATATTATGATCTCTATGAGCAACACTAATATTATTCATTTATCATATTAAAAATATTACAAAAATGAATAATTTATTATGATTTTTGATAAATTGTGTCAAAATTTTTTTATAAATTAGGAAAACTGTTTACATCAAATATATATAAACGTTAAGATATATAGTAACCTAACTTTTAAATAATAGTATGCAATATATCAAAAAAGTTAATAAAACTAATATGAGTTATGATATAAAATTTAAACAACGAGTAATTGAATATAGAGAAGAAGGACACACTTTCAAGGAAACTTGTAAAGTATTTAAAATATCTGAAACAACACTAATAAGATGGATAAACAAAAAAAAGGAAGGGAAATTAGGCGAAGTAAAAATAAGAGTTAGAAAACCAAAAAAGATTTGTCCAGAACAATTAGTTAAATATATAGAACAGTATCCAGATGCATACTTATATGAGATAGCAGAAGAATTCAATTGTAGTGATGTGGCTATATTTAAAGCACTTAAGAAACTAAATATAACACGAAAAAAAAGACAACTTTATACAAGGAGCAATGCAAAGAAAAAATAAAAAAATATTTAAATGAAATAAAATATTTTAAAGAAGAAGATATAGTATACATTGATGAAACAGGGATACAAGGATATATTTATAGAGAATATGCTAGAGCCGTAAGAGGTAAAAAGGTTTATGACAAAATACCTGGCAAAAAGTATAAAAGAATAAATATAGTAGCAGGAAAATGTGTAGATAAGATAATCTCTCCTTTAGTATACGATAAAATAATGGATAGTGAGTTTTTTGAAAAATGGTTCAAAGAAATGTTTTTAAAAGAAGTAGAAGAAAACAAAGTTATTGTAATGGATAATGCAACATTTCATTGTAAAAGTAGACTATATGAATTATGCAAGAATGCTAACAAAAATCTAAAATTAATATTTTTACCACCATATTCTCCAGATTTAAATCCAATAGAAAAGTACTGGGCAGTATTAAAAAAGAAGTTGAAAAAAATAGTTAAAAATAACATAAGTTTAGAAGAAACTATTTACCAACTTTTTAAAGTTAATTGACTATAAATATAAACAAGAAATAAATCAAATAGGGGTGGACATAATTGAATTTAAATTTATTAAAGAGAACAAGAATGTATAAAGGCTATCAACAATATGAAGTTGCTGATGGTATAGGACTTACAAGGCAAACTTATAATTATAAGGAAAATGGGAAAAGTTCTTTTAATATTGATGAGCTTACTAGAATTGTTTTATTTTTAAATTTGACTTTTAACGAGGTTAATGAGATTTTTTTTGATAATGTAATTTCTAAATAGCAAATATTAAAAATTGGAGGGATAAACTTGAAGGGATTAAAGATTTTTACTAATGAGGATTTTGGGGATGTTGCAGTTATAAGTATTGACAATAAGCCTTATTTTGAAGGTATTAAAGTTGCAAGGATTTTAGGTTATAAAAATCCTAATGATGCTATAAAAAGACATTGTAAATACCCTGGTATCGTGTTTCACGATACCAGGGTACAAACTGGAAGAAGAAGGGATGGAACAGAGAGTTTTCAAATTGTTCAAAGGGCTTTTATAAGTGAGGGGAATTTATATCGTCTTATTGTTAAGTCTAAGAAAGAAGAGGCTGAAAAGTTTGAGTCTTGGGTTATGGATGAGGTTTTACCTTCTATAAGAAATGATGGTGGATATGTAAATGATGAGACTTTTTTAGTTAAGGTTTTAGATTCTTATATAAAGCAAAAGACTTATTGTGAAAAGCTTATAAATGATTTGAATAATTATAAGCCATATATAAATATTGGGCAAACTGTTGCACAAAGTGATGATAGTATAAGTATTGGTGCTTTTGCAAAGCTTTTAAATAGTTTGGGGTTAGATATTGGACGCAATAGGTTGTTTCAGTGGTTTAGGGATAATGGCTATATTATGAAGCAAAATGGTGAAAATCAGCCAAAGCAATTATATATAGATATGGGTTTATTTAAAACTAGACAAATGGCTATTACAACTTCTGAGGGGATAGCTATAAAGGTTACAACTTATGTAACTGGTAAGGGTCAGTTATATTTTATTAAAAAATTAAAGGGGGATTTTTTAGATGAAGAGGTTTGTGGATATTTTTAAGAGTAACAAAGAGGATTTAAATAGTTGTAATTTGCCTTTTGGAAGTGATGATTGTGGCAAGTTTTTAAGAAAGACTTATGCAAATAGTATTAATGAAACTATTATATTAGATGAAAGTTTGTATGAATGTATAGAGGAATATGATGAAATAGTTTCAAGTATATCTAAGCTTGAAAGCAGGAAAAGGGTTATAGAGCATAAGCTTCAAAGTAATTTAAAGGAATATGAAATAGGATTTTGCAAGGAAAGAAAGATAACTTGGAAAAGTGTTACTAAAACTAGTGTAGATACTAAAAAATTAAGAGAAGACCTTCCTGAGGTTGTTGATGGATATTTAAAAACATCAACTAGTAGAGTGTTTAGGATTGGGAGGTAGTTATGGCAATTTACAGACATGTTCATGTTGAGTTTTGGAAGGATCCAAAGGTGTTAGAGGAGTTAACACCTGAGGACAAGTTATTTTTTATATATCTTTTGACAAATCCAAATACTACTCAAATTGGGGTTTATAAGATTACTAAAAAGCAAATTGCCTTTGAATTAGGTTTTTCTATAGAAAGTGTTAATGTTTTGATGGATAGGTTTATTAATAATTATGGGCTTATTAAGTACAATAATGACACTCGTGAGATATGTCTTAAGAATTGGGGAAAGTATAATTTGAATAAGTTAGGAAAACCAATGTTAGATTGTGTTAGAAGTGAACTTAAAAATGTTGATGATAAGTCTTTACTTGAGTTTATAAAGCCAAGTATTTCAAAGGATGAGATAGTTTCTTTATTTGATGAGGCAATTTATTTAGATAAAGTAAATGATAAAGATAACCATAAGTATAACGATAGGTATACTTTAAGTACACAAAATAAAAAAGAAAAAGAAAATAAAAAAGAAAATAAAAATATAGGGGAAAAGTCAAATGGAAGCGACATTAAAACAACTAGAGAATTCAAACATACCGTATTATATGAAGAAGAGAATGAGTACATTTATAAAAAGCCAAGTGAAGAACAACTTAGATACGCAAGAGAGTTATAAATGTAATAAGTGTAAGGATAGAACTTTTATATTAATTGATGATGAAGCAGTTCCTTGTGAGTGTAGATATTTAAGAGAAGTTGAAAGTATTTTAAAACATAGTGGTATAAGTATGGAGTTTTCTAAAAAGACTTTCGATAATTTTGATTATTCAAGAAATGCTTTTGCTGTAAATATTTATACTCTTGCAAAATGTTATGCTAATTCTTTTAAAGATATTGAGAAAGAAAGATGTAATTCAGTACTTTTTATGGGACAATCAGGTTGTGGTAAGACTCATTTATCTTTGGCAATTGCTAATACTTTTATGAAAAATGGTATTGGTGTTGTTTATATGAATTACAGGGAGGATATGACATATATTAAGCAAAATATTTTGGACTCTGAGATTTATAATAAGTATTTAAATAGATATAAAAATGCTAGGGTACTTTTAATTGATGATTTATTTAAAGGTAATATTACACCATCAGATATTAATATTATCTTTGAAATTATAAATTACAGGTATTTTAATAATAAGCCGATAATTGTAAGTACTGAAAAGTATAAAAGTGATTTGTTAAAAATTGATGAGGCTATTGGCAGCAGGATATTAGAAATGTGTGACAAGTTTAATATTTCGGTTAGGGGTAAGGGACTTAATTATAGAATTTATGGATAGGTGATTTTATGTTAGAGAATTTAACTGTTAAAGATATTCCTGGTAGATATAAAGAATTGGTGGATAATATTGGTATTGAAGGGTTTAAGTATTTAGTTCAAATGCATGGTGGTACTTTATTTTATGTTCCAACTTTTGAGACGGTTAATAAGTTATATAGAAACAGAAAGATTAGGGAAAGTTTTAGGGGAGATTATAATGAAACTGCTAAAAGATTTGGTATGAGCAGAACTCAGATTTATAATATTATTAACGAAAAATAAGAGGGAAAATCCCTCTTATTTTATTATATTTATATTGTTTGAAAGCTTGTTTATACTATCTGTAAGGCTATTTAGTTTTCCTTCAATTCTAATTAGTAAGTACATACTAATAGCTATAGGAAATCCTACATTAGCCACAAGAGTTTGTAAACTTGAGTCCATATTTTATAATGCTAAATCATAGTCAGTAGTATCAGTTTGAACAACCTTAGCTGAAACTGCTGATACTAAAGAGCCACCATTAGGTGAGAATATATCTTTTTCTATTATAGTATTCATAGCTTCCTTTATTTCAGTTTCTGTTAAATCCTCTCTTGGGTTGTCTACTGTGATAGACACCTTTTTATCATCTGATGATTTAAAAGTCATAAGTAATTTTGTTTTTATTTCCATAATATTTTACCTCCTTATACTATGCTAATGTTGTATTATCAATTTAAGCAACGGATATAACTGCAGCGGTAGCAAAGTTATATCGTTGGCGCCATCAACCTTAAATAAGATTATGATTATTTAATTTATAAACAAAATAAAATTTAGGCCAATGTTGTGTTTTCAATTTTAACTACTTCAAGTACTGGAAATTCTTGAAGTCCTTCTAATGCAGTTGCAACGTCATATATTGCTTGAGAAGTTGCTTCAGGTTTAATGTTTGAGTAAGTTTTAGATTTTACTTTAGTTTTGTTTGTAATCTCATCTTTTCCTAAATCAAATTTCATTCTTAGTGAAGTTGGATTTTTACCTTCTGTAACTGACATATTTATTACCTCCTAAAAAATATTTTTATATGATATAAAGCATTTAAATCACACATCACTCAAGTAAAGTAAGTGTCATGTCGCTGTCGCTATGAGTGAAGCGAACTTTATATTTATATAATAAGAGAAATAGTTAAACATTTGATTATACAAAATTTATAAAAAATATTTTATTTAAATATTGATAACTTATGAAGGTATAATTAAAAATGAAGTATTTAAAAAAATAAATAATGGGGGATTACTATGAAAAAGTTAGTTGTAGATTTAGGTCATGGTGGACATGATCCAGGGGCAGTAGGTAAAGGTGGTACTAAGGAGTCAGAGGTTGTATTAAAAATTGGAAAGTATTTAGAATCTATGTTAAAGGAAGTTGATTTGGATGTTAGGTTTACCAGAATGTCTGATAAATATGTTTCTTTAGGTGATAGGGTAGAGTTTGCTAATAATTTTGGTGCTGATTATTTTTTATCTATTCATATTAATTCTGCTAGCGATAGTAGTGTTAGAGGTGTGGAAGTTTGGCAGTATAATAATGATGATAAGAATCTTAATGAGTTTTGTAGTAGTTTGTGTAATGAAATTAGTGGTATTTTTAATATTAGAAATAGAGGAATGAAGTTAAGTAAAAGTTTATATGTGTTAAAAAATACTTCTATGAAAGCAGCTTTACTTGAGGTGGATTTTATATCTAATAGTTTTTGTGAGAAAGATTTAAATAATGAGAATAATCTTAAGGCTGTTGCTAGGGTAATTAAGGATAATGTTTTGAAGTTGTATAATATTAAAACTAGTGAGCCTATATTATATAAGGTGTGTATAGGTGCTTATATGGATAAGTCTAATGCTATAAGTTGTATGAATACAGCTAAAAGCAAGGGATTTAGTGATGCATATATAATATTTTGAGCAACGGATGTGACCGAAGCGGTAGCGAGTGTCATATCGTTGGCGACATGAAGTGTTTCGCCGACATGTCGCTCAAGCGTAGCGAATTTTTATTAATATATACTTATTTAGACAAAATGTGTTAAAATATAAGGTATATACAATAGTAATTTAAGGGAGATAAAATATGAAACATTTTAAAAGAGCAGCACTAATATTAATTGCAATAATATTAGTAATTGGTATAAGTGGATTTGGATATGTATATTCAAAGTTAAATAAAATATACGTAAAAGATGATGTTGTAAAAAATACAGAAGAACAAGGTACAATGGTTGATGGTATAACTAATATATTATTAGTTGGTACTGATGGAGAGTATGTTGAAAAGGGAAATAGATCAGATGGAATTATGCTTGTTACAATAGATACTAACAATAAAGATATAAAGATAAGTTCTATAGCTCGTGATACATATGTTGATATACCAGGATATTCAACAGAAAAACTTACTCATGCATATGCTTATGAAGGTATTGATCTTTTAAAAGAAGTTTTTAAGGAAAATTTTGATTTAGATATTGATAAGTATATAGCAGTTAATTTTGGTTCATTTATGGAGATTATAGATGAAATTGGTGGCGTTGTTGTTGACGTTCCAGAAAGTGGATTGGAATCAATTAATTCAAATATTGATTCTTGCTATAATTACTATTCTAACAAGGATAGTGTAGGAGAAAAAGAATACTTAACACAATCAGGAACTCAAAGATTAAATGGATATCAGGCTCTTGCTTTTAGTAGAATAAGATATACTGATAGTGCTTTTCATAGAGAAGCTAGACACAGAGAAGTTGCAGAAAGTGCATACAAAGAGTTTGCACAAAAAGGTATAGATACTTATAAAAGATGTGCTGAGATTGTTTTAAATAATACAAAAACTAATATAAGCCCAATTGAAATGATGAATTTAGCTTATACAGTTCTTAAGATTAATGATAAGGATATAGAGCAATTTCAATTTCCTCTAGAAGAATATAGAAATGGTCATATTATAAGTAAGCAAAAAGGATGGGTTTTAGAATGGGAAAAAGAGCCTAATTTAGAGGCTTGGCACAAGTTTATATTTGGAGAAGAGTAAGAGAAACTTTAAGTGACTAATAAAAGCTAGAATGTAAATTACATTCTAGCTTTTATTTTACATATAGATAAGTATTTACATATAAAATATGTAAAACTATAAGAAAAAATATCTTACTTATAATAAAAAAGTAAAATAAAACTTTAAATTATATTAATTTTGTTGAATTTGCGTTAGGTAAATTTAAAGGTTTTTAACTTAAAAAATAGAAATTATTTGAAGAAAATTTCTATTTTAAGGAGTAGATTATGAATTCACAAGAGAAAAAGATAATAGTCGCAGGGGTAGTTATTACAGCTTTATCTTCGGCAGGTTTTTCTATGGTGCAAGGTGATTTCAACTATATAGATGATAATTACCAAAGTCCAACTATTGTTTCTGAAAAAACTTTAGCAAGTAATGATAGTACTTCTATAAATCTGGTAAAAACAGATGAAGCTATAGTTGATGAAAATAATGAAAAAGAAGAGGTTGAAGTGATTGAACTTAAGGCTCAATCTTATGAAGAGGTAAAGCCACAAGCTAACACTTTAAATAAAACTTTAAAACCTAAAAAAGATACATCAGCTTCACAAAATAAGATAGAACCAAAACCGACAAAACCAGAAGAAAAACCAATAAAACCGGAAACCGTGCCAGAAAAACCAGAAGAAAAACCAACAGAACCGGAGACAGTACCAGAGAAACCAGAAGAAAAGCCAACAGAACCGGAAATAGTACCAGAGAAACCAGAAGAAAAACCAACAGAACCGGAAACAGTACCAGAAAAACCAGAAGAAAAACCAACAGAACCGGAATCAGCTCCAGATAAGCCAGAAGAAAAACCAACAGAACCAGAAGTATCATCTACAGATTCTCTAGGAGAATCAATATTGCAAATAGAAACACCATCTTTAGAAATATAATTTGACATAAATAGAGATTTATTAAACTATGAAGAAGTATAAAATTAAAACAATGACTAGAAGTGAGTCACATTCTAGCCATTGTTTTTTTGTATTTTTATAAATTCACTGTAGTTTGATTTCAAATCATTAATATTTATACTAGATGCAAGTGATAGAAGCTCACTATAAGACATATTTGTATCTATATATGGTGAAATTTTATTGTATAAGCTAATATATTGAGATATTGATAGATTTTTATAATCTTTAATATCGCTTATAACCGGAAGTATTTCTTTGTAGTTGACTTTTATATACTTATCAGAGTCATAGATATTTTCGCTAATTATAAGTTCTTTAGAATTAGAATCTAGCGCTACAAGGTATTCATTATCACCAACGTCTACTAGCATACTTTCATTAGATTCATTATTATTAGTATCTATAAAATCATCAATATGTGTAGATGAATTTTCATTTTCTTTTGGTGATGAAGGTTGTGATTTAGTTTTGTTAATTGATAATTCTTGCTTTTTACTATAGTTATCAGGTATAGTATCTAGTATTAATTTTCCTAGTGGGAAAATGCATACTGATATTACAATAAATGTGATAAATTTTTTCATAGTTATTATCCTTTCATATTTTAAAAAAGCGTATGTATCTGTAGAGTTAACAAGGATACATCATTAGCAAATGAAGCATTTCGTTGATACATTGCTTAATCTAAGTTATTTTTTTATAATTATTAACAAAAAAATGAGATAAAATTCACTATAAAATAAATCTAAAATAGCCATAGCTAGAATAAAAATACAGTATATGGTAAAATAATTACATGTAATTATTAATTTTATATTATTTTAAAGGGGGAGAATATGAAAAAGGAAAATAACATTATATTATGTGGTATAGCTATAACTGTGCTTGCATCAGCAGGGTTTACTATGAGCCGAGGAACGATATCTTCTGCAGATGATAATTATGTGACTTCTAAATCTGTAATTGAAGAGCCTAAAGAAGATTTAGAATTAGAAGAGGATACAACTGAGATTGTTGAAGAAGAAAAAGTTGATGAAGAAAAAGCTGATGATATAGATAATGATGATTACGAGATAAAAGCAAGTAAAAAAGAAACAACTACTGTAACAAGTAAAAAAGAAACAAGTACTGTAACAAAAAAGCCGTCTACATCACAAACAAACAATAAGGTTACACAAAATCAAGGAACAGTGAATCAAAATACTACAACAAAGCCAGAAAATACAAAGCCAGAAAATACAAAACCAGAAAATACAAAGCCTGAAGATTCAACGTCAAATGTTGAGAAACCTGAGGAAAAAGAGCCAGAAGTATCAAAGCCGGAAGTTGAAAAACCTAAAGAAGAAGAATCAGAAATATCAAAACCAGAAACTGAGAAGCCTGAGGATAATGATATAATTGAATAGTTAAAATTTATATATAGCCATAAATAGAAATTAATTTTAGAATATGATTTCTATTTACGGAATTAGATGTAAAATATTAAACATTTTATAAAGTATTAAAAATAACTCATATAATTTAATATGGGTTATTTTATTATAGATATATAGACTAAATTATTAAAAAATGATAAGATATAAAAGCATTAAATTGTGGGTGGGCGAGGGATATAAAGAAAAAAGGAAAGAGGAATGAGAAACACACTAGAGAATAAAAATCAAATCATTAAGACAGAAGTATTAGCAGGATGTACTACATTTGTAGCAAGTGTATACATTATATTGACTAATGCACTAATACTATCAGATGCAGGAATAAGCCAAGATGCTGCAATGATGGCAACAATATTTACTTGTGCATTATCGACTATACTTATGGGCGTAGTGTCTAATACCCCATTTATTGTAGTTCCAGGAATGGGGATAAATTCATTATTTACTTATACAATAGTAAATTCTATGGGACTTAGCTGGCAAGAAGCTTTAGGAGCTGTATTTGTAAGTGGTATAATATTTACTATAATAGCAAGTACAAATCTTACAAAAATACTTTTAAAATCAATTCCAAATACTTTAAAACATGCAATAACAGTAGGAGTAGGCTTTTTTATACTATTTATAGGACTTCAAAAAAGTGGATTAGTAGTATCAAATAGTGCGACTATACTATCTTTAGGTAATATAACTAATAAAGAAGCTTTATTAAGTATAATAACACTTATATTTATACTAGTTCTTCATATTAAAAACATTAATGGAGGGCTTTTAATAAGTATTATATGTGGTACTATACTATCATTATTTATGGGTATAACAGATATTTCTAGCATAAGCTTTAGCTCATTTAATATAGGAGCAATTAAGGATGTATTTTTAGCAATGTCATTAAAAAATGTATTGACTGTACCATTTATAGTTGCAGTATTTTCAATAACTATAGTTATAGTATTTGAGAATATGGGAATACTATATGGCCAAATGGATGCTATAGGTAAAGTAAAAGAGTTTGAACGTCCATTTAAAATTGCTGCTATATCAAATATAATCGCAGGTGTATTTGGAACAAGTCCTACAATTGTTGCTGCAGAGAACTTTTCGGGAATAAGCCAGGGAGCTAAAAGTAAGGTAGCAGCATTTACATCAGCAATATTATTTTTATTGTCAATATTTTTAATACCAGCACTTAAAATTATTCCAAATGGTGTTATAAGTAGTGTACTTATATTTGTAGGTATACTTATGATACAGACTTTCTTTGATATAGAAAGAGGAGATTCAATAGATTCAATAGCTATGATAATAATAATAGTTATGATACCTTTTACTTATAATATCGTAAATGGTATATCATTAGGATTCATAGTATATACGGTTTTAAAAGTTTTAACTGGAAAGTATAAAGATGTATCAGTTAGCATGTATCTGTTAACAGCATTATTTATACTAAGTTTTATTATGAATATATCAATGGGAATAGTCCATTAAAATAAAATTTGTTTATTTCAAGTAATATTTTGGTAAATTTTTAAGGATATATATGTTAAAAAAAAGAGATTATCATAAATAGATGATTATTTTATGATAATCTCTTTTTTTACGCTTAAGTATATTATAATACTTAAAAAAATGTGGATAAATTCTGAATGTAAGTAATATCAACAAATTGATTTTGAGCGTAAAAAAGATTTTGAAATACTTCGCCCACGCAGTGGCTCAAGCAACGGACGGAGTCGTTGGCGACATGAAGTGTTTCGCCGACACGTCGCTCGAGCGAAGCGAATTTTTGGTAAATATAAATATTATTTCTAGGGGGATATACTTACATCTAGTTACTAAATTGTAATTAATATCTATTAGATTTTTTCGACATAAAGTACTATAATATTAATAGGAAAAACGACAAAATTATATGAAATAAGAGGGAATAACATGAGAAGAAAAAATAAGATTAAGTTTAGTTCTAAGAAGAGAAAAAAAGGATTAGATGTAAAAAAATGTGCTTTATTAGTAGTTGTTTTAGTAGTGCTAATAGCTGTAGGGTTTAAAGGAGTAACTGCAACTACAGCATTTATTGAAGAGAAAAGACAAGAAAAAATAGAAATGCAAAAAAAGGCCGAAGCTGAAAGGTTAGAAGAGGAAAGAAAAAGAAAAGAAGAAGAAGAAGCTAAAAAGAAAATGGTTGGTGTTACTCATGAAGCTAAACAATACACATATGATGCAAGAAAGATACAGGAAAAGTTAGCAAATTATGATTATTCTAACAACGGAAAGAAAATGGTGTTTTTAACTTTTGATGATGGATCATCAACAACTGTTACACCAGAAATTTTAAAAGCATTAAAAGAAAATGATGTAAGAGCTACTTTCTTTGTTACAGGAGAGAACATAGAAAGAGGTGGTCAAAAGGCAAAAGATTTAATAAAAGAGTCATTTGAGTATGGAAATGCTATAGCTAATCACTCTTATACACATGACTACAAGGTTTTATATCCAGGTAGAACTTTAAACTTAGACAACTTCTTAGCCGACTTTAATAAAACAGATGAATTATTAAAGGAAATATTAGGTCCATACTTCTCAACAAGAGTTATAAGATGTCCAGGTGGACATATGTCTTGGAAGGGCATGGATCAACTTGATAATTATTTAGATGAAAATAATATGGCATCAATAGATTGGAACGCATTAATTGCAGATGCTGAAGGTAAAAAGAAAAATGCTCAAGAATTATTAGATTATGCTATAAATACATCTCAAGGAAAAGATATAGTTGTTTTATTAATGCATGATACTTACGGAAAAGAAGAAACAGCTAAAGCACTTCCAACAATAATAAAATATTTTAAAGATAATGGATATGAATTTAAAACATTATCATAGTATATAAGCTGTCTAATTTTAGACAGCTTTTTTTACGCTTAAGGATATTATAATACTTTAAAAAATGTGGATAACTTCTGAATGTAAGTAATATGAATAAATTGTTTTTGAGCGTAAAAAAAGATTTTGAAATACTTCGCCCACGCAGTGGCTCAAGCAACGGACGAAGTCGTTGGCGACATGAGCGAAGCGAATTTTTTACGCTTAGGGAAACTATATAATAAAATTTCTATTTGAGGACTTTATTATAAATATGAATAATCAAGTTGACAAAGCAATTGAAATTGATTATCATATAATTAATGATAGTAATTATCAAAACCGATAAATTGGGAAGGGAAGAGGTGTAAAAATGAAATTACCAGAAGGCCAAAAAGGTGTTATATACACAATAAAATCCATAAACGGGGATGAAGAAATAAATAAATTTTTATTTACGCTAGGATGTTTTGAAGGAGAAACTATAAATATAGTTAAAAAAATGTACTCAAACTTAATAATTAATATAAAAGGTGGAAGATACGGTATAGACAAAGACCTTGCAGAGGTTATAGAAATATTTTAAAAAGAGGAGATGAGGGAATGAAGATAGCATTAGCGGGAAACCCAAATAGTGGAAAAACAACACTTTACAATGCTCTTACAGGAAAACAAGAATACGTTGGTAACTGGGCTGGGGTTACAGTAAGTAAAAAAGAAGCAAAATTAAAAGAAA
Source organism: Romboutsia ilealis (assembly GCF_900015215.1). Taxonomy (NCBI): domain Bacteria; kingdom Bacillati; phylum Bacillota; class Clostridia; order Peptostreptococcales; family Peptostreptococcaceae; genus Romboutsia; species Romboutsia ilealis. The sequence goes on along the minus strand of NZ_LN555523.1, from coordinate 1,617,222 downwards.
GCTTAGGAAATAATATAGATATTGTAGATTTACCAGGTGCATATTCAATAAGACCATATACAAGTGAAGAAAGTATAACAACAGATTTTATAAAAACTGAAAATCCTGATGTTATAATAAATGTGGTAGATTCTACAAACTTAAATAGAAGTTTATTCTTTACAACACAACTATTAGAACTTAATATACCAGTAGTTGTTGCACTTAATAAAGTTGATATATCAAAAAATGTAACGGATATCGATATTAATAAATTAGAAAAAGAATTAAATTGCAAAGTTGTTGAAATATCAGCAGCTAAAAATGAAGGTCTTAAAAATTTAATTAAGGTAGCGTCTGAAAGCTCTAAATTAAAAGAACAAAAGAACTTATTTAAAGAATTATCAAATATACATAATGAAGAAAAACAAGATAAAAAAAGATATAGCATAGTTAATAATATAATATCAAAAGTTGAAAACAGAATAATTAGACATAATGAAGAAACTTTAGAAGATAAAATTGATAGGTTTGTAACTAATCCTATAATAGGAACTGGACTTTTTATTTTAATTATGGCATTTATTTTTAATTTATCTATAAATACATTAGGTCCATTAGTTGCAGATACTTTAGTTGGATATATAGAAAACTTTCAAGATGCAGTTTCAGGGCTGTTAGCAAGTATAGGAACATCAGACTTTTTAAATTCATTATTAACTGACGGTATAATAGGTGGGGTTGGAGCAGTAGTTGGATTTGTTCCATTAGTTATGGTATTAATGTTTATGTTGTCATTAGTAGAAGACAGTGGATTTATGGCTCGTATAGCTTTAATATTCGATCCATTATTTAGAAAAGTTGGATTATCAGGAAAGTCTATAATACCTATGATAGTAGGGTATGGATGTTCAATTCCTGGAATTATGGCAACTAGAACTATAAAAGATGAAAAGCAACGTAGACTTACAGCAATGCTTACACCATTTGTTCCTTGTGGGGCTAAATTACCTATAATAGCATTATTTACAGCGGCATTTTTCCCAGAACAAGGATATATGTTTCCGCTTACTTATCTTGTAGCTTTTACAGTTATAATATGTGTGGGATTAATATTAAAAAAAGTAACTGGAGCAGATAATATAAAAAATTACTTTATAATAGAATTACCACAGTATCGCATACCTAGCATAAAAAGAGCATTCTTTAAAATGTTAGAAACAGGGAAAGATTTTATAACAAGAGCAGGTACTATTATAATAGTTTGTAATACAGTAGTATTTATAATGTCATCATTTAACTTTAAATTACAATTAGTAGAAGATGCAGTAAATACTTCAATACTTGCTAATATAGCTACACCATTTGCATTTTTACTTATACCAGTAGGAATCGGTGTATGGCAACTTGCAGCAGCTGCTATAACAGGATTTATAGCTAAAGAAGAAGTTGTTGGAACATTAGCGGTAGTTTATTCAATGGGAGCGGCAATAAACTCTGATTTTGAATTAGTTAATGCAATGGCAGTACAAGAAACTATGGCAATAACAGCAGTTTCAGCCCTGTCATTTATGTTCTTTAACTTATTTACACCACCTTGTTTTGCAGCAATAGGTGCTATGAAATCAGAAATGAAATCTAATAAGTGGTTGTTAAAATCAATATTACTTCAATTAAGTGTAGGATATATTGTAGCTATGATAACTTATCAAGTTGGTACTATATTAGTATATAAAGAGTTAGGTCAAGGATTTATACCTGCAGTTATAATATTAGCTTTAGCAGCAATTTATATAGTATATAAGATAAAATCTAATAAGGTTAGTGAAAGTGAAAAGAAAGTATCAAAAGTACAAGTACAATAATATATTAAAGGAGATTAGTTATGGGAAATTTAATAGTAATTATTGTAGTAGCTTTTATATTATTCTTAGCTATTAGACCTATAATTAAACATAATAAGAATAAGGGAAGTTCGGATTATGGATGTTATAAATGTTCTGGTTCTTCTAGCTGTAAAGGTTGTAATAAATAGTTTAGAAATAAAAGATACATTTATATAAATTGGTTATTAAAAAAAGATTACTGGAAAATTTAACTTTCAGTAATCTTTTTTTACGCTTAAGGATATTATAATATTTAAAAAAATGTGGATAAATTCCGAATGTAAGTAATATCAACCTCCAACGCAGTGGCTCAAGCAACGGACGAAGTCGTTGGCGACATGAAGTGTTTCGCAGACACGTCGCTCAAGCGAAGCGAATTTTTTATGTATATAAAACTAGGATATAAAATTTTTAGTAAAATGAAGTGTTTTACTGATATGTCGCTTGAGTGAAGCAAATTTTTATTAAAATAATGATAAAAAGCAATATCATTGATATAATAAAACTATAACAATTAGAAAGGGGTATAATTTTGGAAAATTCAAAGATAAAAGGATTAAAGCCATTAGTAGAAACAGATTTTGTAGGTTTATATGATGTAGAATATAAAAATAAAAAAGGTCAAGAAAAGCACTGGATGGTATCATCTAGAAAAAGTAAAGAAGAACTAGAAAAAGTATATTTAGAAAATAAGGAAGATAAAATTGATGCAGTAGTAATATGTGCACTTCATAAAGCACAAAATAAATTAGTACTTATAAATCAATATAGAGTACCTATAAATAAATACATATACGAATTACCAGCAGGACTTGTTGATAATAATGAAGATATTGAAACTTCTGTAAGAAGAGAATTAAAAGAAGAAACAGGACTTGATTTAATAAGTATAAACAAAATAAACAGTAAAGATAAGTTATATTTATCTCCAGGTATGACAGATGAATCTGTGGCATTTGTATATTGTTTATGTGATGGAGAAATAACTGATAAATATCAAGAAGATGATGAAGATATAAAAGCAATGTTAATATCTAAAGAAGATGCTAAAAATATTTTAGAAAATGAAGAAAGTATAGATATAAAAGCATATTTAATGCTTCAAATGTTTGAAAAACTAGGTGAGAGCTTATTTATATAAAAGAATTTACTTAAAAGTTATGCTCTGTTAGTTAACTTTGTGATTTATTATATTTTCTTCAAGGAGGATTTTATATGGGAGATAAAAAACAACTAAATTTAACTAAAATTTTGTTTGGAGTGTACTTTTTAATATTGGTATGGACACTTTTGTTTAAGCTGAATTTTTCTTTGGAAGAACTTTATCGAAGTAGAAGTATAAATCTAATTCCTTTTGCAGGAACAGCTACTGTTAATGGAAGAATACATATGGCTGAGATTATTAATAATATAATTGTGTTTGTTCCTGTTGGAATTTATGCATGTATGTTAAAACAAGAATGGTCTATTCTTAATAAGATTTCAATAGCTTTTTTTATTAGTTTAGGGATTGAAGTTTTACAGTTCGTTCTAGCTATTGGATCAACTGATATAACAGACCTTATAGGAAATACACTAGGTGGAGTAATAGGTATTGGAATATTTTACTTATTTGCTAAGTTTTTCAAAAATAAAGCCATTAAAATACTTAATATACTTGCATCTAGTGCTACAGTTGGATTAGTAGGCTTATTATCTATTTTGATATTAGTTAACTAAACTGAGTTAGTATTCACAATTTTAATATAATGTGAAATTAATAATATACAATAAAAAAATGATAGTTTATATATCAAAAATTATGATATAATATAACTATCAATAAAAAATTAGAGAGTATATTCTAGTCGTGTAGAGTGTATTCTCCTAACTTATATTAATAATCTAATATTTTTTGCTATTGATTTCTAAATTAAATTTAGAAGTCTCTAGCTTAAAGCTAAAAGTACTCTTAGTCGTGTTTGAGTGCTTTTTTGCTTTATATAAATCAAGTAAAAATTTTACTATGTAATATATTGTTGCAATTTCCATACTTTCCACCTCCTTTCACTAGAAAGTAGGTGATTGTCTTTTGATAAGTCAAGTATGAATGCACTCAAAGAATATATTCAATTTTTATTTAGAATTTTATTAATAAGGAATTAATAGAGGAGATTAGGATGTATTTTACATATATAATAAGATGCAAGGATGATTCACTTTATACTGGATATACAACAGATATAGTTAGAAGAATGAAAGAACATGAAAGTGGCATAAACTGTAAATATAGTAGAGTGAAGGGATTTAAAAGATTAGAAACTTATTTTATAGCGGATAGTAAAAGTAATGCTATGAAGCTTGAATACTATATAAAAAGATTAAATCGGAATAAGAAGCTATGGATTATCAAAAATCCAAAGGAATTTTTAGAAACATTAGAAAATAAGGAATGTTATAATATTCCATATAATGAATAAAAGGAGTATCTATTTTAGAAAAATAATAGGTACTCCTTTTATTACTATTATTTTATAATATATTAAAAACTGCTTATAACTTTTGTATCAATAGGCTTAAAAAGTAAAAAATAATATTTTGAACAACTGATATCTTAAATGATTAGTAAACACATTGCTTAAGCGAAGTAAATTTAAAATTAATATTAGTTTTTATAAGGTACCTTTTTAGGAGGCATATATTTTTCAGGTTTTCCAGTTGGACCTGTGGCACCCATATCGCCTTTTGCACCTTGAGGACCAGTAGGACCTTGAGGGCCCATAGCACCTTGAGGACCAGTAGGGCCTTGAGGACCCATAGCGCCCGTAGGACCAGTAGGGCCTTGAGGACCTTGAGAACCCATAGCACCAGCAGGGCCTTGAGGACCAGCAGGACCCATGTCACCCTTATCACCTTTATTGCCAGCAGGACCTTGAGGACCTTGAGGCCCCATATCACCTTTATCACCTTTAGGGCCTTGAGGACCCATAGGTCCAGGAGGGCCTTGGATACCTTGAGCTACACCAACGTTACATAATGGATTTACATAAGTTTCTTTTCCTAAATCTACATATTGTATAGAGGATAATTTAACATATAGAGGACCTTTTCCAGAACAAGTTTTCCCCATAACGGCACATTGATTTACTTGTTTTATTTTTAATCTTAGTATACAGTCACTATCTACTAATTTTAAACCAACAACTCTTCCGATACATTGACATAATATTTGATAGATTTGAACATCACACAAGTTTACAGGATATACAAACATAGACCCCATATCAGGCTTTACGTCGCAATAATTTTTCTTTTTAGTTTTATTTGATGGTTTTGAAGTTTGGCAACCACAAATTTTGTCTTTGCTAATGTATTCTTTATGCATAAACAACACTCCATGATAAATATTTTAGTAGTTTTTAACTACATACTATAAATATATGATTAAATGGACAAAAAAGAGACACTCGATAGTCGATTAAATTGCTATTATTAATTTTTTACGCTTAAGGATATTATAATACTTAAAAAAATGTGGATAAATTCTGAATGTAAGTAATATCAATAAATTGGTTCTGAGCGTAAAAAAGATTTTGAAATACTTCGCCCACGCAGTGGCTCAAGCAACGGACGAAGTCGTTGGCGACATGAAATGTTTCGCCGACACGTCGCTCAGGCGAAGCGAATTTTTTACAATGAATAAAAATTTAAATATTACTATATAAAATTTAATGACAAGTTCAACTATATATGATATATTACACTTACGTATGTAAAATAGTACGTTTAGATTTAAAATAACTAAATTTTAGGGAGGATTTTATGAAGATAGATTGGAATAAAAAGTATACAACTATATCAGTCTATTCATTTTTAGTAATATGTGCTAGTATGATATTTTTTAGCGTAATAGGTGAAATTAGTGCATTTACTGCCAAAATAGGATGGTTAGTATCTACATTACAACCTTTTATAATAGGGTTTGTAATGGCATATTTATTAAATTTTATATTAGTATTTTATGAAGAAAAAGTATTAGTATTTGATTCAATTAAAAGTTTAAAAAAGAAATCAAAAAGAGGCATATCTATATTACTTACATATATAACAGCAATTTTAATAATTGGTTTATTTATGCAATTTGTTCTTCCTCAATTAATGGATAGTATAGTAGGTCTTGTCAACGACATACCTACATATGTAGCAGATGCAACGAAACTAATAGAAGAGTTAACTGGAAACTTAGATGCAAATAATGAATATGTAGGAATGGCTATGGAAAAGTGGAATGAAATAGTAACATATACTATAAATATAATAACTAATGTACTTCCAATACTTGGGAATACACTTAAAGTTGTGGCATCTAGTGTATGGAATATAGTTTTAGGATTAATTGTATCAATATACTTGTTAATAGATAAAGAAAAGTTTTGTGCTTTAAGTAGAAAGATAACTTATGCATTATTTAATGAAAAAAATGCACAAATAGTAATAGGGCTTACTCATAGAACTAACGATACATTTGGTAAGTTTTTAAGCGGTAAAATAATAGATTCAGCTATAATAGGTGTATTAACATTTATAATACTTACAGTGTTTAAAATGCCATATACAATACTTATATCTGTTATAATAGGTATAACTAATATAATACCATTTTTTGGACCATTCTTTGGAGCTATACCTTCATTTGTAATAATAATGTTTGTATCGCCAATTAAGGCATTATGGTTCTTACTTATAATACTTATAATACAACAAATAGATGGTAATATTATAGGTCCAAAGATATTAGGAGATTCTATAGGAATATCAGCATTTTGGATATTATTTGCATTGTTAGTAGCAGGTAAAGTATGCGGATTAGTTGGTATGATTATAGGTGTTCCATTATTTGCGGTAATATACTCTGTAATAAAAGATATTGTAGAGGCTAAATTAAGAAAAAAAGGGCTTCCAACTGAAACCGATGATTATAAACAAAATGCTAGAGATTAATCTCTAGCATTTTTTGAGCAACGAATGTATCCGTAGCAGCAATGATATATCGTTGGAGACATTAGCAAAGCTAATTTTTATATGGATATAAACTATAATAGGTTAATAATAAATCAACCATTTTTCCGTAACTTTTAACACCTTCAGAAACACCATTAGCTTTAAGGTAATTGTTATTAATTTCATTTGAAATATCATCTATCTTTCCTTCGTATTTATCCCAAAAATCTCTATTATTTTTTAAATCATCTAAAACATCTTCAGATATATTTTTAGATAAAGTAACATAAGTATCGTAATCAACAGAGTAAAGAGCATTAGCTGTATGATTTAGGGCTAAAATATATCCTGAGTATTTAAAATCTATATCAGGGTGATTTATAGAAGCCAAATAAGCTATAAAATTAGCTTCATCTTCACTAGCATAACCCCTTTGATGGGCCATTTCATGTAATGTTGTAGATGGTATATAAATATCAGGAATAGCAATATTTACATTAGCTTCACCTGTAAATGGGAAATAAATGCCTGTTATGCCTGTATAACACATAAGCTTAGAAGACATAACATATTTGGCATTACTATAATTTCCTGATAAGTTAGGCAGAAAATCTAATATACTTTCATATCCAAGATAAGCTCTATTTATTATTCCTTTATAATCAGTATTAGCTTTCATAACACCATCACTTGATTTAACAAGTTTTCTAGCCTCGTTAGCATTTTCTATTAAGAATTCATATAAATTTGCAAGGCTTTCTTTAGTTTTATCAATACTTGATATAGATTTATTATATTTTAAGTTATAACTTTCTATTAGAGTAGTTTCAAGAGGTATCCTATTGTAATTTAATCCCCATAAAATTATAAATAAAAAATAAGCAATAGATATTATTGATAAAATATTAAGTAAAGAATTTTTTATAAAAACTTTTAATTTATTTGGATTACTTATAATTATGTAAATTGTATAAATAATAAATGAAACTATAGATATAACTATTAAATATATTGTAAGTTCATAAAGAGAAAATGGAAAAATACCACTTATATTACTTAAAATTGCAACTATAAATTTATTTATACTAATAGAATAATATTTTTCTATAAAATAAGGATATCTTGATGATATAGTATTAATTAAAATAGATAATGGAAAAAGTAATAAGGATAACAGTTTTAATTTTTTACTCATAAACCACCTCAAAAAAAGTATTATACTTATATTATATAATAATTGATAAATTATTCTAATTATATTATAGTGATATAATAAATTAAAAAAGGGAAAGGAAAAAATATGAAAGACTTAGTTATAAAACTTACAAGAGATAATTTTAATTTTAGATTCAAACAATATGAAGGATTGTTTTTTCACGCTAATATAAATGAAAATAGTGAGATAATAAAATATAAGATAACAAAAGATAAAGATGGCACAGAGCTTAAAGAATTTGGAAATACTCATATTAAAGACAACATGATCTATATTCCACAAATAGAAGCTTATATAGACTTAAAAAAAATATAAATTGATTGGAAATTATGAATCTATATCTAAAATAAAAAGATTAGATTCAGATTGTATCAGGTAGGTTAACTACTCAAAACTTAAATAATTTATACATAAAAGAGGGCTAAGACCCTCTTTTATAATACATTGATATATCTATTGTGTATATCTTATACTAATATAATAAATACTTTTAGTAAAGTGAGTTTTTAACTATTTAATAAATAAAAACTTATAAATGGATTTAGCAACTTATATACAATAAATCAAACACTAGAAAATACAGTAGACTATATATACCTAAATCTATATCTGATTTAAATATATATAAAAACATTAATAAGTGTAAAAAATAATATCAACATGAATATAAATATATAGTTATTACTAAAATATAGATACTAATGTAAATAAATATGTTATATAATTGTATGTATAATTAAGTAAAAAAATGTAAAAATAGGGAGTGCGATATGAGTGATATAAAATCTTCTTTAGATAAAATAAAAAACATACCTAAAGATCCTATGATATATCATACAAAAGGAACTTTTTTTGAAAAAATAGGTAAAATAGATAATGCAATAAAACAATATAAGATTGCAGCTGAATATGATTATGCAAAATCTCAATATGCTTTAGCTAATATATACTATGACAAAAAGAAATATAGTGAAGCAGAAGAGTGGTATTCTAGAGCATATAAAAATGGAATAATAGATGCAGCATTTGATATAGGCAATATGTATTTTAATGTAGATGCATATGAACACTGTCTTTATTGGTATGAAAAGGCAGCAAAAGAAGGACATCTAAAGGCACAAAATAACCTAGGCGTATCTTATTTTAAATTAATGAAATATAAAAAAGCTGAAGAATGGTTAATAGAAGCATCAGATTCAAGTTTACCTATAGCATGTTTTAACTTAGGTGTACTATACACAGTGTTAAAAGATGAGGAGAATGCCTTTAAATACTATAAAAAAGGCTCAATAATGTTAGAGGAAAATTGCAAATATAATCTAGCTATTATAAATCAAAATAATAAAGATGAAAAAGAGGCAATCTCTCTTTATAAATATCTACATAAAATTGGTAATGATAAAGGATGTTTTAATATAGGCCTTATAATGGAAAAAAATAATAATCTAGATGAGGCAGAAAGATATTATAAAAAAAGTGCAGATCAAGGCCATACTAAGTCTCAATATAGATTAGCTTATATTTATGATAGACGTGAAGAATATGAGGATGCTATAGAATACTATAAAAAAGCTTGTGATAAAGATCATATACATTCAAAATTTAGATTAGCCAATTTATACAATAAAGAAAATGAAATTGAAAAAGCTAAAGAATACTATACAATGTGTGTAGAAAGTGAAATGGTTGAAGCTAAAAATAACTTAGCAGGTTTATATTTTGAAGAAGAAAATTATGAAGAAGCAAAAATGTATTATATGCAAGCCATAGAAAATGGATGTAGAGAATCATTTGAAAACTTAGGAGATTTATATTATAAAACTGATGAGAAAGAAAAAGCATTATCTTTTTATTTAAGACAAAGTGATAGTGTGGGATGTCAAATTAAAATTGGTAATATATATGAAGAGTTTGAAAACTATGATGAAGCAATAATATGGTATAAAAAAGCTAGCGAAAATGGAGATTCAAACTCAAGCTATAAAATAGCTCAGATTTATCTAGATTTAGGAGATAACGAAGAAGCAAAAAAATATTTTGAAATAGCAACAAGTAAAAATAATATAAATGCATATATATACTTGGGTAAATTATATTTTGATGAAGGTAAGTATGAAGAGGCAAAAAAATATTTTGAAATACCCGCAAATGATGCAAATACATATTCAGAGCATATGTTAGGATTAATATACGATATTCATTACAAAGAATATGATAATGCTAAGTATTGGTATGAAAAATCTAGAAGTAAAAAATGTATAGAATCTATATATAACTTAGGACTATTAAATTTAAGACTAAATGAATACAACGAAGCTGAGAAATATTTTAAAGAAGGTCTTAGATTTGAAGATTCAAGATGTGAGTATATGTTAGCATGGCTATATTATAAAAAGAGCTTAGATATGTATACATCATTAGGAAATAGAAATTATGAAGATAGTAAAGATATATTAAGTAAAATGCCAAATTTAAATATAGATTTCCACAAGTCATTAATAGCGCAATTTGAATTAGAAGAAAGAGCAAAAGATGATGATGAATATGTTCCTATATATATACTAGATATAAATGAAGATATAGAGAATATGTTTGAAGAGAGTATAACAGATATGATAATAGATAAATAAAAAAGAAAGCGCATGCTTTCTTTTTTATTTTAAATCTATAGTAACTTGTTCCTAGACATGAAAAATGTTATAACTAAACAAATTAAAGTTGTAATTAACATAACAATCCAAAAACCATTTACATCATTAGCATAAGGTATACCTCCAACGTTCATACCAAAGAACCCTGATATAATAGTTGGTATAGTAGTTATTAATGTTACTGATGTAAGAAATTGCATAACGCCATTTTGATTGTTACTTATTATAGCACTAAATGCATCCATGATTCTACTTAATATATCTCCATAAATTGTTGCCATTTCAACGGCCTGTCTATTTTCTACTAAAACATCTTCTAGTAAATCTTCATCTTCTGAGTATTTTTTTATACTACTTGTACGAATCATCTTATTTAAAACCAGTTCATTAGCCTTAAGTGAAGTAGAGAAGTATACTAGTGATTTTTCTAATTCAAGAAGTTGGATAAGTTGCTTATTTTTCATAGAATTATAGATTTCTTTTTCTATAATAGTTGTCATCTTATTTATTCTTCTTAAGTAGTGAAGATAATAAGTTGCATTTTTATGAAGAATTTGAAGTATGAATCTAGTTTTTTTATAAGTGTAAAACTCTTTAACATGACCTACTATAAAATCATTTAAGATTTTAGTTTGAGCAGTACAAACAGTTAGTAAGGCATTTTCAAGAAGAATTATACCTAAAGGAATAGTAGTATAATGAGAAGATTTATCATCACTTTCATCAACTGGTATATCTATAAGTATAAGTGTATGATTGTCTTCAACATCTATTCTTGAACGTTCTTCTTCATCTAGTGCAGATTTTATACTATCTATATCTATATTTAGTAAATTAGCAATTTCGTTAATTTCACTTTGGTTAGGTTCAACAAGATTTATCCAACATCCTTCTTCAAAAGAATTTAGTTTTTCCAATTTATTTTCAATAGTTTTATAGTACCTTATCATTTGAAACCATCCTTTATTAAGTTTTATATAAATCTCATCACTTAATATTATCTATTAAATAGTTGATTTATATAAACAAAATAAAAAATTAACTAAATAAAGACAATAAATAAGTGATGGTTGTTAAGTTCTGTCCTCCCAAAGGACTATGGTCCATTTTCCATCACTCTCCTAAAAATATTCTATTATATTTAATTTAGCATTTTTACAAGATTGTTTCAATATATTTTTAAAATATTAAGCATAATTAATATAGAGTACTTTATAAAGGGGGAAAAATATGAGATATAGAAAATTAGGAAAGACCAATGAATATGTTTCAATATTAGGATTTGGATGTATGAGATTTCCTGAAATTGATGGAAGAATAGAGGAAGAAAAAACAATAACAATGCTTAGATATGCTATAGATAATGGACTTAATTACATAGATACGGCATATCCATATCATAATGGCCAAAGTGAAGTAGTAGTGGGGAAAGCTTTGAATAATGGATATAGAGGGAAAGTAAAATTAGCTACTAAGCTACCATCATGGTTAATAAAAAATAGAGAAGATATGGACAGAGTCATTAAGGAACAGTTAGAAAAGCTAGAAACTGATTATATAGACTTTTATTTAATTCATAACTTAAATAAAGATGATTATAAAAGACTTAAAGAAAATGGATTATTTGATTTTATAAAGAAAATAAAAAAAGAAAAATTAGTAAGATATGTAGGATTTTCTTTCCATGATACGTTTGATGTATTTAAAGAAATAGTAGATGATTATGATTGGGACTTTGCTCAAATACAACATAACTATATAGATGAAGATTATCAAGCTGGGAATGAAGGACTTTTATATGCAAGAAATAAAGGATTGGGAATTATTATAATGGAACCTCTTCGCGGTGGTTCATTAGTAAATAATTTATCACCTGAAATAAAAGCAATTATAAGAGATTCTAAAATAGAGAAAACAGCACCTATGTGGGCATTTAAGTTTTTATATAATAAGGATGAAATAGATGTAGTATTAAGTGGGATGTCAACTATTGAACAAGTTATTGATAATTTAAAGATAGCAGATAATGAGGGAATACCAAATTCTATGACTAGTGAAGAAGAAGAAACTTTAAATAAACTTAAAGTGGAATTTAAATCTAAAATTAAAGTAAACTGTACAGGATGTAAATACTGTATACCATGTCCTGTAGGAGTTGATATACCAAAGTGTTTTGAACTTCTTAATAATTCATCAATGTTTAATGATATAGAAACTCCTAAAAGTAAATACAATGCTTTTGTAGTTAGTGAAAATGCTCAAGCTTCTAACTGTGTTAAATGTGGATCTTGCGAGAAGAAATGTCCGCAGCATATAAGAATTAGAGAAAAACTTGAAGAAGTAGTAAATACTTTAGAAAAGTAATTATATAAAAATGCCATTTGGCATTTCTTTTTTATTAATAAGAATACTATGATACTTAAAAAATATATTAATAACTTCTGAATGTGAGGAATATTCCTGAAGATACAAATTTTCAAATATCTAAGGCTTTAAAAATACCATATGTTAATAGTAAAAGATTATACCTTCTATATCAGATTAACTTAAACTGCTAAATAATGCATCATTAAATGAAGTAGTAAATGTCCTACAGACAAATTTTATAAATAATTTTTATCGATGCAATAGGTACAATAAATACACTGTATGGAAAAATTTACAAAATAGTAACTAGAATATAATTTGAATTAAAATTATAATTATAATGAATTTATCAAAAGAGATATCTTAAAATTTGAAAATTTAAAATGTTTTAATTTCATAAAAAATTCATAGTATATTCATATAAGATGGATATAATATAAATAAAAGGAGGGATAAAAATTAATGGGTATAGTTATAATAACGTTAGTGTCACTAAGTGTGATGTATGGATTAACATTTCTATCTTATTTATCAGAAAGCAAAGTACTAGATGAATTAGTTTCAGAAAACTAGTATTTTATATATAATATTTAATAAAAAAGAGTATTCTTATAGGATTAGTTATAGTAATACTCTTTTTTATCTGTCATAATATATTCAATTGTAACATAAAAGGGCAACCTCTGAAATAGAGATTGCCTTTTATATTACTTATTAGCTTGTCTTGACTTGTTGTATCTTAATCTATCGTGTTCATTTAAGAATTTCTTTCTAAGTCTTATAGCATCTGGAGTTATTTCAACTAACTCATCATCATCTATAAATTCTAAAGCTTCTTCTAATGTAAATGTTCTAGCAGCTTGTAACTTAACAGCATCATCAGTACCAGAAGCACGAACGTTAGTTAATTTCTTGTTCTTACAAGGGTTAACAGTCATATCTTCTTTTCTTGAGTTCATACCGATTATCATACCTTCATAAACATCAACAGCAGGATCAACAAACATTTGAGCTCTTTCGCTTAAAGCATTAAGTGCATAAGCCATAGTTGAACCAGCAACTTGAGATATTAAAACTCCGTTAGTTCTTCCTGGCATTTCACCTTTGTGTTCTTCATATCTTTCAAATGATCTAACTAAAGAACCTTCTCCACGAGTATCATTTATGAATTCACTTCTGTATCCTAATAATCCTCTTGTAGGAGCTATAAATGTTATTTTAACATAATCTCCTTCGATTTCCATAGCTTCCATCATAGCTTTTCTTAAGTTTAATTTGTTTATAACAGTTCCTGAGTAAACTTCTGGACAGTTAACTATAACTCTTTCCATTGGTTCCATTAATTTTCCATTTTCATCTTTTATAAATAAAACTTCTGGCTTAGATACACCTATTTCGTATCCTTCACGTCTCATGTTCTCAAGAAGTATAGATAAGTGAAGCTCTCCACGTCCAGATACTCTGTATCCATCAGTAGTATCCATTGGTTCAACTTTAAGACCAACGTTAACTTCTAATTCTTTATCTAATCTATCTTTTAAGTGTCTAGTTGTAACGAATTTACCACTCTTTCCTGCAAATGGAGAATCGTTAACTAAGAAGTTCATAGATAGAGTAGGTTCTTCTATGTGTATCATTTCCATTGGTAATGGATTATCAGCATTACATATAGTTTCACCTATAGATATATCAGCCATACCAGCAACAACAACTATATCACCAGCATAAGCTTCACTTTTTTCAACTTGCTTTAATCCTTCATAAACTGTAAGCTTACTTATTCTACCTCTAGCAACAGAGCCATCAGCTTTACATATAGATACTGTTTCACCATTTTTTACAGTTCCTTTGTAAACTCTACCTATACCAAGTCTTCCTACATAATCATCGTATGCAAGAGCAGATATTTGAAGTTGTAAAGGCTCTTCGCTATAATCAGGGTATGCTTCAACATGTTCAACAACAGTTTCAAATAATGGAGCTAAGTTTTCACTTTCATCATCCATTTCTTTTTTAGCTATACCTTGCTTAGCTATACCGTATATTATTGGGAATTCACATTGCTCATCAGTTGCATTTAAGTCAACGAATAAGTCAAATACTTCATCAACAACTTCTTCAGCTCTTTGATCTTGCTTATCTATTTTGTTTATGAATAATATTGGTCTAAGTCCAGCTTCTAAAGATTTTTGTAAAACGAATCTTGTTTGAGGCATTGGACCTTCACTAGCATCAACTAGTAATATAACTGTATCAACAGTTTTTATAACACGTTCAACCTCAGAAGAGAAGTCACTATGTCCTGGTGTATCAACTATATTTATTTTGTAATCCTTATAGTTTATTGAACAGTTTTTAGAATATATAGTTATACCTCTTTCGGCTTCAAGATCATTACTATCCATTACACAATCTTTTACTACTTCGTTATCTCTAAATGTCCCTGATTGATGTAGGAATGCGTCAACTAAAGTTGATTTACCAGCATCAACGTGGGCGATAACTGCTATGTTTATTATTTTATTTTTTGACATATATTTTGCTCCTTTCAGCTTAAAATAACTTTTTAAGTATAGCACAAGTATAGGGGTGTATACAAGATACTAGTACTTAAAATAAAATAAAGTTAAAGGCAGAATGTTTATATATTTTATGTAAAAAATAAAATCTTAAAGTCGATTTATATAAAAATACACAATAAAATATAAAATTATACATAAGGAAAATGTTTTAGGTAATTAATTATACATTTTTATTAAATATTATGATGATATATTGGAGTAGGTTCGATAATAATAAATTTAATTAAAACTTATAAATATTTTACGCTTAAGGATATTATAATACTTAAAAAAATGTGGATAAATTCTGAATGTAAGTAATATCAATAAATTGATTTTGAGCGTAAAAAAGATTTTGAGCAACGGACGAAGTCGTTGGCGATATGAGCGAAGCGAATTTTTTATTTTATTAAAAACTAAAATAGTGTAAATATAGAAAATTAAAATATTAATATAGATATTTAAATATAATAATATAGTTTACAACAAAAAGAATCTCCAAATAAAGAAGGAGATTCTTTTAGATTATTATTAAATTTAAGTTTATATTTCGTTAGCAGCATCATAAGCAGTTTTTATAGCATTTTCTATGTCAGACGCTTTATCTTTGCAATCGCCTATTTTAACTACTTTTATATTATTTTCTAATAATTTATCAACATCAAATTCGTTAGGTCTTGCACCTATTGCCATAACAACATAATCACAAGGAATTTTAATCTCATTATTATCATTTTCACAAAGTATATAATCCTTATGTATTTCATTTACTTTATGGTTAGTATATATTTTTACATTATGTTTAGTAAAATTATTCATTAATGTAGGAAGTATAGTATTACTTTCACCTTTAGCTATACTATTATCCATTTCAATTATAGAAACTTTATTTTTAGATTCACTACATAAGTATTCAGCAACTTCACAACCTACCATACCTCCGCCAATAACAGCGATATTACCAAATACTTGTTGTTCTCCATTTAGTATTTTCCATGAATCACATACTATTGGATTGTTAGATCCATTTATATTTGGTATAACATTACTTGCTCCTACAGCAACTAATACAGCATCTGGATTTAAAGTTAATAAATCGTTTTGAGTTACTTTTTTACCAAGTCTTAAATCTACATTTTGAGAACATACTGAATGAGTTAGAAACTTAATAGCTCTTTTAATTTCATTTTTTCTAGGAGGTATACATGCTAAGTTTAATTGACCTCCTAGAGATGTATTTTCATCAAATAAAATAACATCATGGCCCTTTAAGCTTGCAACACGAGCTGCCTCAAGACCAGCAGGTCCTCCTCCTACAACCACAACTTTTTTCTTAGTTATAGCCTTGGTAATTTTTCTAGTTTCTTCATATCCATTCTCAGCATTTAGTACGCAACTTAAAAATTTACGATTTTGAATATTATCAGTACATCCTTTATTACAAGATATACATTGGCGTATATCTTCAAATTTATTATCTTTTACTTTATTTACCCAATCAGGATCAGTAAGTAAAGTTCTACCAAGTCCTATTATATCTACTTTATCAGCTTCTAAAATACTTTCAGCCATTTTAGGATTAAATATTCTACCAACTGTACTAACTGGAATATTTACTTCTTTTTTTATTTGAGCTGCTATATCAACAAAGAATCCATATGGTTGAATACCCATAGGAGGAATAGTATCTGCCATATTACCAGTATGGTTTGCTTGAGCTATGTGAAGCATATCAACACCAGCCTCTTCTAACCATTTAGCAAATATAGGAGCTTCATTTAAATCTATTCCACCTTTGCCTCTTTCAGGTGTGACAACTGAAAACTTATAATCAATAGGCATACCAGGAACAGCTTTTTTTAATGATTTTACAAGTTGTAGTGCAAATCTTGTTCGGTTTTCTAAGGTACCACCAAATTTATCATTTCTTTTATTTAAAATAGTACTACATAATGAACCTACCAATCTATCACCATGTATTTGAATTATATCAACTCCGGCTTTTTGGGCACGAATTGCACAATTGCACATTTTATTTATAATATCATTTAAAGCATCTTCACTAACTTCATTAACAAAGTGTTTCATATCATGATGTAATTTTTCTCTAACAGCTTTCATATCTCCACTAGTAAACAAGTTATTTATTGCATCACAATCATATTCTGGATGGAAAATTTGAACAGCTACTTTTGCGTCATGCTTATGTATTGAATCACATAATTTGTTAAAACCTATTATTTGACTATCGTCATATAATTTTGGAGTAGGAGAGAAGCTATTAATAGGGGATACATCACCTATTACAATGTATGAAACACCACCCTTAGCTAATCTTTCATAAAAACTAATACTTTGAGTAGTTATGCTACCATCCCTGCCTTCATATCCAGTAGTTAGAGGAGGAAACATAACTCTATTTTTTAAAGTGATACTTCCTACATTAATTGATTCTAAAAGTTTCATATAAATCACCCCACAAAATTATTTATTTGTAATTTAATTGTCTCATATTATAAAATAAAATTATATTCGGATATTGATATAAAACTATCAAAAATTGATATTTGAAAAGGTGGGGTATATTAATGACATACAAAGATAGCTATTATGTAAATAGAATTAATTTTAATAATATAAAAAGTAAGCAAATTAAATCAAATGAGTATTACAAAATATTATTTATATTTGAAGGTAATTGTGAAATTAAATGGGGATATAAATCTCAAGATGGAAATAAAGATAGTATTATTTTAATAAGTCCTAATAATAGTATTGAAGTTGTATTGAAATTAAATCAGACAATTACAATTTACGAGTTGGTTATTACCACTGAGTTATTAAATATATTATCTGATGAAGATGTTAATTTGGCTAAAAGTTTTAATAGTGTACCTTTTGGATGTAACGTAGTAAATGCAAATACTGAGACAACAATGTTGATTAAAAATATATTAAAAAAACTATATAGGTCAAAAGAAAATAAACATGAGTTTGCAGAGAGTATTTATATTAAAAGTATGTTATCAATTGTTGTTGTAATGATACTTAGATCATGCATATATGCACAGTCAAAACAAAAAATTAAAAGAAATACGCCGTTTCTTATTGATGATATATTTGCATATATAAGTAATCATATAACAGAAGAGATTTCATTAGATTGCCTAGAAAGAGAATTTTATGTAAGTAAATTTCATATATCTAGGGAATTTAAAAAATTAACTGGAACAACACTACATAAATATATAATAAAAGCTAAATTAGATTTATGTAAAAAGCTTATAGAAGAAGGTAAGTCAATTACTGATATAGCACAAATTTGTAATTTAGGAAGCTATAATAATTTATTTCGTGTTTTTAAAAAAGAATTTGGGATTACCCCTAAAGAATACTATAATGAAATAAAAAAATATAAGTGATATATTTTAATTTTGAAATAAATATAATAATTTAAAAATTAGTGTAACATACGTTACCGAAATTACTTCTAATTATATATAATGTGTATATAAAATGAACATTAAAATATTGGAGGAAAGTATTAAGGATAATAAAATGTTTTGTTTTCAATGCCAAGACTTAAACTAGCAGTAATATAAAATATATGTGTAAATTTAAGATAAATTTGATATAATAAATATATAAATAAAAATACCCAGTGTTGGTAGCACTGAGTATCCTTAGAACATTTATTTTGTTTTGGGGCTATCAGATAGTAATAAGAATATTTACAGAAGTTAGCGCTTATCTTTGCAGGATGGGGCGCTTTTTTCTTTACTTTTAATCTCTATATCAAGTCCAATTACTTTAATTTTAATTCGTATGTAATTAAAAAATACGTTACTTTTAATAGTTAAACTAATAAAAGTAAGTAAAAGTAGTATTACTAGTAAGAATTCAAGCATATCTGATACCACCTCCTTTGATTATAGTGAAAAATCACTGATAACCCATGGAGGATAAAAATATTCAAAAAACCCCCGTAGCCATCCATCTACGGTATTAACTTTCATAGTATAACATAAATAGAAAATAAAATATAGGTATGAAACTTATTAATTAAATGTAATAAAGAATACAGTTAAGTATTAATCAATGTAGATATAATATTATAGAAATGTTGGGATTTGTCGAAGAAATACCTTTTAGATAGACAATTTATTTTAATAAAAATGTAACGAATACTTTTTTTAGACACTAACTTAATAGATCCACATTTTTTTTAGTATTATAATATTCTTAAGCGTAAAAAAGAATCAGTAACGTATGTTACGGATTTTATTTGTTCAATATATAATGTGTATATAAAATAAACATTAACAAAATTAACTATAAATTAAATAATAAATTATATAATAATCAAAAAATATCTAGATATATTATATTAATAAATCTAGATATTTCTATATATTTTAATTCGCATTTTATTAAAATTGTGAACTTAACTTAGAAATTAATTCTATTAAGTATTTTTATTTATGAATTCTACTAATTTTTCAGAATCTATAATATAAGATCTTTGCATAACCATATCTGTATTAAAACTATTATCATTTCTAAGTTTATTTATCTCTAAAAAAACATATACACTATCTTTATTTATTGGAGTTAAAGTCATACCTCTTTCAAATTCAAATGATGTACCACCATCTACTTCTCTTGTATTTCCATCAAGTAAAATAGTCAGACTTCCCAACATATTAGATGGAGAATCATTTGTAGTGGCTTTTTTTAATTTTGAGTTTGTAAGTATATCACTTAAAGCATCAATCTCATTGCTTTCCAATTTATAATTATAATCATGAATATCTTCACCTTTTTTTACTCTAAAAATTGAAACTACATTTTCTTTTTTGAATACAAAAACATCTTTTAATATATTATATTCTTTTATTTTAGAGTAACTGAATATAATTAAAAGTAAAAATATTATAGAAGTTAAACCTAAAATCAATTTATTATTAAATATTTTCAAACTTTCCATCCCCTTATTGATTTTTCGTAAATCCTTTACTTATTTCAGATTATATAACAATTGTAAACCTTATTACATTATAAACTTTATTGAATAATTTACCAACTAAAAATAGTTATTATACTTTATAACATATTTTATATTTTAATTTTGAAATAAAAATAATAAGTTTGAAAATAGTGTAACGTACGTTACCGAAATTACTTCCAATTATATATATAATGTGTATATAAAATAAACATTAACAAATTGGAGGAATAATTATGACAAGCACGATGTTTTGTTTTCAATGTCAAGAAACAGCAGGATGCAGCGGATGCACAAAATTTGGAGTATGTGGAAAATCACCAGATCTAGCAAGAATGCAAGATTTATTAATATATACAACAAAAGGATTATCAGAAGTAACAACAAGACTTAGAGAAGAAGGAAAAGAAGTAAGTAAAGACGTTAACCACTTAATAACTATAAACTTATTTACTACAATAACAAATGCAAACTTTGATGATGAAGTATTTTATCAAAGAGTTAAAGAAACTTTAGCAACTAAAGAAGATTTATTAGCTAAATTAGATAACAAAGAAAACTTATCAGAAGCAGCATTATGGAATGCAGTATCAAATGAAGAAATGGATGTTAAAGTAAACTTATTAAGCAAAATAAAAGATGCTATACTTGGAAGTGGAAAAGAAGAATCAAATATAGATAAAATATTAGATGAAAAATCTACTAAAGTTGGAGTACTTGCAACTAAAGATGAAGATATAAGAAGTTTAAGAGAATTAATAATATATGGATTAAAAGGTATGTCTGCATATATGAAGCATGCTAATGCATTAGGATATGATAGTGAAGATATAAATGCATTTATGCAAGCTACTTTAGCAAAAACTTTAGATGATAATTTAAGTATAGATGAATTAATAGCATTAACTTTAGAAACTGGTAAAGTTGGGGTAGATGGTATGGCTCTACTTGATAGTGCAAATACAGGAACTTATGGACATCCAGAAATAACAAAAGTAAACATAGGTGTTAGAAATAACCCAGGTATACTTGTATCAGGACATGATTTAAAAGACTTAGAATTATTACTTAAACAAACAGAAGGAACAGGAGTTGACGTATATACTCACTCAGAAATGTTACCAGCTCATTACTACCCAGCATTTAAAAAGTATTCTCACTTTGCAGGTAACTACGGAAATGCTTGGTGGAAACAAAAAGAAGAATTTGAAAGCTTCAATGGTCCAATATTAATGACTACAAACTGTATAGTGCCACCAAAGGACAGCTACAAAGATAGAATATATACTACAGGAGCAGCTGGATTTGCAGGTGTTAAGCATATAAAAGGTGTAAGTGAAGATAACAAAGACTTCTCAGAAATAATAGAACAAGCTAAAAAATGTGCTCCTCCAACTGAAATAGAAACTGGAGAAATAGTAGGTGGATTTGCACATAATCAAGTATTTGCACTTGCAGATCAAGTAGTAGATGCTGTAAAAACTGGAGCAATAAAGAAATTTATAGTAATGGCAGGATGTGACGGAAGAGCTAAATCAAGAAACTACTATACTGATTTTGCTTTAGGCTTACCAAAAGATACAGTAATACTTACTGCAGGATGTGCTAAATATAAATACAATAAATTAGAGTTAGGTGATATAAATGGAATACCAAGAGTATTAGATGCAGGTCAATGTAACGACTCATACTCATTAGCACTTATAGCACTTAAATTAAAAGAAGTATTTGAACTTGAAGATATAAATGAATTACCAATAGCATTTAACATAGCTTGGTACGAGCAAAAAGCTGTAATAGTGTTATTATCACTATTATACTTAGGTGTTAAAAACATACACTTAGGACCAACATTACCAGCATTCTTATCTGAAAATGTAGCTAAAGTTTTAGTTGAAAACTTTGGAATAGGTGGAATAACTAATGTTGAAGATGATTTAAAAATGTTCTTACAATAGATATTAAAATAAGGGAGCTATCTTAAAATAAAGATTAGCTCCTTTATTTATTAAAATATTAAAAAGTGATAGTATTTAACTTGTCCTTAGTTTAGTAAAACTAAATAAAACAAAAATTTATATAAACAAAGAATTATATATACTAAACTTAAAAAATTTTAATCTAAACTTTATAAAAATTGTATATAAGTGAAACTATTGGAAATACTGGGTTTAAAGATATAAAAATAAAAATACATAAAAATACACAGAAATAGATTGAAAAAAAAATAAAAATATTTTATAATATTTAGTTTATGAAAATGCACTATACAAATTAAATTCAAGTGTATATAATATTAGTAAATCAAAAAGAAAAGGATGGGATATTTGTGGAGAAGCGGACGCACGCAAAACACATAATACTAATATTACTAGGATCATTAATATTATCATTTGGAATTTATAACTTAAATTATCAAAATAATATAACAGAGGGTGGAGTATTAGGACTTTTATTACTCTTAAAAAACTTATTCAATATAGAACTTTCAGTAGCAAATCTAATAATAGACACAGCCTTGCTTATAATGGCATATAAATTTTTTGGAAAACAATTCTTAATATATTCAATAATAGCGACTTTTAGTTTTTCAACATTTTATGAAGTCTTTGAATCTATAGGACCATTAATACCCGTGTTAAATAGTAAGTTCATAGTTACCATACTTTCAGGATTATTTGTAGGAGTTGGAGTAGGGATAATTGTTAGAAACGGAGCTGCAGCAGGTGGAGATGATGCTCTAGCTATGGTAATTTCTAAAATTACATCCTTAAATATAGGTAATGTTTATATGATAGGTGATGTAGCCGTATTAATGTTATCACTAACATATTTATCAGTATATGATATATTTTGGTCTCTTATAGCAGTGAATATAAGTGGGAGAACTATAGATTTTATATATAATTTTAATAAAAGTAAATTAGTAAAAGTATAAAAATAAGGAGCTATTTAAAAGATAAAACTTTGAGATAGCTCCTTATTTTTATACTATACCTTAATTTATTAATTATAATATACAATATTTTATATTATAGGTAACCATTGAAAGGTTACGAAAAACCAATAAATAAAAAAAAGTAATTATAAGACTTATTAAAAAATGATTTTTTATATATTTAAACTTACTTAAAATAAAGCTTAAGACTAATCCTATTAAAAAATCTATTATACATGAAAGTGGAATATAGTATATTGGGTTTAGTTTTAAACCTTCTAAAGCATTTATTATAGGCTCATACACCAATATAGTAGGAAATATATGAATTATATCATTTATATGAGCAGATTTAAAAATTAAAATTTCTATCATGTTAAATATAAATGATAATAAAAGAAAAAATAATCCACCAAATAATACCGGTTTTTTTAAGATAAAATTATTTATTTTATTTAGCAATCAATACTCACCTCTTTAATTAGAGTTAATTACTTTAATCTATTATATATTATTAATAATAATAAAATACCTTTTATAGAATTTAAATTATTTTTTATAAATACTAATAAAAATAACAAATGCATAGTAACTATATCACAGTTTTTAAATGAATGAATAGTATGTTAATAGGAGTTAATAAATTCTCTAAAATATTCAATTTAAAAGGTGGTTATTTAATGAGACAGAAAAATATTAAAAAAAATAACAAATTTAATAACTCTTGTAATCAAAATGAATGCAATAATAAAAACTTCATATGTAATTCCAAACATAATACTTGTATCTCAGAATGTAATAAGTTCAAAGAAATGGCCAATCAAAAATGTCAGCAAGCAGAGTGCGCTATGAATAGAGCAAATAAAATAGCTCAAGAGGCAGAGGAAGCAGAAAATAGAGCTGAATGTCTAAAACGCCAAGCTATAGAAGAATGTAAAAAGGCTAATGAACTTTGGGAATGCTATGAGGATGCTGCAAACTCAGCTCAGGAATTAATGGAAGAAGCACAATGTTGTTTACAAGAAGCAGCTAAATGTTATAGAGATTGTTATAAAGATGATGTTGGATGCAACCTAGATGATTTTGGATATGATGAAGATGATTGTGATTTCTATGATGAATGTGGATGTAATCATCACAATCAATGCGAATGCAATAAGCATAATAACGAATGTGGATGTAATTTAAATAAAGGTTGCGGATGTTAAATAAAAAGGTGAACTATATTATTATAGTTCACCTTTTGTTTATAAAGAGTTTATAGCAAATTCAATTCTCTTAAGACACTCTAAAACCATAGATCTAGGACACGCTAAATTTATTCTATAATAGCCATCTCCACCTATTCCAAAAGAAGATCCATCGCTTAATGCAACTCTACCTTTACTTATTAAAGCATTCTTTAAATCTTTTTCATCTACATTAAGGTTATTAAAATCAACCCATAGTAAGTAAGTTCCTTCAGGTTTTTTTACTTTTAGTTGAGGTATATTAGTTTTTATATATTCAATAGCAAAATCAATATTATCTTCTATGTATTTTAGTAATTCATCTAACCAATCTTCACCGTAGTTATAAGCCGCTTCTGTTGCTACTAAACTAAATGCATTATTTCTTTTTATATCTAATCTTGAAAAAGCTTTATCCATAACCTCGTAATGAGAAGGATTAGGAATTACTAAAAAAGAACTTTGAAGGCCAGCTAAATTAAAAGTTTTAGTTGGTGCCATACAAGTTATAGTATTTTCTTCAATCTCCTTAGAAATAGAGGCAAATGGAGTATGCTTATGATTTTTTAATATTATATCGCTATGTATTTCATCAGATATAACTAAGACATTATGCTTTAAACATATTTCACCTAATCTAGTTAGTTCTTCACGAGTCCAAACTCTACCAACTGGATTGTGAGGATTACAAAGTATAAAGATTTTAACATCTTTTATTTTAGCTTCTATATCTTCATAATCCATAACATAGCTTCCATCATCTAATTTTACTAAAGGGCTTATAACTAAATCTCTTTCATTAGACTCAACGATACTATGAAATGGACTATAAACTGGTTCTTGAATCATTATTTTATCATTTTTTTGAGTTAAATTTTGTATTAATAAACTAATGCTAGTTATAACTGCAGGGCTAAACATTAACCATTCTTGTTTTATCTTCCAACTAAATCTATTATCAAGCCAATTTACTATAGACTCATTATAAGAATAGGGTCTAGTTGTATATCCAAATATTCCTTGTTCAAGCCTATCTTTTAAAGCATCCATTATACAAGGAGCGGTTAAGAAATCCATGTCAGCAACCCACATAGGCAGTAAAGTATTAGTACCAAAAATTTTATTCATCTCAGACCATTTAGCTGAAAAGTTGTTACTTCTATCTATAATTTTATCAAAATTAAAGTTCATGTTTATTTCCTCCCTAAGGTATCTTCCTAAATTAATTCTTACTATAATCGTAGCTATAAGATGTCTAAATTTCAATATAAAATAAATAAATTTAAAATATATTTACAATATTTTACTCATTAGTTGACAAAAAATAATATTATAATAAGCTTAAATAGATATACATAATAAAATCAAGCAGGAAGGAAAAATATGAAAGAAAAATATTATGAAGAGCTACTTAATATAAAAACTACGGGAGATCAAAGTTGGGACGAGACTAAGAAATGTTATCATCCATATGAGCCAACGCCTTATTTTGCACTAGATAAATTGTTTGAAAATTACCATATAAATGAAAATGATTCTGTAATTGATTTTGGTTGTGGAAAAGGACGACTTAATTTTTATTTAAATTATAATTATAGATGTAATGTTTTAGGTATAGAAATGGATGAAAATTTTTACAATCAATGTATGGAAAATAAAAAAGAGTATTTGAAAAATAATAAAAGAGAAGACGATAAAATTAATTTTTTATGCACTTTAGCCCAAGAATACGAAATAGGTGATAAAGATA
This sequence comes from Romboutsia ilealis, assembly GCF_900015215.1. Taxonomy (NCBI): domain Bacteria; kingdom Bacillati; phylum Bacillota; class Clostridia; order Peptostreptococcales; family Peptostreptococcaceae; genus Romboutsia; species Romboutsia ilealis. The sequence goes on along the minus strand of NZ_LN555523.1, from coordinate 1,590,660 downwards.
ATAAATTTTATTTCTTTAATCCATTTTCTGTTCACATATTTATGAAGGTCGTAGAAAATATATTAATATCATTTGAAAATAATGCTAGGAAGATAGATATAATACTTTATTATCCATCTGATGATTATATATATTACCTAGAAAATTGTACACCATTTATGCAAATCGAAGAAGTTAGATTAGATGCTTTATATAGAAGTGATAATCAAGAAAGATTTTTAGTTTATGAGTTAAGTTATTATTAAATAATTATGAATTAACTCGTTGTGCTAGTTAATTTTTTCAATAATAAAACTCCAACAAATATAGCAACCTAAGATTATCAATACTAATTTAAAGGAGGTTTACTATATGATGTTGGAGCTTAATAATTATTATATCCAGGAGTTAGAAAATTTAACAGATTTATTTACAAATATTTTTGTAATTATAGATGATATATACAATGAAATTATACCTATTGGTATAAGGAATAGACGTAATATTAAGGATAGCAAACTTTCAGATAGTGAGATAATCACTATTAGTATAGTTGGAGAACTTTTAACTATTGACTCAGAGAAATCATTTTTTAGTTTATTAAAAAGAGAATATAAAGAACTATTTCCAAGATTAGGAGATAGAACTAGATTTAATAGAACTAAAAGAAATTTACATTTAGTAATATCTAAAATAAGAGGATATATATCTGAATTTATGCAACTTTACTCTAACAATGTAAGAGTTATAGATAGTATGCCTATTCCTGTATGTGAATTTGGAAGAGCTCGTTTTAGTAAGTGTTTCAAAGGTGAAGCCTCCTATGGAAGATGCGCTTCTAAAAAAGAAACTTATTTCGGATTTAAATTTCATGCACTTACTACTGTAGATGGATTTTTAACTGATTATGTTATAACTCCAGCAAACATAGATGATAGAAATGCGGTATGGGATTTATGCGATAAATATAGATCTATCTCTATAATCGGAGATAAAGGATATATTAACAAAAGGCTAACGCCTGAATTAAAAAGTGAAAGAGATATAGATTTACTATTCTTAAAAAGGGCAAATAGTAGAGATAACTATCCAAGAGAAGTAAGACAACTATTATTTAAAGTTAGAAGAAGGATAGAAACTAGTTTTTCTCAATTAACAGAACAATTAAATTTAAATAAGGTTAAAAGTAAATCGATGCTAGGATTTATAACTAGAACCTCAATAAAAGTTTTGGCTCATAATATTTCATTTCTAATAAATAAATTGATGAGAAATGATGATTCTATGGCTAAGATAAAAAGATTAGTATTTGGTTAATATTTACAAATACTAATCTTTATGGAAGATTGTTTTTGAAAAAATCAATTTACTTTATTTGGAAAATAATTTTAACTAGCACAACAGATTGAATTAGAAAATAAGTAAGGAGTATATAATAAACGTTATATACTCCTTATTTATTTTGAAAATGCACTTTTATATAATGATTTATTAAAAAATGGAAATACTAATTATCATAATAAAAGGTTAGAAGGGGTATATATGAAGCTTAATAAAAATATAAATAATATACAAAATAAAGATATCCTTCAAGGTTTATCAAAAGATGAAGTAGATAAACGCATAAAAGAAGGTAATTATAATAAAGCTATAGATAGTGTTTCAAAAACAACTCAGGAGATAGTAATAGATAATGTATTTACCTTTTTTAACTTATTAAATCTTGTACTTGCAATACTTATAATTATTGTAAAATCCTATGAAAATGCATTATTTATGGGAATAGTAATATCAAACACTGTGATAGGTATAATACAAGAGGTAAGAGCTAAGAAAACTATAGACAAATTGTCCTTAGTATCAGCATCTAAGGCAAAGGTAATAAGAGAATCTAAGGAAGTTGAAGTAAATACGGAAGATATAGTATTAGATGATATTATAAAGTTTTCAAGTGGAGATGAAATAAGTGTAGACTCTATAGTTTTACAGGGAAGTGTAGAAGTAAATGAATCTTTACTAACTGGAGAAGTCGATGAAATATTAAAAGTAGAAGGAGATACATTATTATCAGGAAGTTTTATAGTATCAGGTACTTGTTATGCAAAAGCAGATAAGGTAGGAGAACATAGCTATGCATCTAAAATAACAAAAGAAGTAAAAAAGAGAAAAAAAGTAAACTCTGAGATTATGAAATCTCTTGATAAAATAATTAAATATATAGCAATAATTATAGTTCCAATAGGATTGATACTGTTTCTTAAACAAATGTATGTATTAAATTATGGATTTAAAAAATCTATAGTAAGTACAGTTGCCGCAATTATAGGTATGATTCCAGAGGGACTTTATTTACTTACAAGTATATCTTTAGCGGTATCAGTTATAAGATTAGGAAAACGAAAAATATTAGTTCAAGAGCTTCATTGTATAGAAACTCTAGCTCGTGTGGATATGATATGTCTTGACAAAACAGGGACAATAACAGAAGGTAAAATGGAAGTTCGAGAGATTATAATACTAGATGATAAATATAATGATGAAAATATAAACAAGATAATAGGAGCGATAACTCATACATTAGATGATGAAAATTCAACTTTTAATTCACTTAGAAGATATTTCAAAGAAAATCCAAACTGGGAATACAAAAATAAAGTGCCTTTTTCATCTGAAAGAAAATGGAGTGGTGTTTCTTTTAAAGAAGAAGGAAGTTTTGTAATAGGTGCACCCGAATTTGTATTAAATGAAAAATATATAAGTATAAAAAATAAAGTAGAAGAATATTCATCAAAAGGATATAGAGTGCTTTTATTATCTAAGTATAATAAGTATTTAGCTAATGATAAATTAGACGATGATATAGAAAAAATCGCACTTATTATAATAGAAGATAAAATACGTGACAATGTAGAAAAAACATTTGAATTCTTTGAAAAGCAAGGAGTTAAAATAAAAGTAATATCTGGAGATAATCCTGTTACGGTATCAGAAATAGCAAAAACTGCAGGTATTAAAAATGCAGATAAATATGTAGATGCTTCAACTCTTAACAACAAAGATGATATAAATATAGCAGTAGATAAGTATACTGTATTTGGAAGGGTAAGGCCAGAACAAAAAAGAGAGATTATAAATTCTCTTAAAGAGAAAGGTCATACAGTAGCTATGACAGGTGATGGAGTAAACGATGTATTAGCTCTTAAAGATAGTGATTGTAGTATAGCTATGGCATCAGGTAGTGATGCAGCCCGTAGAACATCACAGCTTGTACTTACGGATTCGAATTTTAAATCTATGCCTAGTGTTGTAAAGGAAGGACGTAGGGTTATTAATAATATAGAAAAAAGTGCATCATTATTTTTAGTTAAGACTATATATTCATTTTTACTTTCTATATTATATCTTATTATAATGAAACCTTATCCATTTGTACCGATACAATTAACGCTTATAAGTACATTGACTATTGGGATACCTTCATTTTTCTTTGCGCTTGAATCTAATAACAATAGGATAAAAAAAGGATTTTTAAGAAATATAATAAAAAGAGCGCTAGCAGGGGCATTGACTATAGTAATAAATATATTATGCGTTGTATTTATATCATATAAAATAAATATACCTCAGAGTCAAGTATCAAGTATATCTGCTATATTAACTGGATTTACAGGTTTAGTTATTTTGTATAGAGTAAGTATTCCGTTTAATAGTCAAAGGAAACTTTTATTTGCATTTATGACGATATTATTTTTCTCAATTGTAATATTATTTGGAGAAAGATTAATGATATATAGACTGAGTTTTGTACAAATTGTTATATTAGCAATCTTTATGATAATAACACCTATAACTATAAAAATTATATCTAGTATTATAGATAAGATAAAAATACTAAATAGGGAATAGGAAAATCAAATATAGTATTACTAAAAGAGTGTATTAAAAGATTTATTAAGATACCTTAAATTAATATAATAATTTATAATATATTTAATTTTTATTATTATACTTTTCTAGATGACAATAAGTCAATATCAGTAAATATGCAATTAAGAAGTAGAAAAAATGAACTAGAATAATTAAATATGTTTAAAGTTAAATGGGAAAATTTTATTATTAACTTTCCCATTTTTTAGCTTATTTAAAGAATTATCTAACAAGACCAACATTTTCAATGAATTTAAAATTCTTCTCATCTACTAAGATATTAAATAATTCATCATTATTATATTTGAAGAAGTTATTTAAGCAATAGTTTAAATCATCTTCTAATTTATCGTATTCGTTATACATATCAAGTGGAGTAGAGTACATTATCATCTCTTCTCTAATCTTATCTAAATCAACAAAGTCATGAGCAAAAGAAATATCTAATTCATTTTTTAAAATCATATCTTTAATAACTGAGACTAATTCAGATTTATTAGAAAATGCTATAGTTAATTTATTAGTGTTGTAAAAATCAATTATACTTTTATTTATATCTTCATAAATATTTTCTAAATTATTATCAATAAACTCGTGGAAGTTTTCTTTATTAAAAGATTCATAAACATCTTTTATGATTAAATTATTTATATGCTCCTTCCAAAGGATAGTAGCAAATTTAGAATCACTTTCATATTCAAGCTTATTACCTAAAGCATCATAAATCTTAGGATAATAATTATTTTTATGTTTTGATACATTACATCTAAAGAAGTATCCATCTTTTTCTTTAGGTAATGAATCTTTTATAAATTCCTCTATTTCGCTTCCTAGATAAACATTGAAAGATTTAAATCTATCTTTATAAGATTTTATATCTTTTAAATCTATGGTTGAAATGTTATTTTCACAAGCTAACTCAAATATCTTTCTTTGATATATTTTGTTTAATATATTATCAATTTCTAAATTATAATTAAATTCCATTAAAGGCCTCCTAAATTAAAAAGTTATATAATATTAAATTAACTAGCACAACAGATTAAATTAAAAACTGGGAACTCTATAAATAATATTAGCAAAGTGGATTGTCTACATTATAACTAAAAATAATGTATCATATTTAAAATTCTTACAAAATATTTATACCCAAATTATATATGTTTAAAAGTTAAATAAAAGGAAACTAAAAGTTCAGTAAAAAATAGGAAAAAGTTTACTTAAAAAGTTGGCAAACGTTTCTTATAGTGGTATAATAAACTTATAAAAGGGGATAAAATAAAAAATGGAGGAGATATATGAACAAATTAACGTTTAGAGAAAAGTACTCTTATGGAATAGGTGCTTTAGGAAAAGATTTAGCATATGCAATAGTATCAACATATTTAATGGTTTACTTTACAGATGCAGTTGGATTAAATCCAGCATTTGTAGGAACATTATTCTTGGTAGCAAGACTTTGGGATGCAGTAAACGATCCAGCTATGGGGATGCTAGTTGACAATACTAGAAGTAAATTTGGAAAATTTAGACCATGGATATTTATAGGTACAGTATTAAATGCACTTGTTATAGTATTCTTATTTAGAAAACCAGATTTAGAAGGTTTACCACTATATGCGTATTTCTCAATTATGTATATATTATGGGGGATGACATATACAATAATGGATATACCGTATTGGTCAATGATACCATCTTTAACTAGTAGCAAAGAAGAAAGAGAGCAGGTAGCAGTAATACCAAGAATATTTGCAAGTACAGCTTGGCTTATAATGGGAACATTTGGACTTTCAATAATTAAAAAACTTGGTAACGGAAATGTAGTAAAAGGTTACTCGGCATTTGCTGTAGTTATAGCTGTAGTATTTGTAATAGCCACAATAATAACTTGTTTAAATGTTAAAGAAAGAGTTGAAACACCTAAAAATGCTGAGAAAGTATCATTTAAACAAACTTTAAATATAATAAGAAAAAATGATCAATTAGTAGTATTTATTGGAATTGTTTTAGGTATGAACTTAATTATGCAAATATCAGGTAGTATGGCTATTTATTACTTTACATATGTTGTAGGCAAAGAAAGTTTATTCTCAGTATATCAAGCATTTGCTGGTATAGCAGAAATATCAGGTCTTGTATTACTACCTATATTAACTAAGAAAATCGGTAGAGAAGATGTATTTAAATTCGGAAGTATATTACCAATAGCAGGATTTTTATTATTATTTGTAGCTGGAATAGTTGCACCTCAAAATGCTTTATTTATAGGAATGGCAGGAGCAATATTAAAATTAGGAAGTGGATTCTTATTAGGTTCTACAACTATAATGCTTGCAGATGTTGTTGATTATGGAGAATTTAAATTAGGAACTAGAAATGAAAGTATAGTATTCTCAGTGCAAACATTATTGGTTAAAGGTGCATCTGCAGTAGCTGGATGGTTAGTAGGTGTTGGTTTATCTTTAGTAGGATATGTAGCAGGGGAAGCTCAAAGTGCAACAACTATACTTGGAATGAGAGTAATAATGATATGGATACCTATAGTTTGTGCAGTTGTAATGTATGCTATATACAAATCTAAGTACAAAATAAATGGTAAATTCCATGATGAAATGTTAGTAGAATTAGAAAAAAGAAAAAAAGTTAATGATGCTATATAGATAAAAATAGGCTGTCTCAAAATAAAATTTAGTAGTTTCTCTATTGAATAGGTTAGTTTGAGATGGCTTTTTAATTATAAAAAATAATTAAACTATAAATATAAAATTAGTAAAATTTTTAGTAAAAAATTAGTAAAAATACTTACAAAGAAAACGATATTTGTTATTATATATTTAAGAAGAAATTTAAACTATTGGGAGGAATACAAATGTATTTAGGAGTAGATTACTATCCAGAACACTGGGATAAGAATATGATAGATGAAGATCTAGATAACATATTAGAACTTAACTGCAATGTTATAAGAATTGGGGAGTTTGCATGGCATATGATGGAAAGTACTGAAGGAAGCTTTGACTTTTCATATTTTGATAGAGTAATAGAAAAAGCTAAACAAAAAGGGCTTAAGGTTATCTTTGGTACACCAACAGCTACAATGCCAGCTTGGCTAGCTAATAAGTATCCAGAAGTTTTAAGTGAAGATGAATTTAATAATAAAAGAGTATTTGGTGGAAGAAGACAATATTGTTTTAATAGTAAAACGTATTATAAATACTCAGAAATAATAATAAGAGAGTTAGCTAATCATTATAAAAATGAAGAAAGTATAGTTGCATGGCAAATAGATAATGAATTTGGTCATGAAGGTAGCGATTTATGTTACTGTGATTTATGTAAAAAAGAATTTAATGAATACTTAAAAGAAAAGTATGATAATGATATAAATAAATTAAATGAAACTTGGGGAACGATATTTTGGTCTCAAACGTACAACACATTTGAAGAAATACCACTTCCAAAGCCAACTATAACAACTCATAATCCATCACTTCGTATGGAACATGAAAGATTTAGAAGTGTAAGTATAGAAAAGTATGCAAAATTCCAAGTTGATTTATTAAAAGAAATATTAGGGAAAGATTCTGTAATTATACATGATTTCTCTGGAGGATACTTTGATAAGAGTTATGACTTTTCCAAAGTAGGAAAGCATATGGATGTAGTTGCATACAATAACTATCCAGTATGGGGTGGTCAAAAAGAACCAATTCCTGCATGGGAAATAGCTTGTGGCCTTGATTATATGAGAGGAATAAAGGGTCAAAACTTCTGGATAACAGAAGCTATAATGGGAGCTCAAGGACATGATGTTATAGGATATTTACCAAGACCAAGACAAGCTAAAATGTGGTCATATCAAGGGATAGCTCATGGATGTAGTTCTCTTATGTACTTTAGATATAGAGGAGCAACTAAGGGTGCAGAACAATACTGCTACGGTATAATAGACCAGGATAATGTAAAAAGAAGAAAGTTCTATGAAGTTCAAAGTTTCTTTAAGGAAATGAAGGAAAATGAAGCTTTAACTCAAAGTGAAGTTAAATCAGATGTAGCGGTAGTTTATGATTATGAATCTATGGCAAGTTTTAGAATACAAAGACAAAGTTTCTTAATGGATTATAAGCAAGAAGTATATAGATTATACAGACCATTTTATAAGAAAAATATAAATATGGATGTTATACCAAGTGATTCTGATTTTGATAAATATAAAGTCCTTTTACTACCAGTTATGATAGTACATAAAAAAGAAGTTCAAGATAAAGTAAGAAAATTTGTATCAGGTGGTGGTACAGTAGTATTTACTTATAGAACTGCAGTTAAAGATTATTATAACAACTTAACATTAGGACAATTTAATCCAACATATTACACTGATTTGGTAGGAGGATATGTTGAAGAAGTTGAATCATTCCAAGATGATCAAGTAGCATTCCTTATAGGAAATGAAGAATTTGAAGGTATAAATGGAACAGCTACAGTATTTAGAGATATGCTAAAGACTACTACAGCTAAAACTTTATTTAAATATGAAGATGAATTCTTTAAAGATTTAGCAGCAGTAACTTTAAATGAATATGAAGGTGGAAAAGTTTATTACATAGGAAGTGGAGCAGACAATACTATAATGGATGCTATAATTAATAAAATAATAAATGAGTCAAAACTTGAAGTAATAGAATCTGAAGAAGGTGTTGAAGTCGTAAGAAGAAGTTTAAATGATGAAGATTATTATTTTGTTATGAATCATACTTCAGATGAAAAGAAATTTAGAAATGAAATATTAAGAGCATATGAAGCTAAAATAGTTAAAGCATAGAAGGGTAAATGGAGGATATTATGGGAATATATATAAACGATGAGAGAAAACTATTTTCTTTAACAACAGAAAATACTGAATATGCATTTTGTATAGATAATGAAGGATTAGTTAGACATTTATATTGGGGAGATAAAATAAATAGTCCAGAAGACTTTGATATACCAATGTTAACTGAAGTATCAACTAACGATCCAGTATATGAGATAACAAAGGAAGAATATCCAGTATATGGAGGTCTTAGATACAAAGAAAATTGTTTAAAGGTTAGCTTTGAAGATAAAACAAGGGATATAGTTTATAAGTATATAGGACACTGTATAAATGAAAATGAACTTGTTATAAACTTAAAAGATGCACATTATAATATAGAAATAGATTTACATTATATAGTATTAGAAGATGTTGATTTAATAGAAAGATACACTGTAGTAAAAAATAATGAAGAAAAAGATTTAGCTATAGAAAATATAGCAAGTGGACAAGTGCATATACCTCATGAAAATTTAACATTTAGAAATACTCATGGTTACTGGGGTGCAGAACAACAAATGTTTACTCAAAAAGTAAATTATGGGAAAATATATTTTGAAAATAGAAAAGGTATATCAGGTCATAACCACAATCCATACTTTATATTAGACAAAGATGCAACTGAAACTACTGGTGAGGTTTACTTTGGAGCACTAAAATTAACTGGAAACTTTAAAGGGGTAGTCGAACAAACTTCATATGGAGAAACTTTAGTTCAAATGGGGATAAATGACTTTGACTTTTTAATATATTTAGAAAATGGTCAAAGTATAGAAACTCCTCATATGGTTATAGGATATACAGACAAAGGTTTAGAATCAATGAGTCATAATATGCATGACTATGCAAACAAATACATATTAAAAAATAAAGAAATAAGACCTGTACTTTATAACTCTTGGGAGGCTATGGAGTTTAAAGTAAATGCAAAAGAACAAATAAATCTTGCAAAACTTGCAAAAGAAATAGGAACAGAGTTATTTGTTGTGGATGATGGTTGGTTTGGTGAAAGACATAGTACAAAAGATGGTTTAGGTGATTGGTATGTAAATGAAGGTAAATTCCCTAATGGTCTTGAAGAACTTATAAAAGAAGTTAAAAATATGGACATGAAGTTTGGTATATGGTTTGAGCCAGAAATGGTAAATCCTTTAACTAAATTATATAAAGAACACCCGGATTGGATATATCAATTTGACAATAGAGAAGGTAACTTATCAAGAGACCAATTTGTACTTAATATGACAAAACCTGAAGTTAAAGAATTTGTATTTAATATGTTAGATGATTACCTAACAAAATATGATATAGACTATATAAAATGGGATGCAAATAGACCTATATCAGAACCAGGAGCTAAAAACTTAGGAAAACAAGAAAGAAGCTTATGGTTAAAGCACATAGAAGCAGTATATGAAATAGTAGACAAATTAAAAGAAAAGCACTCTAATGTATTATTTGAAGCTTGTGCATCAGGTGGAGGAAGAATAGATTTAGGAATGCTTACACATTTTGATGATTTCTGGACTAGTGATAACACAGATGCATATGACAGATTATTTATACAAAATTCATACTCTCATATATACCCTATAAAGGCTATGAGAGCTTGGGTTACTGATTGCCCTAATTTCTTATCAAAGAGAGTTATACCTATGGAATTTAGATTTGATAGCTCTATGATGGGAACACTTGGAGTAGGATGTAACTTACTAAAATTAAGTGAAGAAGAATTAAATATATGTAAAGAAAAAATAGCTAAATATAAAGAGATAAGACATATAGTTCAAGAGGGTAAATTCTATAGATTACAAGGAAATTTAGTAGATAATGATTACCATATATTTGAATATGTTAATAAAGATGAAGCTTTATTATTTGTATTCTTGCCACAATCTAAAGTAGGTCATAGATTTACAACTATAAAGCTAAGAGGACTTGATGAAAATAAAAATTATAAATTTAATTTATTTGGTCAAGATGTTGTTAAATCAGGTAGATACTTAATGAATCATGGTTTAACTGTTAAACTAGAAGGTGATTACGCTAGTTTAGTTCTTTATATAAAAGAAGTTTAATAATAAGAGGATATCCAATGGATATCCTTTTTATTATTATAATATAAAAAATATAAAGTAAGTATTAAATTCTAAAATATCAATTTTCATATATGAATTAATAATATATTTAATATGTTTCAAAGAGTTTATTAAAAATATAAAAAATATATAAAAACTTTAAATAAATAAATGAACTGGCAAAAAATAGATGATATATTTAGAAAACTATAGATATGAGATAAATATACAAATCGTATTTTAAATATTCGATTATTAAATATATTTTAAATTGTTTGACAATTGAAAGAAGATAATATATTATTAACATATAGAAATAATTTTTTACGTTATAAATTACGTTATATATAAAAAGGGGGAATAAAAATGAACAGTTCAGTAGCACAAAAAACTGAGAAAAAAACATTTATTCAAAAATTTCTAGACTTTGTGGAAATTGGGGGAAATAAGCTTCCACATCCTGTAACATTATTTGCTATGTTATGTGTTGCGATAGCTATAATATCAGCAATAGCAGCTAGCATGGGGTTATCAGTAGAAGCGGATATATTAAATAGAACAACAAATGAAATAGAAACAACAGTAGTATCTGCAGTATCGTTACTTAATGGTGAAGGATTTTCGTATATGCTTGAAAATGCAGTATCTAATTTTACAAGCTTTGCACCACTTGGGGTTGTTTTAGTTGGTATGTTAGGTATAGGTATAGCAGAAAGTTCAGGATACATAGGAACATTACTTAAGAAGGTAGTTAGTATAACTCCATCTAAATTAATAGTTCCAATGGTAGTATTTTTAGGTATAATGTCAAACGTTGCATCAGATGCAGGGTATGTAATACTTATACCACTTGGTGCATTAGTATTTATGGCTTATGGAAGACATCCACTTGCAGGTATAGCAGCAGCATTTGCTGGAGTATCTGGAGGATTTAGTGCAAACTTACTTATAGGAACAATAGATCCAATGCTTGCAGGTATAACTAATGAAGCTGCACATATATTAGATCCAACAGTAAATATTACACCAACTGCAAACTACTTATTCATGGTTGTATCAACATTTTTAATAACTATACTTGGGACTATATTAACTACTAAAGTTATAGAGCCAAGACTTGGAAAGTATGAAGGTAGTGTAGACAAAGGTTCTGATTTACAAAATATAAGTGATAAAGAAAAGAAAGCTATGACTGCTGCAAATATTACATTAATAGCAATGGTAGTTGGATTAATAGTATTAATAGTAATGCCAAACTCTTTCTTAAGAAACTTAGAAGCAGATGGCTTCTTAAATTCAATAATAGATCATTCTACATTTATGAATGGGCTTATACCAATAGTTGCACTTTTATTCTTCGTTCCATCAGTAGTTTATGGAAAAATAGCTGGGACTGTTAAAAATGAAAAAGAAGTAGCAGCTCATATGAGTAAAGCAATGAGTTCAATGGGTGGATATTTATGTTTAGCATTCGTTGCATCTCAATTTATAAGTTACTTTAATTATACTAACTTAGGAACTATAATAGCTATTATTGGAGCAGAATTGTTACAATCTGCAAATATTGGTGCTATACCACTTCTTGTAGGATTTATAATAATAACAGCATTTATAAACTTATTTATGGGGTCAGCTTCAGCTAAATGGGCTATAATGGCACCAGTATTTATACCAATGTTTATAAAGTTGAATATTGATCCTGCTGCAGTTCAAACTGCATATAGAATAGCAGATAGTTCAACTAATATAATATCACCACTTATGAGTTATTTTGCAATGGTTATAGTATTTACTCAAGTGTATGATAAAAAATCTGGTATAGGAACTATAACATCTATGATGTTACCTTACTCTATGACTTTCTTAGTAGCTTGGACAGTAATGTTTATAATATGGATGGTAGCTGGAATACCTTTTGGATTCTAGTAAATATATTAAAGTGTCTAATAAATAGGCACTTTTTTTATGTTTAAGGATATTAAATTAATCTATTGTGCTAGTTATTTTACTAAATATATTGAAATTACTATATAAAGTTTTCTAACTATCAAAATATATTTTATTAAACTCTAGTATTTTCAGCGATTATATTTAACTAGCACAACGAGTTAAATTATAAAAATATATAGATGAATATAAAAAAATTTATAACTATATAAGATGATCAAGAAAATATAAAATATTAGGTTTTATGATTAGATTAAAAAGAATTTAGCTACACATATAGTTTAATCATAATATGTATGATAAAATAATAGATTAATAAATCTAATATAAAAGAGGTAGTTATATGAACTATAAATTTGGGCTTCCTGTTGAAATAATATTTAAATGTGGGGCAGTTAAAAATATAAACAAAGTAATAAAAGATAATAATTTTAAAAAAGGAATACTAATATCTAGTGAGAGATTTATAAATAGTGAATATGGACAAGAGATTTTACAGCTATTAAGTGAAAATGTAAAAAACATACATTTTGGAATAAGCATAAATCCCACAATAGAAGATGTAGAAAGAACAACTAAAGCTATAAAAGAAAGTGATGCAGATTTTGTTATAGCTTTAGGTGGAGGAAGTATACTAGATTGTGCAAAGATATCTTCTTGTATGGCAGCTATGGATACTAACATAAGATATTTCCTAGAAAATAAATTAGAGATTAATAAAAATATACCTGTAATAGCATTACCTACAACCTCAGGTACAGGAAGTGAAGTTACTAGTGTTTCTGTTATAAGTGATACACATACTGAAGATAAATTCCCTATAAAATCATATTATCTATATCCTAAAATAGCAATAATTGATCCAGAGTTAACACTTACAGTACCTAAAAAGGTTACAGCTAGTTCAGGTATAGATGTATTATCACATGCATTAGAATCTTATTATAGTAAAAATAATAATCCTATATCAGATATTTTAGCTATAGAATCAGTAAAGATTGTTATGAATAATTTAAAAAATGCAGTTAATAACCTTGATAATATAGAATATAGAGAAAATATGTGCCAAGCATCATTATTAGCGGGAATGGCTTTCTCTGTTACAGGAACGGCTGCATGTCATGGAATATCATATCCATTAACTAGTAAGTATAATATACCTCATGGTGAAGCATGTGGTATTACTCAAGATAAAGTATTATTATTAAATTCAAAAGTTGAGTTTGATAGAATTGATAAGTTAAGTAAAGATGTTGGATATGCTAATGTAGAAGAATTTGTTGATGAAATATATAAATTGAAGAAGGATATAGGTCTAGCTAATAACCTAAGAAATTATAATATAAAAAAGGATGAGTTAGAAACAATAGCTAACTTATGTACATCTTTAAATATATTTGCTAATCCGTATGAGCTTAATAAGGAAGAAATTTTAAAATTATTACAAAGTATTTATTAGAATAATGTTAATTATATAAATTAAACTAGTTTCAGAAAATAGTTTGACTATTGATAAATCAATGATATAGTTATTTTCTGAAATTTTTTACGCTTAAAGATATTATAATATTTTTAAAAATGTGGATAAATTCTGAATGTAAGTAATATCAATAAATTGGTTTTGAGCGTAAAAAAGATTTTGAAATACTTCGCCAACGTAGTGGCTCAAGCAACGGACGAAGTCGTTGGCTACATGAAGTGTTTCGATGACACATTGCTCAAGCGAAGCAAATTTTTAGAATAAAGATTTTAAAGGAGAGCGTAGATGAATATAAAACCTTTAGATATACTACATAAATATTATGGGTATACAAGTTTTAGAAAAGGACAAGAAAATATTATAACATCTATAATAAATAAAGAAGATGTACTTGCTATAATGCCAACGGGTGGTGGGAAATCTATATGTTATCAAGTTCCAGCTCTTTGCTTAGATGGAATAACTATAGTTATTTCTCCATTAATCTCACTTATGAAAGACCAAGTTGATGCATTAAATACTATGGGAATTAAAGCTTCTTTAATAAACAGTTCCTTATCCAATAGTGAATATAGTAAAGTTTTAGAAGAAATAGAAAATGATGAATGTAAAATAATATACATAGCACCAGAAAGACTGGATAGTATGGAATTTGTAAATATAATAAGAGGAAAAAATATAAGTCAAGTTGCAATAGATGAAGCTCACTGTGTTTCTCAATGGGGGCATGACTTTAGAGTAAGTTATAAAAAAATACCATACTTTATAAATAGATTAGATAAAAGACCTATAGTTACTGCATTTACAGCAACTGCGAGTAATGAAGTTAGAGAGGATATTGTAAATATACTAGATTTACACAAACCAGCTATTTATATAACTGGATTTGATAGAGAGAATTTATCTATAAATATAGTAAAGTCATCATCTAAAAATAAATATACACTAGATTATGTAGAAAATCATAAAAATGAGAGTGGAATAATATATGCTTCAACTAGAAAAGAAGTAGAAAGTATATATGAAGGCTTACTAAAAAGAAATTATTCAGTAGCTAAATACCATGCAGGGCTTTCAAATGAAGCAAGAAAAGAGTATCAAGAAAACTTTATAAATGATGATATAAAGATAATGGTAGCTACAAATGCATTTGGTATGGGAATAGATAAGCCAAATATTAGATGGGTACTTCACTATAATATGCCACAAAGTATAGAAAACTATTACCAAGAAATAGGTAGAGCGGGAAGAGATGGAGAGGATAGTGAGTGTGTATTATTATTTTCACCAGGAGATGTTCACACTCAAAAATATTTAGTTGAAGTTGGGATTGAAAATCCTGAAAGAAAGAGAGTTCAATATAAAAAGCTCCAACAAATGGTAGACTTAGTTTACTCAAATACTTGTTATAGAAAAAGTATATTAAACTATTTTGGAGAACCTTTTTTAGAAGACTGTAACAATTGTAGCAACTGCTTAAATGAAGGTGAAGTAGTAGATAAAACACTAGATGCTCAAAAAGTTATATCTTGCATTGCTAGAATGAAAAGAAGTTTTGGTGCTACTATGATAATAGATGTTTTAAGAGGTTCTAAAAATAAGAAAGTATTAGACCTTGGATTTGATACTTTAACAACTTATGGAATTATGAAAAATTATTCTAATGAAGATTTAAAAACCTTTATAAATACATTAGTATCACATGGTTTTTTAGATGTAGTAGAGAATATAGGGCCAAGAGGAAGTTTTCCTACTATAAAATTAAATGAACAATCTTTAAAAGTAATAAAACAAGAAATTAAAGTTGAATTTAAAGAGGATAAGGTTACTAAATCAAGATATGTGGAAAATGAGCTATATGAAATGTTAGTTTCTTTAAGAGGTGAAATAGCTAAAGAAGAAGGAGTAGCACCATATATGGTATTTGGAGATGCAACTCTTAAGAATATGACAAGTTCTTATCCTATAAATAAAGAAGAAATGCTTAATATATCAGGGGTTGGAGAAATTAAATACGAAAAGTATGGTAGGAAGTTTGAAGAGATAATTGAAAAATATATAAAAGAAAAAAATATAGACAAATCTAAGCTCAATAAGGTGTCGGGAAATACGACGGGGTTAAATAGTGATTATTTTAATGTAACTACAGATAAAAAGCTATATGAAAGACTTAGGGAATATAGGCTTAGTGTATCAAAATTAGAAGGTGTACTTCCTTATATGGTACTAAGTAGTAACAGTTTAAAAGAGATAAGTGGAAGATATCCATTAGATGAAGAGCAATTAAAGGATATAGGTGGAGTAGGTCCTGTTAAGATAAATAAATATGGAGAAGATATTATAAATATAGTTAAAGAATATATAAAAGAAAATAATATAACTCCTAAATGGGAAGAGAAAAAAAGGCTAAAGCTAGTAATAGACGGAGATAGTAGAAAAAATGAGGAAATAGCTTTAGACTTATTAAATCAAAATAAAGATATAAATGAAGTAGTAGATGAATTAGAAATATCAGTGTCTACAGTACTGGGATATGTTTGTGATTATATAAAACTTGGAAATCGTATAAATTTTGATATAGATTTAAAATGTATGTATACTGAAAATGAAAAAGAAATGATATTAGATGCGATATCTAGGTTTGGAGATGAAAAGGTAAGTGTTATTAAAAAGGTAATGCCAGATTATGTTAAATATGAAAGCATAAGAGCTGTAATACTTGAAAGATATTTAAATAAATAATTAATTAAACACCCACCCTCCCTCACGTTTTGTTATGGAGGGTGGGCGTTTAATTATAAAATAAAACTTTACTAAATTCTAGGAAAACGTTGATATAGATTATATGTAATGATATTATTATTTTGAGGGAAAATATAGAATTAAAAAGTAAATTTTATTAAAATAGTGGTAAAGATAATCGTTAAAAAAGATTATTATCTATTATGATAATATATACCTTTAAACTCATATGAAGAAGGAGGAACTTCATGTAACAAAGAATGTTTATATAGATAAAATCATATGAATATTTTTATACGTGAAAGGGGAGAAAATTTATGAAATTTAAATATGAAAAACCACAAAATGGATACCCTGAGTGGAATAATAATCCACAAATAGTATCTTTAAATATGAATAAACCTCATAGTGATTTTGTAAGCTATGAAACTAAAGAACAAGCAATAGAAGGAATAAAAGAAAATTCTTCAAGGTATATATCGCTAAATGGAAAATGGAAATTTAACTTTTGTAAAGATATAGAGAGTATACCAGAAGATTTTTATGAAATAAATTATAACAATGATTCATGGGATGAAATTGATGTTCCATCAAATTGGCAAATAAAGGGGTATGGAATACCACAATATACAAATCTTATATATCCATGGACTGGAAGAGAAGATATAAAACCACCGTTTGCACCTGTTAAAATAAATGAAGCAGGATGTTATGTAAAGTATATAGATATAACTAAGGAACAATTAAATAAAAAAGTATTAATAAATTTCCAAGGGGTAGAGTCATGCTTTTATCTATATGTAAATGGAGAAATAGTTGGGTTTAGCAAAGATTCATTCTCCCCATCTGAGTTTGATATAACTGATTACTTAGTAGAAGGTAAAAATAAAATAGGTGTAAAAGTATACAGATGGTGTGATGCAAGTTGGTTAGAAGATCAAGACTTTTGGAGATTAAGTGGTATATTTAGAGATGTTTACTTAGAGATAAAAAATAAAACTCATATAGTAGATTTTAGAGTAGACTCAAATCTTACAGATGATTATAAAGATGGGACTTTTAGTACTAAAGTAAAAGTAGTTGGTATAGGAAATTACAATATAAAATTAGAATTATATGATAAAGAAAATATAATATATTCTAGTAAAAAAGAAGTTACTGTAGATGGAAAAGCAAATCTACATTTTAATACTATAATAGATAATCCAAGAAAATGGAGTGCAGAACAACCAAACTTATATAAAGTAATAATAAGTTTAGAAAATGAAAATAATGAAGTAATAGAATATGTAAGTTGTGATACAGGATTTAGAAGATTTGAAATAAAAGAAAATGTAATGCACATAAATGGAAAACGTATACTATTTAATGGTGTTAACAGACATGAATTTGATAGTGAAATGGGAAGAGCTATAAATAAAGAGATAATGGAAAAAGATATAAAAATAATGAAGCAGTTTAATGTTAATGCTCTAAGAACTTCTCATTATCCAAATAATCCATATATGTATGATTTATGTGATAAATATGGATTATATGTAATAGATGAAGTAAATCTAGAAACTCATGGCACATGGAAGTATGGACAAAAAGAAGAAGAAGGTGCACTTCCAGGAAGTAAATCAGAGTGGACAGATGCTGTGTTAGCAAGATGTAAATCTATGTTTGAAAGAGATAAAAATCATCCATCTATAATAATATGGTCATTAGGAAATGAGTCTTTTGGAGGAGAAAACTTCAGAAAAATGTACAGATTCTTTAAAGATAATGATAAATCTAGAATAGTACATTATGAAGGAATATTTCATCATAGAATGTATGAAGATGTATCAGAGATAGAAAGTCAAATGTACACAAGACCTTGGGAAATAGAAGAATATGCAAAAAATAATCCTAAAAAACCTCATATAATGTGTGAATATACACATTCTATGGGAAATTCAAATGGTAATTTAGATGCATATTATAAATTATTTAGGCAATATGATGTTTTACAAGGTGGATTTGTATGGGACTTTAAAGACCAAGCAATTCTTAAAAAAGAAGGAGATATAAGTTATTTAGCTTATGGAGGAGATTTTGGAGATTTCCCAAATGATTATGATTTTAGTGGAAATGGATTAGTATTTGCTGATGGAGAAGTAACACCTAAATTCTATGAGATTAAATACTGGTATGCAGATGTATTATTTGAAGATGTAAAAGAAGGTTTAGTTAAGATAAAAAATGATTATTTATTCAATAATTTAAATAGATATGACATATTCATAACTACAACTAAAAATGGTGAGTTTGTAGATGAAAAATGTGTAAATATAGATTTAGAGCCTGGACAAACTTATGGACTAGAATATGATGTGGTACAAAAAAGATACAAAGGTGAGGAATACATAGTTACATTTACAGTTAAAGAAAAGAATGAAACAATGTATGCATCTAAAGGTCATGAAATAAAACATCATCAAGTTGTATTAAAACCAAATACATTACAAATAGAAAGAGAAGAAAATACTAATAAAGTTAATATAAATGAAGAAGACAAATTGATAACATTATCTACAGAAAAAGTAAAAGTATCTTTATCAAAGGAAAGTGGACTTTTAGAACAGTATATAGTAAATGGTGAAAATATACTAAAAGAAGAATCAAGACCATATTTTTGGAGATCAAGCACTAATAATGATAGAGGATTTAAAAATGAAATAGATGCAGTTAGTTGGAGAAATCCAAAGATGAATTTAGTAAACATTAAAATAGAAAACTATATTAATTTAGTTAATTTAGTAGTAGATATAGAATTAGATAATAATAGTACAGTAACATATGTATACTCATTAGATAGTAATTCTAAACTAAAAGTACAACAAATATTAAATCCAAATAGAGATTTAGCTAAAATACCTGTAATAAGTGATATGTTTATACTTAAAGAAGAATTTAAAAATATAACTTATTATGGTAGAGGAGAAATAGAAAATTACTGGGATAAATATAAGAGTGCTAAGGTAGGGTTATACGAAGATATAGTAACTGAAAAAATGGTAAATTATCTTCAACCTCAAGAAAATGGTGCTAAAACTGATGTAAGATATTTAGAAATAAAAAATGAAAAAGGAGAAGGAATAAAAATAAGTGGAGTTCCTACTTTTGAGTTTAATATATCTAAATATCATCCAGAAGATGTAGAAATAGCAGATCATTTCTATAAATTAAAGCCATTAGATGCAACTGTATTAAGAATAATATACAAACAAATGGGAGTAGGAGGAGATGATAGCTGGAGAGCATTACCTCATCCGGAGTATATTTTAAATCCTAATAAAATTTATACTTTAACGTATGAAATAAAACCAATATAAATATTTATAAAGAGCATATCCTTCTAAATTATGAAGGATATGCTCTTTTACGCTTATAGTAAATTATAATATATTAAAAAGTAAGATGAATTTCTGAATTTGAGTAATATAAATAAATTGCTTTTCACCATAAAAAATATTTTGAAATTCATTATTAATACAGGGACTTAATCACTGGATTAAGTTATTGGCAAGAGAAAAGATAGCATCCATATGTAAATTAAAGTGATTTACTTACACAGGGCATAAGCGAAGCAAAACTATAAGCTAGAAATTTTAATATGGACAATAGATAAAAATTTTATAATAGTATAGAACAACAGAAGTTTATAGATTGTAGCAATTAAAAAACTTTAGAATATATTATAATTACATATAGTAAAAGGGGTGGGTATATGGATAGTTTGCTGTCAGGAATAAGTGCAATATCTATTAAAGATATAATTATGATAGTAATTGGATGCATACTAATTTACTTAGCTATATACAAAAAATTTGAACCAACTCTGTTACTTCCTATGGGGTTTGGAGTAATAATGGCTAATTTACCATTGTCAGGAGCTATAACTCAATTGTTTGGAGATAGTAAGGTAGTTGGTATATTAGATTTACTATTTTCACAAGGAATAGCAACGGAACTATTTCCACTTTTAATATTTATAGGAATAGGTTCAATGATTGATTTTGAACCACTACTTCAAAAGCCATTTACAATATTTTTAGGAGCAGCAGCTCAACTTGGAATATTTTTAACTATAATAGTAGCTTTAATATTTGGATTTGACTTAAAAGAAGCTGCATCTATAGGAATAATAGGGGCTGCTGATGGACCGACTTCTATATTTGTAGCATCTCAACTTGCCAAGAATTTACTTGGACCAATATCTGTAGCAGCATATTCTTATATGGCACTAGTGCCTATCATTCAGCCATTTGCTATAAAACTTGTTACAACAAAGGAAGAAAGAATGATAAGAATGAGTTATACTCAAGGCAAAGTATCTAAAAGAACTAAAATATTATTTCCTATAGTAGTTACAGTAATAGCAGGGATAATAGCACCACAATCAATACCTCTTATTGGATTTTTAATGTTTGGTAACCTAATGAAAGAATCAGGTGTTGTAGATGGATTATCTAAATCTGCTCAAAATGAACTTGTAAATATTTGTACAATATTACTAGGTCTATCTATAGCATCAACTATGAAAGGTGACGATTTTCTAAAAACATCTACATTACTTATAATGTGTATGGGACTTATAGCATTTATATTTGATACAATAGGTGGAGTATTATTTGTAAAAATTATAAATATATTTAAAAAAGAAAAGATAAATCCAATGATTGGAGCAGCTGGTATATCTGCATTTCCAATGTCAGCTAGAGTAGTTCAAAAGTTAGCTACAAAGGAAGACCCTCAAAATTTTATATTAATGTATTCAGTAAGTGCTAATGTATCAGGTCAAATAGCGTCTGTTATAGCTGGTGGCCTTATACTTGGACTATTATCTTAAGGGGGATATATTATGATTGAGGGATTAAAATTAATGGCTATCGGAATGTGTGGTGTATTTTTAGTTACGGGTATAATTTATTTTGCTATAAAGATATTAAATAATTTTGATAAATAAATTGATTAAAGTCCTCTTAAATAAGAGGATTTTTTTGTACTAAAAATGCAAATACTTACCTAGAGAGGTGAAAATATGATAAGAAATCGTAAAGTAAAAGATCCAATAGTAGCTATAACAAAAGGCATGAGTGAAGGTAGATCCTTAGAAAAAGCTCTAGATTTACTTCCTATGGATAAGATTATAAAAAAGGGAGATAAAGTAATAATAACTCCTAATTGGGTAAAAGATAAAGCACCTAAAGATGGTGTAGTTGTAGGTCCTAAAACTTTGAAAAAGCTTATACAATACATAAAAACAAAAGAACCATCAAAAATAGTTATAGCAACTGGGTCAGGAGGAGCTAAAACTCCTGATGTTATGAAAAGTGTTGGATATGACAAAATAATAGAAGAAGAAAATTTAGAATTTGTAGATATGAATTATGGACCATTTATAGATTTAGAACTAAATCATGAAATAATAAAATCTACTCCTATAAATGAAGTTATAAAGGATGCTGATGTTATAATTTCATTTACTCAATTAAAATACCATGAAGAAGCTACAGTAACTGCAGCCATTAAAAATATAGCTATGGGTTACCCTCCTGCAAGTATTCATGGATACCCTAAAAAGCAAACTGGAATTCATGAAGACTTACATGGTTTTATAAGATGCTTTGCAAAAAAAGTTCCAATAGACTTATCAATTATTAGCTTAGACAAGGCAATGATAGGAACTGGACCTAGTGATGGTATGGCAGTTGATACACCTGGCCTTGTAATAGCATCAACAGACCCAGTAGCAGCAGATAGTATAGGAGCAAGATTACTTGGATTTTTACCGCAAGCAGTTTGTTATTTATATGGATTATATAAAGATGGATTAGGAGAAGCTAGACCTGAGAATATGACAATACTAGGACTTGATTTAATCGAAGCTGAAAAAATATTTAGCAAATGTGCATATGGTAAAAAGGATGCTCGATTAGATAAAGATAAGCTTAAAGATATTCATGGTAATTAAAAATTTTATAAGAATTAAAAAGTAAAACTGTGAAATAATAAACTTAGAAATAAAACCAAAAGGATGTGGCAATATGACTCATAAGAAAAGACCAAGTACAGAAAAGATGTATGATTATAAGAAGGAAAAAGTGGAGTTTGCAAGAGAACTAGGAGTAAATGGAGCTAATAACACAGAAGTGAATGCAAAAATGGCAGCTCAAGACGAAGCAAAATATAGCAAAGAAACTATGAATAGAAAACATAAATTTGTAAACCCACAAGAATCAGAAAATCATAGATATTAAAAAGAAACTCTAGTAGTTTATCTGCTAGAGTTTCTTTTTTACTTTTTTCTTAACTTTTTTCACTATTTTTTTCTTAGGTGATTTAGATCGATATAAATCTTTAGCTATAGATAATTCTGGATTGATAATATTTTGAGCTTCTTCTCCTGCATCTGCTTCACAAGTGTCTCTAATTGATGAAGCGAATGCTAGTTGTTCACCTAGTACAATTAAAAAACCAGCTAAGTTATCTAAATCATCATTGTCATCTACTTCTTGTGCTATTATAGCTGCTATTATACTTACTAAAAATATGTACTGATTACCAATTTCTTTACATCCATTTTTTATATCGCACATTCTTTTAGTACGAAATTTATTTTTAGGCATTTTACCTCCATCAATAAAATATTGTTGTTTTATAATATGAAAAAATTTAAATATATGTTACTAAAAATAAATTTGAAATTTAAGTTTATATAATATATAATATTTAAATAAAATTAATAAGACAGTTCGCAAGCCTCCTGTCTATAAATAAAACTACGGTGAAAAGTATTTTATTATGCTTAATTTTTATTAAAAAACCGTAGCCCATAACTATGGTTTATTTTATTTTAAAACAATAGTTATGAGTGTAGTAACGGATATGACTGAAGTGGCAGTGATGTTATATCGTGACATAAATTTTACCTAAATAGGCTTAATATATTTTAGGGAGAAAAAGTATGACATCAAAAACAAAAAAAATAACTAGAATAGGTGTAGTTGCAGCCTTATATGCAACAATAACATTAGTCCTTGGGTCTATAAGCTATGGACCAATACAATTTAGAATATCAGAGGTAATGACTCTACTTCCGTTATTTGGAAAAGAATATATACTATCACTTACAATAGGTTGTTTTCTAGCAAATGTAATAGGTCCTTATGGAGTACCTGATATTATACTTGGAACATTAGCTACACTTATAAGTGTATATTTAGTATATTTAACAGGAAAACATATGAAAGATAAAAAAGGATACTTAATAATAGCATCATTGTGGCCAACTATAGTAAATGCTATAATAATAGGTGGAGTAATGTTACATGGATTATTTAAATTGCCATTAATTCTTTCTATTTTACAGGTAGGATTTGGACAATTTGTGGTAATAACTATAATAGGTGTTCCTTTATTTAGATTTTTAAATAATAAATATTCAAAATTATTAAAGGATATATTAGCTTAATATATCCTTTAATTAATAGTTAGGAGATAAAATGGAAGAGGTAAAAAACACAAAATTAATAGGTATAGGAAATGAAGGTATAAAAAAACTAGAAGAAGTTGAAAGTAAAATAGTAGAAAAAATAGATACAGAAAAAATAAATATAAACAAAGATGTAGATAAAGACTATGTAAGAGCATTACTTGATGGAGTTGATATATTACTTTTAACTTACAGTAGTGAAGATAAGCAATCTCTTCAAATAGTTAATGCAATAGGATATATGGCTGATGAAAGACGAGTATTATGTATAGGTCTTGATTTAAGTGATAAAGAAAATAAAAATGAGATAAAAATAAATAGAGAAATAAAGATAAACAATGATAACACAGATTCTTTATTAAATATAATAGATATGATAATAGACTCTATATCTGATGAATGTACTATAAGTATAGATTTAACAGATATAAAAGAAGGACTAGCTAGTGATATGGGGATAAAATACTCATATGGTGAATTTGATAAGAATGATACAGTAGAAGAAATAGCAAATAAACTTGAAGAAAATTCTATAAAAACTAGTGATGAATTAACTGGGAAAAAGTTAATGATATTAGTTGAAATGGGCTCAATATATGATATTTTATATCTAAATGAATTATTAAATGCTATACAAGATAAGAGTGATGACTCATACGAAGCAATATTCTCTTTATATTTAAAAGAAGACTTAGGAGAAAAAATAAAAGTTTCATTAATATATAACTAATAAATAAATTTTTCTAAGAGCTATCTTAATATAAATTAAAAAATAAAATTTATATTAAGGTAGCTCTTTATAGATTAACATACTTATAGTTACAAACTTATAATCTAACGATTATTTTGAGTAGTGGATGTATCATAAGAGGTAGAAAGGATACACGATTGGTGATATGAAATACTTCTTAATACGTTGTTTATACAAAGTAAATTTTATATATAAATTTTGCTAAAATATAGCAATATTAAGGGATTAGATTAGTTGACTAATGTAAAAAAATAATATATTATATAAAGTATTGTGTAATAAAAAATTCTGAGTAAAGAAAGGAAGTAATCAAATGCTACAAGTTACTAATGTTGGACTTAGATTTGGTGATAAAGAGTTATTCAAAGATGTTAACTTAAAATTCACTAAAGGTAATTGTTACGGGATAATAGGTGCTAATGGTGCAGGAAAATCAACTTTCCTAAAGATATTAGCTGGTGATATAGAAGCAAACACAGGAAGTGTATCTATAACAGAAAAAGAGAGAATGTCAGTTTTAAGACAGGACCACTTCAAATATGAAGAAGATACGGTTTTAAATGTTGTTATAATGGGACATGAAAGACTATATCAAATAATGCAAGAAAAAGATGCATTATACATGAAGCCAGATTTCTCTGAAGAAGATGGTATAAAAGCTGCTGAACTTGAAGGAGAGTTTGCTGAACTTGATGGATGGGATGCAGAAACTAATGCAGAAAGATTATTAATGGGTCTTGGTATAACTAAAGACTTACACTACAAGCAAATGAAAGAATTAACAGGTGGAGAAAAGGTTAAAGTATTACTTGCTCAAGCATTATTTGGTAAACCTGAAATACTAATAATGGACGAACCTACAAACCACTTAGACTTCCAATCAATAAACTGGTTAAATAATTTCATAATGGATTTAGAAGATTCTATCGTAATAGTTGTATCACACGACAGACACTTCTTAAACCAAATATGTACAAATATAGTTGACGTTGACTTTGGTAAGATACAAATGTACGTTGGTAACTACGATTTCTGGTATGAGTCAAGCCAATTAGCATTACAACTTGCTAAAGATCAAAACAAAAAAGCTGAAGAAAAAATAGCTCAATTAAAAGAGTTCATCGCAAGATTCAGTTCAAATGCGTCAAAAGCAAAGCAAGCAACATCTAGAAAGAAACAATTAGAAAAAATACAAGTTGAAGAAATACAACCATCTAGAAGAAGATATCCATATGTTGGATTCACTCCTGAAAGAGAAATAGGAAATGAAGTTTTAGAGGTTGAAGGATTAACTAAAACTGTAGATGGTGTTAAAGTTTTAGATAATGTATCATTTAGATTAGATAGAGAAGATAAAGTAGCATTTATGGGAGATGAAATAGCTATAACTACTTTATTCAATATATTAATGGGAGAAGATACTGCTGATAGCGGTACATTTAAGTGGGGAGTTACAACTTCTCAAAGTTATCTTCCTAAAAACCACAACCAATACTTCGATGGTGTAGAATACTCATTAGTTGATTGGTTAAGACAATACTCTGAAGAAAAGAGTGAAAGTTTCATAAGAGGATTCTTAGGAAGAATGTTATTCTCTGGTGAAGAAGCTTTAAAACAAGCTCAAGTTTTATCTGGAGGAGAAAAAGTTAGATGTATGTTATCAAAACTTATGTTATCAAATGCTAACGTTTTAGTTTTAGATGACCCAACTAACCACTTAGACCTAGAATCTATAACTTCTGTAAACAAAGGTTTAGAGAAATTCCCAGGAGTATTATTATTCAACTCTCATGACCAAGAGATGATACAAACTCTTGCAAACAGAATAATAGAGATAACTCCAGGTGGAATAATGGACAGAAAGACTACTTTAGAAGAGTATCTTGAAAATAAAGATATACAAGCTCAATTAAAGAAAATGTATGAGCTTCAAAATGCATAATTTATAGTATATAATTATAAATTGTATATTTAATAAATTAAAACTTAATTATTATAGGTTTTAAAGTACCTTTTATATTTGATAAGATGGTGTTCTACTTATTCAAATATAGGAGGTATTTTTTTATAATCTAATATATGATTTTGGACAAATATTTGTGTATAAGTTCAACTGAAATAAATGAATATTTAAAGAAACTTAATTAGACTAGATGAATATATAATAAAGGGTATATCTTATAGATTAAAATTTGATACAAATATCTGTATTTTATCTATAAGGTATGATAAAATATATGATATTATTTTATATAAAAAATAATTTTTATATTTAAAAATTAAAGGAGAGTAATATGAGACGAGTTGACTTAATGAGCAGATCTACAATCTTAGTAACTATGCTAAGTGTTGTATATGCTCTTATAGACATGAAGATAATATTTTTAGCACCTATATTAACAATATCTATACCTTATAGATTTATGAAACATAAAGAAGAAGGAAGATATACGGAAAATAGAAAAATACTAAATAACTTATTTTTATTTAACTTAATTGTATTTATAGGAGTATCAATTATAACAAATAGAATGAGTACAGAAATATTCGAGATTATAGCAAATATAATGATAACATTTATTTATTTTAAAATATTATCTATGATATACAAAAAAAGAGAAGCATTATACAAGAATCCTCAAATATTATATGATAAAATAAATAATCAGATAAATGCATTAAAAGTGCTGTATGAACAAACTGAAGAAGGTATGAAAAATGCTGAAACAGAAAAAGCTAGAAATTCAATGGAAGTTAAGTTAAATACTATAAGATATAAAATAGATGAATTAAAAAGACAATCAGAGCTTATAAAAGCTCAAATAGAGTCTAAAAATAATAATCAGAAGACTAAATAATAAAATTTTTTTATAAAAACAACCTATAAAAGTAGCTTACTTTATAGGTTGTTTTTATAATTATAAGATATATAGTTTTTATTATAAAATAAATAGCATTTAAGTTAAGAATATTTATAGATAAATATTCTTAACTTAAATGTTTTATAGGGGCAAAAATTGAAGTTATATTATCAGAAATATATTGATATCTTATAAAAGGTTTATTAGATATATTTTTATCTATTATAGGTTTACTCCAATTCATTCCAAAATCATCTGATTGACAAATAAATAAATCAAAGTATTCAACCCATTGTATATATAGTGTGGAGTTTTTCTTTATTATACTTGGAAATAAGCACATAACATCCTTACTTATAATAGACTCTTGATTTATTTTTAAAACATTATTTTCTAAACTTATATTAATATATTTGCAATAATATTTATTATCATGGTTTTCTGAAAAAGCTATGTGATAGTTATTATTTTCATCTTGTAAAACAGATAAATATATCTTATTCTTATTTGATTTAGTTATTTGGATAGGATTAGACCAAGAATAAGAATTTAAATCAAAGATAGATACAAATAATTCTTCAAAGTTATCCACTAGTTTAAAGTAAAATATAATAGGCTTGTTATTTGAGTAGGCAACAACAAAATTACTAAGAATGTTAAAGTCTATAAAATCTATTGTATTTTTTATAAAAATATTATCATCTTCATATATATGAATTAGATTTGCTAAAAGAGGTATACTTTTGTTTATTGAGCAATATATAGTATGTTTTATATTCTCTATATGTTTCGTATATGGAAACTTGATAATAAAGTTTTTATAATCATATTTTATTATAGTATGAGTATCAACATTATCTTTTTCTAGAGTTAAGTTTAATATTTTTCCTTTTTTATCATTTATCACTCCATAGATATTGTCTTTTTCATTTGTATCTAGCCAGATATCTACAAAAGAATAGTCTCCATCAAATAATTTTTTAGATATTAAGGTATTAGTTTTATTACTTATCTTGGTAAATACTATATCCTTATCTAGGTCGAAGTAGTATAAGTCGTTGTTATTTTTTTTAATTAATATATTTGTTTTATTTATAAAAGACATAACTATCCTCCCAAAAATGTTTATACTAATATTTATATTAAAATATGTAAATTTATACATATATTAATAGTAATTATTAAATAGAGAATTTAAATTAGTAACATGTATCTTATAAAATCATATATTTTATTAAGAAGAGATTGTAATCTTTTCAAAATAAATACAGGAGAGGACAGATGACATGAGTGAAATAAAAGACAATAAAGGTGTAGAAGAAGTAAAACAAAATGGATCTAATGAACCAGAGAATTTATGTTGTACGTGTCAAACTGGTCCAACAACTATAACAAACGAAAGTCAATGCAAAGAACAATGTTGTAGACCTAAAACTATTATATGCCAAGATATAAGAGAAGCAAAATGTATACCTGCATTAATAGATAGAATATATGATTATGTATGCTTAGAAAGTGAACAAACAAGATGTGCTAAAGATAAAACATTTGAAATAATATGGGCAGGTACAGAAAATTGGAATGATTTAGTAGGAAAAGAAGTATGTATAAATACTATAACTTTACAATATGATTGTTTAGGAATAAAAAATGAAAATATAGAAACTGAAATAGGTCTTAATCAAACTGTAACTTTACAGAAAGATCCATGTTCAGAATGTAGCAATCCTAAATGTCCACAGATATATACTGAATATAATGGAAGTATACCTTGTTCAGGTAAAGGTTGTTGTGAAAATGGAAGAACTAGAAAAGTGTGTCAATCAGATATAATTCCAGATTCTTGTTTCTTGTATATTATAGTAGAAGGTACTGCAGGATGTATACCTTTTAAAGCACAATATCTTGTAGATAACTTAGCTAAGGTTGATGGTTCAGGATTAGGTTTTAAATATGTTGATTTCTTCGGTCAAGTATGTTTACCAGATGATAGAAAAAAAGTAAATTTAAGAGCAACATTTGATGTATGTGTATCAGTACCTTGTGTAGCACCAAAAGGTGCTATAAAAAATATTACACCAGTAGAACCAGTACAACCAGTAGAACCACCAGTACATGATGCAGTAATGATGGCACGTGTACCTCTGTATTCAGCTGATTATGGATTTGATGCTAATATATTTGCATCACTTTTAGTAACTGAAAAATTATATGTAGTTGTAAAGGATGAAGTGGCAGTATATACAACACCTAACACATTAAGTTGTACTAATGGAGGTTTTACATTTAACTGTAAAACAGAATAGAAATATTATATCTTCATATATATGAATTAGATTTGCTAAGAGAGGTATATTTTTATTTATGGAGTAGTATATAGTATGTTTTATATTCGATATATGGAAACTTTATAATAAAGTTTTTATAATTATACTTTATTATAGAATGAGTATCAATATTATATTTTTCTAGATTTAAGTTTAATATTTTTCTTTTTTTATCATTCCATAGATATCGTATTTTTTATTTGTATCTAGTCATATATCTACAAAAGAATAGCTTCCATCAAATAATTTTTTAGATATTAAGGTATTTTTTTATTGATATATTTATTTTATTTATAAAAGACATAACTATCCTCTTAAAAATATTTATACTAATATTCCTATTAAAATATGTAAATTTATGCATATTTTTAATAGAAATTCTAAATTAGTAACATGTATCCTATAAAATCATATATTTTATTAAGAAGAGATTGTATTCTTTTCAAAATAAATACAGGAGAGGATAGATGACATGAGTGAAATAAAAGACAATAAAGGTGTAGAAGAAGTAAAACAAAATGGATCTAACGAACCAGATAATTTATGTTGTACTTGTCAAACTGGTCCAACAACTATAACAAACGAAAGCCAATGTCAAGGACAATGTTGCATACCTAAAACTATTATATGCCCAGATATAAGAGAAGCAAAATGTATACCTGCATTAATAGAGAGAATATATGATTATGTATATTTAGAAAATGAGCAAACAAGATGTGCTAAAGATAAAACATTTGGAATAATATGGGCAGATACAGAAAACATAAATGAATTAGTAGGAAAAGAAGTATGTATAAATACTATAACTTTACAATATGATTGTTTAGGAATACAAAATGGAAATATAGAAACTGAAATAGGTCTTAATCAAACTGTACTTTTAAATTACGATCCATGTTCACAATGTAGTAATCCTACATGTCAGCAGATAAATACAGAATATAATGGAAGTATACCTTGTGCAGGTAAAGGTTGTTGTGAAAATGGAAGAACTAGAAAAGTGTGTCAATCAGATATAACTCCAGGTTCTTGCTTATTGTATATTATAGTAGAAGGTACTGCAGGATGTATACCTTTTAAAGCACAATATCTTGTAAACAACTTAGCGGATAATGCTAATCCAGGAGATAATGCTGATCCAGGATTAGGTTTTAAAGATGTTGATTTCTTCGGTCAAGTATGTTTACCAGATGATAGAAAAAAAGTAAATTTAAGAGCAATATTTGATGTATGCTTATCAGTGCCATGTGTAGCACCAAAAAGTGTTGTAGGAGAAATTGCAACAGTAAAACCACCATATTATGGATTTGATGCTAATATATTTGCATCACTTTTAGTAACTGAAAAATTATATGTAGTTGTAAAAGATGAAGTGGCAGTATATACAACACCTAACACATTAAGTTGTACTAATGGAGGTTTTACATCTAATTGTAAAACAGAATAGTAATATTTAGGTATAAGGCTCATTAAAAAATGAGCCTTATATTTATGTAATAAAATATAGTTCATAAACATATATATAATGAGAATAATTTTAGTTATAAAAGTTAGTTGTAAAGGAGTGTGCATAAATGCAGAAAATTTATAATAACAGATCGATAGAAAAGATATTTAATACTATTAAAGAATTAGTAGATGCTTCTTCAAATAAGGAAAAAGTTTCTGTTGATTTAGAAATTACAACTACAGATGGATATACAAATAAAATACAAATAAATAAAGAAAATGAGAAAAATTTAGCAATTAAGAAGAACTTAATAATGAATGATAATGTGGCAATATCAATGGATAATATAACTAAAATTAAGATATTAAATAACAATGATAATCCTAATTTTAAGAAATTATTAATTCAAGAGATAAAAGACAGTACTATAGATGAGGAAAATAATTATAGATATGATTCTAATATTGGATATTCTAGAGCATTTTTAAATAAATCAAAAGATAAAAATATCGAGGATTACATAAGACGAAATTATAAAAATATAAAAAATATAAATTATAATGCAATAAAAAATGATAATAAAATAAGTAGTATAGAAAATATAACAAGTGAAGAAGTTCTAAAACATAACACTGATTTAGATGTAAACACTAAAAAATCTTTGAAAAATATAGAATTAGAGAAAAGTGAAAAAGGTGTAGTAGAAAATATAACAAGTGAAAAAAAGAATATAGTAAAAGATATAAAAATAGAAAAGAAAAAAGTATTAACTACTAACTGTGAAGATGTGGAAGTTTCAAAACCTATAAAAACTAATAAAATTGGTGTATTGTCTGATATTAATACTCAAAATTATAATGTAGTAATAAATCAATCAAAGACAAAAGTTGTAAAGGAATTAAACCAAAATAAATTAACATCAGTTAGAGATATAGAGTCTACTTATGTAAATAACGTAATAAAAGATATAGACATAAATGAACAAATAATAAAACCAGAGACGGTAGAGTTATTAATTATAGGTCCTATGAATAAGTATTTAAATAAGGAAGAAATACAAAATAGACCTTTAAGAGTAGACCCGACAGGAGAAGGATATATAGGAGTTGTATTAGATGATGGAACATTTGAACCTATTAAAGCAAGTATAGAAACTTTTACTATAATTCCTAGTGAAGCTAAGAATATATTGGCTAATATTGAAGGTGAAAATATATCAAATAGGGTAGTAAGCGATATTAATATAGAAAAAGATGAGTTTGTAAATTCTATAGATGTTGATTATGATAATAATGTATTAACACATAAAAAGGAAGATATAAAACCTCTAAAAGATATTTTAAAAACATCAAATGCAATTGTAAATAATATAATCAATGAAAATGATACAATCTCAGTAGTTACAAAACAAGGAAGTGAATATATAAATAATATAAAAGATATTAAGCATGATACAGTATCAAATATATTAGGTGTAGAAACGGTTGAAGTTGTAAAATCTATAGATATTTCAAAAGATTATGGAGAATTTGTAGAAAAGGTTAAATTAAATAAAGACTCTGTAAATGTTGTAAATGATATAGATGTTAAAGAGGAGAAAGTTGCAAGTTGTATTAATGAAAAGATAAAAGGAAATTTAGAATTTGTAAGAAATGGAATTATGTTAGTTGAAGATGACGGAGAACTTACTATTTACTCTACAAATAAAATAAGTTCTATAAATCAGTAATTAAAAATATTATAATAAGGGCATCATAAATATTTGATGTCTTTTTCTGTTATAAATAAATAGTTAGATGTACATAATTTTAATAAAAAATGGAAGGGGTATACTATGTCACATATAACGGCTAAAAATGCTTATAAAAGCTTGGAAGAAAGAATAAATAAATTTCCACAGGGGGCTCCTCCGTCGAAAACTTTGTATCAAATTTTAAGTATATTATTTACAGAAGAAGAAGCAAGGTTAGTAGCTAAGCTTCCTATAAAAGCATTTAGGGTAAAAACTGCAGCAAATATATGGAATGTAAGTCAAAGTGAAGCATATAAAATATTAGATAATTTAGCTAAAAAAGCATTAATATTAGATATAGAAGATGATAAGGGAAAAAAATACATATTACCGCCTCCAATGGCTGGTTTTTTTGAGTTTTCAATGATGAGAACTAGACATGATATAGATCAAAAACTTTTAGCAGAGCTTTATTATCAATATATAAATGAAGAAGAAGACTTTATAAAGGAATTATTTTATTCAACAGATACTAAGCTAGGTAGAGTATATGTACAAGAAGAAGTATTAACTAATGAAAATGAAGTTACAATTTTAGATTACGAAAGAGCAACGCATATAATAGAAGAATCAAAACATATTGGTATAAGTATGTGTTACTGTAGGCATAGAATGAGCCACGTAGGAAAGGCATGTGATGCGCCTATGGATATATGCATGACTTTTAATAATACAGCAAACTCTTTAATAAATAATAATTTTGCAAGAAGGGTAGATGCATCTGAGTGTAAGGAGCTTCTTCATCAGGCTTATGAAAATAACTTAGTTCAATGTGGAGAGAATGTAAGAAGTGGAGTAACATTTATATGTAATTGTTGTGGATGTTGTTGTGAAGCATTAGTAGCAGCAAAACGATTTGGAAATATGAATCCAGTTCAGACAACTAGTTTTATACCACAGATAAACTACGATTCTTGCATAAACTGTGGCAAGTGTGTAAAGATTTGTCCAATAGATGCTATAAGTAAATCAATTGAAAATAACAAAGAAGTTGTAAAAATCGATGAAGATAGATGTTTAGGGTGTGGAGTATGCGTTAGAAATTGTCATAAAAAAAGTATTACACTTAGAAAACGTAAGGAAAAAATAATAACACCAGCAAATTCTGTGCATAGAGCAGTTTTAATGGCTATTGAAAAAGGTCAGTTACAAAATCTTATATTTGATAATGAAGCTTTAGCTAGTCATAGAGCTATGGGTGCAATTTTATCTAGCATATTAAACTTAGAACCAGCTAAAAGAGCCTTAGCTAATGAACAATTAAAGTCGACTTACCTAGATAGACTACTTAGTATAAAAAAACCTGAACGAAAAAAATCAAATTAATTAAAATAATATGATATTATAATAATATAAAAATAGGTTAAGGTGGGAGAATGTTTATGGATAAATATGTAAATTGGGTAAATGAGACTAAAATACAAAATACTATAAAATCATTAGAAAGTAATAATATGAAAGGTTACCTTGCAAATGATAAAGACGAGCTTATAAAAATAATAGATTCTCTTACAAATGAAGGTGATACAGTTAGTTGCGGAGGATCTATGACATTAATTGAAACAGGTGTTATAGATCATTTAAGAAGTCAAAGATTTAATTTTATAGATAGATATGAAGAAAACTTAACTAAAGAAGATTTAAAAGAATTATATAGAAAGACTTTTAGTGCAGATGCTTTTTTTACTAGTACTAATGCTATAACAGAAAATGGAGAGTTATACAATGTAGATGGTAATGGAAATAGGGTAGCAGCTATGCTTTATGGACCAGATAAAGTTATAGTAGTAGTGGGAGTTAATAAAATAGTAAAAAATATTAATGAAGCGGTAGAGCGCAATAAAAGTATGTGTGCCCCTGCGAATGCTAAAAGGCTAAATACTAATACACCATGTAAAATAAAAGGGTATTGTATGGATTGTAGTAGCTCAGATAGAATATGCTGTGAGTATACAATTATAAAAAGACAAAGAACTGCAAATAGAATTCATGTAATATTTTTAAACGAAAACTTTGGTTATTAATAAAAATAAAGGATATATTAAAATAAAGGTATATCCTTTTGTATATATAATATATATCATAAAGGTTAAGTTTAAAGGAGGTTTCATGAGAAAAGCAAAACTTATATACAATCCAAATTCAGGTGAAAAATCAATAGTAAATAGCTTGGATTTTATAATAAGTATATATCAAAAGCATAACATTATACTTATACCATATAGAATAGATAAAAATGAGTATATAGAAAAAGCCTTTTTAGATATAGATGATACATATGAACATTTAATAATAGCAGGTGGAGATGGAACAATAGACATAGTAATAAACACTATGAAAAATTTAAATATAAACCTACCAGTGGGTATACTTCCAGTTGGTACTGCTAATGATTTTGCACATTCTTTAGGATTAGAATTTGATATAAAAAAAGCAGTAAATAATATTATAAATTCTAAGCCAAGAAATTTTGATATAGGAAAAATAAATGATAAGTATTTTATAAATGTAGCAAGCGCAGGAATGTTTACAGATGTATCTC